>JBKPCO010000001.1:0-19262 GCA_046727415.1 Candidatus Methylomirabilota bacterium
GCGCCCGCCGTAGTGGATGGTGCCCTCCACGATGCGGCCCGGGGGCTGCGGGATCAGCCGCATGACCGAGAGCGCCGTGACGCTCTTGCCGGAGCCGGACTCGCCGACGATGCCGAGCGTCTCGCCCTTGTTGATGTGAAAGTCGATCCCATCGACGGCGCGGACGACGCCCTCGTCGGTGTAGAAGTACGTCTTCAGCCCTTTGACCTCGAGCAGTCGTTCGGCCATGGCGCCCCCTGGAGCTACCACGTACGGGTGATTTCCGCGAAGGCGTCGCCCGCGCGGGCGATGTCCTCCGCGTCGATGTCTTTGTGGGTCACGCAGCGGATCGCGGCGGGGCCGATCGCGTGGATCTTCACCTTGCGCGCGGCGCATCCCGCCACTAGCTCGGCCGTGGCGGCCGCCGCCGCCGCGGGACCGCCCGGCCGCTCGACCGAGAAGATCACGATGTTCGTCTGCACGCTCGCCGGATCGATGACGAGCCCGGGAATCCGGGCCAGCCGCTCGGCCAGCGCACGCGCGTTGGCATGGTCCTCGGCGAGCCGGTCTACCATGCGCTCGAGCGCCACGATGCCCGCGGCCGCAATGACGCCGGCCTGACGCATGCCGCCGCCGAGCATCTTGCGCACGCGCCGGGCCCGCGTGATGAACGCGCCCGAGCCGCAGATGACCGAGCCGACCGGGGCGGCGAGGCCCTTGGACACGCAGAACGTGACGGAGTCGACGTCGCGGGCGAACTCGCGCGCCGGCCGCTTGAGGGCGACCGCCGCGTTGAAGAGCCGCGCCCCGTCGAGGTGCACCAGAACCGACGCGCCGTGGGCGACGGCGGCAACTGCGCTGATCTCCTCCGGCGTGCAACAGGTGCCGCCGTGGCGGTTGTGGGTGTTCTCGACGCACACCAGCCCGGTCGGTGGGATGTGGATGTTCGCAGGACGCAGGGCCTCGCGGACCTGGTCCGGTGCGAGGAATCCGCGCGCGGTCTTCACCGGCCGCATCTGCACACTGCCGATCACCGCCGCGCCGGCGACCTCGTAGTTGAAGATGTGCGAGTCGAGATCGAGCACGACTTCCTGACCGGCCTGCGTGTGGCTCAGGACCGAGACGAGGTTGCCCATCGTGCCGGAGGCGACGAAGAGTCCGGCCTCTTTCCCCAGGCACTCGGCGGACATCGCCTCCAGGCGCTGGACAGTCGGATCCTCCTCCCAGACGTCGTCACCGACCTGGGCGCGCGCCATGGCCTCGCGCATCTCCGGCGTGGGAAGCGTCAGCGTGTCGGAGCGGAGGTCGACGATGTCGTGCACGGCGATTACCTTTGAGCCCGCAGGCGAGCGTTGGCCCGCCGGCCCCACTCGGTGTACCCGTATTCCGCGGAGAGACGGCGGAGCAGCTCGTTGCCCTCCGCCGCCTTGCCCTCGTAGAAGTTCACCTCGGCCAGCAAGAAG
Source organism: Candidatus Methylomirabilota bacterium (assembly GCA_046727415.1). Lineage (GTDB taxonomy): Bacteria > Methylomirabilota > Methylomirabilia > Rokubacteriales > CSP1-6 > AR31. The sequence continues at coordinate 1,443 of JBKPCO010000001.1, forward strand.
AGGGTCTCGGGGACCACGAGCGTTCGCGGATAGTCCTTCAGCACCAGCTCCAGCCGCTGGCGGGCGGTGCTCGGATTGCCCTGGTTGAAGTAGTAGGTCGCGACCCACAGCTCCTTCTGCGCGAGCCGGCCCCGGCACACGTCGATCTTCCCGAGGGCGTCGGTGGCGTATCGGCTCGCCGGGTACTCCTTGACGAGCTTGCGGAACTGCTCGATCGCTTTCACCGTCAGTCCCTGGTCCTGCTCGACCGGCTTCATCTGGTCGTAGTAGCTCATGGCGAGCCGGAACTGGACGAGATCGGCGATCTGGTGCTGGGGAAAGAATGCCAGGAACGCCTCGAACTCCTTCACCGCCTTGTCGAACTCCCCCTCGCGGTAGAACGCCTCGCCGACGAGGAAGCGGGCTCGCGCCGCGTAGGCCGAGTTCGGGTGCCGCTCGACGATCTTCCGGAAATTCTGTCGCGCCTCGTCGTACCGCCGGTTGCCCAGCTCCGTCTCGCCGAGCTGGTAGAGCTCCTCCGGCGGCAAAATCGGCGTCGGGGCGGACTTCAACCACGCGCAGCCGCCCGCCGAGAGCAGCAGGCCCGTCACGAGAACACGTAAGAATGGGGCAGGAGATCCCATCAAAACTGGCCCATACATATAGCACACTCCGTAAAGAAAGCACCGGCCCTCTCGCTACCCGCGCCCACGGCTTCCGGAGTAAAATGCCGGATGCCCCATGAAGCGTAAGCTGCTACTGGCGCTCGGCTGCCTCGTCGGCCTGGCGACCCTTTCTTACGGCGGTCACGTCTGGTACAAGTCCATCACCTACGTGTCGACGGACGACGCGTACGTCGAGGGCACGATCTCACCGGTCAGCGCGAAGGTCGCCGGGCACATCGTCGAGCTCTTCGTCCAGGACAACCAGGCGGTCAAGCAGGGCGACGTCCTGCTGCGTGTCGATCCGCGTGACTTCCAGGCCAAGCGCGAGCAGGCGCGGGCCGCCGTCGCCACCGCCCAGGCGACCCTCCGCGCCGCGCGATCTGAAGTGCCGCTCACGCGCGAGGGCACCCGCGCCCAGATCGACCAGGCCCGCGCCGCGCTGGAGGCGGCGGTGGTCGGCGTGCGATCCGCCGAGTCGGCCGTCGAGGAATCGCGCGCCCGGCTCGAGGCGCGGCGCTCCGCGACCGACGCGATGCGCGCCGACGTGGCCGGAGCCAAGAGCACCCAGCGCCAGGCGGCCCGGGAGCTCGAGCGGTCCCGCAGCCTCTTGCAGAGCGATCTGGTCGCGCGGCGCGACTTCGATCTGGCCGAGTCGGCCTACGAGACCGCCGGCTCGACCGTGCAAGCCCTGGAACGGCGCCTGGCGCAGACGGAGCGTGAGATCCAGCAGGCGGAGGCGGAGCTGGGCGCCCGGATTCACGCGGTCGATCAGGCGCGCCAGCGAGTCGCCGAGGCGCGGGCCGCCCTCGCGCTCGCCGAAAGTCAGATCCACCAGGTCGCCATCAAGGACGCCGAGGCGAGCCGGGCCGAGGCGCGCCTGCGCGAGATGCAGGCCGATCTCGCCTTCGCCGAGCTCCAGCTCGAGTACACCGAGGTGCGCGCTGCCCTCGACGGCGTCGTGTCCAAGCGGAGCGTCGAGCTGGGGCAGGTGGTGCAGATGGGGCAGCCGCTCCTGGCGATCGTGCCGCTGCAGGACGTCTGGGTGGTCGCCAACTTCAAGGAGACACAGCTGTCGCGGCTCAAGCCCGGCATGAAGGCGACCGTGGAGGTCGACGGCTATCCCGACAAGGCCTACACCGGCGTGATCGACTCGATGAGCGCCGGCACCGGCGCCCGCTTCTCGCTCCTGCCGCCCGAGAACGCCACCGGCAACTGGGTGAAGGTCGTCCAGCGCGTCCCCGTGCGCATCCACCTCGACGGAAGGGGAATCGGCAACCCGCACACGCTCCGCGCGGGCATGTCGGTCTACGTCACGGTCCGCGTCAGGTAGCGCGCGCCTCCGCTCGACGGGCTCAGCTCGACAAGAGTCGCTCCATCACGATGGTGTCGACCCACTTGCCGTCGAGCTGGCCCTGCTCGCGGTAGATCCCGACCGGTTGAAAGCCGAGCCGCTCGTAGAGCGCCATCCCGCTCTCGTTGAACGGAAACGCCGCGAGCACGAGCTTGTGGAACCCGTGCTGGCGGCCTAGCTCGACGAGCCGCTCGAGGAGCACGCGGCCAGCCCCCTTTCCGCGCCAGCTCCGCTCGACGTACACGGAGATGTCGGCGACGAACCGGTACGCCTCGCGCGGGTTGAACACGTTGAGGCTCGCCCAGCCGGCGATTGCGCCCCCTTCGTGCTCGGCGACGATCACGGGATGGCGCGGGCTTCGGCTCTCGAGCCACTCGCGGCGCTCGTCGGGCGTGCGAAGCTCGACCTCAAGCGTGGCGACGCGGTCCTCGATGCCCTGGTTGTAGATCCGGCAGATCTGCTCGGCGTCGGCGGCCGACGCGAGCCGCAGGCGGTAGGCCGTCATGCGAGCTCCCGAGCGTCGAGCCGCCCGCTCTTCTGCAGGTGTTTGAACTCGTCGAGCGTTTTCTGGACACCCACGGCGAGCGACGTGGGCGGCGCGGGACCTAGATCCTTTTGATATGGTGCGTCGTCCAGCGCGGCCGGGAAGGGGAGCGGTAGGTCGACGTGGGTAATGAGCTCCTTGGCCGGCGGCCACGCCGCCTCGACCGCGCGCACCACGTCGGCGACCGATGCCGACGCGCCGTGGAGGTTGTAGACGCGGGCGCCGTCGAGCCGCGCCGCCGCGGCCGTCAGGAACGCGCGCGCGACGTCTTCGGTGTAGATGAGGTCGGTCGAGCCGCCCCAGCGGATCTGGAAAGGCCGCCCGAGGATGGCCGCCTTCATCGCAAGTGTCGGATCGGCCGTGAGCCCGAAATCACGGCCGGGCCCATAGACCGTGAGCGGGCGGAAGCCCGCGGAGCCGATCCGATGCTCTTCCCAGTAGATGCGCGCCGTCTCCTCGTTGGCCACCTTGTAAACGCCGTAGTGCGTCGCCGGCCGCGGTGGCGCGTCGTCCTTGATCGGCCCGGGCGGATAGAGGCTCGGCGCGCCGAACACCGCCGCCGAGGAAGCGTAGACCACGCGCTCGACCTGACCGGCCGACGCGCGCGCCACCTCGAAGACGTTGGCGGTGCCGGTGACGTTGATCGAGGCGCCGCGCGGTGGGTCCTGACGGCAGAGAGGCACCTGCCAGGCAGCGAGGTGGATGACGCGCCGGACTCCATGATCGCGTACGACGCGCTCGAGCTGCGCCTTGTCGGTGATGTCGCCTCGCACCAGGCAGAGCCGCTCCGGCGCGTCGGGACCGGCGATCATGCGCACGCGCCACGGGTCGTCGCCCAGATCGAACACGACGGGCCGCTCGCCCGCGGCCAGCAGTCCGCGGATCACCCACGCGCCGATGCAGCCGAACCCACCGGTGACCAGCGTTGTCATGAAGGGGACTATAATGCCCGAGGTGTTTCAGAGCGAGCGGTTCTTCCGCGAAGCGTGGCCGCAGATCTCGCATGCGTTCGCCTCGGCGGTTGACGCGGCCACCGAGGTGCAGTGGATCACCGGCATCGCGGGGCTCGAGGCCGGCGCCAGCGTGCTGGACGCGCCTTGTGGCTTCGGGCGCCACTCGATCGAGCTCGGCCGCCTGGGCTACCAGGTGACCGGCGTCGACTTCAGCGAGACCGAGCTCGAGCGCGCCGGTAAGGCCGCCCACGAGGCGAAGGTGAGCCTCACGCTCGTCTGCCAGGACATCCGCGACATGGAGTTCCCGAGCGAGTTCGATCTGGCCGTGAATCTGTTCAGCTCGATCGGCTACTTCTCCGACGACGAGGATCGCCTGGTGGTGGACCGCTTCTGGCGCGCCCTCAAGCCCGGCGGCATCTTCGTCCTCGACACGCGCAACCGCGATCAGCTCGTGCGCTCGCTACCGCCGGAGGAGCGCAAGAGGGTGAACGGCTGGACGCTGCGTATCGAGAACTCGTTCGATCCCGCGACGAGCCGCTGGAAGGCCCGGTGGTTCCGGCTGCGGCGGGCGACGGCCAAGGGCAAGGATGGCGTGCAGGAGCTGATCGGCGAGAGCGAGATCCGGCTCTACTCGGCGCACGAACTGTCGGCGATGCTCCGCCCCGAGCGCTGGAGCCGCGTCGAGCTCTACGGCGGGCTCGACGGCACTCCTTTCTCGCTGGACGCTGCGCGCCTCGTCCTGGTGGCCTGGAAGTAGTAAAATCCGGGCCCCGAGCAGTGCGCGCTGCAGGCCGTCGCGGGGCTGGGGCCCCGCCGGCCGAGGCGCGCCGATGAAAAAAGGAGATCCGCATCGATGGCCACTGATCGGCGGCCGCTGGTCGTGCTCGCCGGACCCATTCATCCCGACGGCAAGGCGCTTCTCGACAAGGAGGCGCGCGTCGTCGTCTGCGAGGACGAGACCGAGGCCGGCCTGGTCAAGGTGGCCGCCGAGGCTCAGGGGATTCTCTTCCGCGTGAGGCCGCGATGCACGGAAAGTCTCATGGCGTCCTGTGGAAAGCTCAGGGTCGTCGGACGCCACGGCGTCGGGCTCGACACCGTCGATATACCAGCGGCCACGCGCCTCGGCGTCGCGGTCGTGCACGCCCCCGGGTCGAATTCCCAGGCCGTGGCCGAGCACGCGCTCATGCTGATGCTCGTCTCGGTGAAGCGCACGCTCGCGATGGACAAGGACATGCGCAAGGGCGGCTGGAGCACGAGCCGGGCCGGCAATTCGGAGCTCGGCGGCAAGACCCTCGGCATCGTCGGGGTCGGTAACGTCGGCCGCCGTGTCGCCAAGTTCGCCGGCGCCCTCGGGATGCGCGTGCTCGGCTACGACAAGTACGTGCCCGACGACGAGCTGCGCCGGCGCGGGGCCGAGCCGGTCAAGAGCCTGGAAGAGCTTCTTCCCCAGGTGGACGTGCTCACCACCCACACGCCGCTCACGCCCGAGACGCGCCACATGATCAACGAGAAAACGCTCGCGCTCCTGAAGCCGAGCGCGATCTACGTCAATACGTCGCGCGGCCCGGTGCAGGACGAGCGGGCCCTCTTCGAGGCGCTGACCCGCGGCAAGCTGGCCGCCGCCGGGCTCGACGTCTGGGAGGACGAGCCCACGTCCGCCGACAACCCGATTCTCAACCTCGAGAACGTCGTCTGCTCGGCGCATATGGCCGGTGTCACCCGCGAGGCGACCCGCCAGGCGGCCATGCAGGTCTCGGGCGAGATGCTTCGGGTCCTGCGCGGCGAGCGGCCCGACGTGCTGGTGAATCCGGACGTGTGGCCGCGCCTCGGCCAGAGGTAGAATTCGAGTATGCCGATCGACACGCGCCATCCGCGGGAGATCCGGCAGGACATCCGCAACGGCAAGATCAAGGGGATCACCGCGGGGCTCGGCCAGAACTACGTGCAGGCCAACCTGGCGGTCCTGCCGCGGGATCATGCATACGATTTCCTTCTCTTCTGCCAGCGCAACCCGCGGCCCTGCCCGCTCATCGAGGTGACCGACGTCGGCTCGCCCGAGCCGGTAGGCGTGGCGCCGGGCGCCGATCTCCGCACCGATATTCCGCGCTACCGCATTTACAAGGACGGCGTCCTCGCCGACGAGGTTTCGGACGCAACGCCGTACTGGCGGGACGACCTGGTCGCATTCCTGCTCGGCTGCTCGTTCACGTTCGAGTGGGCGCTGCTCGACGCGGGTATCCGGCTCTGGCACATGGAGCACGGCAAGAACGTCGCGATGTGGCGCACGTCGACCCAGTGCCGGCCCGCCGGCGTCTTCCACGGGCCCATGGTCGTGTCGATGCGGCCCATCGCCGCCGCCCAGCTCGCCAAGGCGGTGACCGCGAGCGCCCGCTTTCCTGGCGCCCACGGCGCGCCCGTGCACGTCGGCGATCCGGCGGCGATCGGCATCGCCGACATCGCGCGGCCCGACTGGGGTGACGCGCAGGAATTTGCTCGGGGCGACGTGCCCGTCTTTTGGGCGTGCGGCGTCACGCCCCAGGCGGTCGCGCTCGCGTCGAAGCCGCCGTTCATGATCACGCACAGCCCGGGGCACATGTTCATCACGGACCTTCCCAACTCCGCGCTGTCGGCGATCTAGCGCGTTGCGGTTCCGGCCGGCGGGCGATCTCGCCGTGAGTGTGGAGCTCGGCGAGGAGATCAGCGTGGAGGGCAACACCCATGTCCGGGCGCTCGAGTTCTTGATCCAGCAGAAGGCGCTGAGCGGCGTGGTCGAGACGGTCCCCACGTACTCGTCGCTTCTCGTCTACTACGAGCCCCGCGAGGTCGACTACGAAACGCTCTGCGCGTCGATCGCCGAGCTGGTGCCGCAGGCGACCACCGGAGTGCTGCCGCCGGCCCGGTCCGTCGAGCTGCCCTGCTGCTATGACGATCCCGAGCTCGGCTTCGACCTCGTCTCGGCTGCCGAGCGACTCGCCCTGTCCGCCGACGATCTGATCCGGCTCCACGCCGGCGCCGAGTACCTGGTCTACTTCATCGGCTTCACCCCCGGGCTGCCGTACATGACCGGCATGCCCGAGCGCATCAACATCCCCCGCCTGGACACGCCGCGCACCAAGACGCCGCCGGGCAGCGTCGGTATCGGGGGCATCCAGTGCTGCATCTACTCGGTGGAGAGCCCGGGCGGATTCTGGATTCTCGGGCGCACGCCGCTGGCGCTCTACGACCCCGGGGCGGCGGAGCCGACGCTCCTGCGCGCGGGGGACCGCGTGCGCTTCCGGCGAATCGAGCGTGCCGAGTTCGACGCGATCGGTAGGGCCGTGGCGGCGCGAACCTACCAGCCGGTGATCTCGTGATCACGATCCTTGACGCCGGCCCGCAGACGACCGTGCAGGATCTCGGCCGCGCCGGACAGTTGCGCCACGGCATTCCGCCGTCGGGCCCGGTCGATCGCTTCGCGTTCGTGGTCGCCAACCGGCTCGTCGGCAATGTCGATGGCGCCGCCGCGCTCGAGTGCACGCTGATCGGCCCGCGGTTCGAGGTGGACGCCGCTGCTGCCATCGCAGTGACCGGCGCCGACATGCCGGTGACCGTGAATGGCGCAGAGGCGCCGCGGTGGGCCACGATCGCGCTCGACGCGGGCGACGTCGTGAAGCTCGGACCGGCGCGCGCAGGGGTGCGTTCCTACGTCGCGTTCTCGGGCGGACTCGATGTACCGCTCGTGCTCGGGTCGCGGTCGACGTACGTTCGCGGCCGCATGGGTGGGCTCGAGGGGCGCGCCCTCCGGAAGGCCGACTCGCTCTCGACGTTGCCGTCGTGGCCCGTGCGGCCGCGGCGGGTGGAGCCCGGCGCGGTGCCGGACTACCGCAGCGCGCAGCCGATCCGTCTCGTCCTCGGGCCGCAAGACGATCGTTTCACCGACGCCGGGATCAGGGCGCTGCTCGGCAGCCCGTACGAAGTGCTACCGCAGTCCGACCGGATGGGCGCGCGCCTTCGCGGGCCTCGCATCGAGCACGCGAGAGGTCATGACATCATCTCCGATGGCATCGCGCTCGGATCGGTGCAGGTGCCCGGCGACGGCCAGCCCATCGTCCTGCTGGTCGACCGCCAATCGACGGGCGGCTACACGAAGCTCGCGACGGTCTGTTCCTGCGACATCGGGCGCGTCGGTCAGGCGAGACCGGGCCAGTCGCTCCGCTTCCAGGCGGTCGGCGTGGCCGAGGCGCACCGGCTTCTGCGCGAATCCGATGCGGTACTGGGAGCGGTGGTGAGGGAGGAGATCGCATGAGTGTCGAGAAGGAGCTGAGCGAGTACACCGCGAAGACCGCGCGTTCGCGCACCCTGCACGAGGAGGCGCTCGCCGTCATGCCCGGCGGTAACAGCCGGACGACGACCTTCTTCGATCCCTACCCGTTCGCCATCCAGCGGGGCCAGGGCGCCCACGTCTGGGATGTCGACGGCGTCGATCGCCTCGACTTCAACGGCAATTACACGAGCCTGATCCTCGGCCACGCGCCGCCAGACGTGGTCAAGGCTGTACAGGAGGTCGCCGAGAACGGGCTGTCCTTCCCGGGACCGACCGAGTATGAGGTGCGGCTGGCCGAGATGCTGACCCGCCGTGTGCCGTCGGCGCAGGCGATCCGCTTCACCAACTCGGGTACCGAGGCGACGATGAACGCCGTGCGCCTGGCGCGCGCGTTCACGGGCCGGCCGAAGATCGCGAAGTTCGAGGGCGCCTATCACGGCACGCACGACTGGGTGATGGTGAGCGTCACCGGCGAGGCCAAGGGCGCGGGGAGCCGGCGGCGGCCCAAGCCGGTCGCCTGGTCGTCGGGGCTGCCCCCGGCGGTCCTCAAGCACGTCGTGGTGCTGCCGTGGAACGACGCCGAGGCGTGCGCGGAGATCCTCGAGGAGGAGGCCTCCCAGATCGCCTGCCTGATAGTGGATCCGATCATGTGTAATGCAGGACTGATACCGCCGCTCGAGGGATTCCTCCAGCGTCTGCGCGAGATCACCGAGCGACATAATATTGTGCTGATCTTCGACGAGGTCATCTCGTTCCGCGTCGCGTGGGGCGGCGCCCAGGAGCGCTTCGGCGTCCGGCCCGACCTCACGACCTTCGGCAAGATCATCGGCGGCGGCCTGCCGGTGGGGGCTTTCGGCGGGCGGCGCGACATCATGGACTTCTACGACCCGCGCAAGAGCGGCGCCCGCATCAGCCACGGCGGTACCTTCAACGCAAACCCGGTGACGATGGCGGCCGGCATCGCGACCCTGAATGCGCTCACGCCCGAGGCGTATGCGCGGCTCGACGCGCTCGGCGAGCGCCTGCGCGGCGGCGTCATGCGCCTCTTGGCCGCGACGCGGCGGCGGGGCCAGGTGACCGGTCTCGGCTCGCTCTTCTGGCTACACTGGACGACCGAGTCGCTGAGCGACTATCGCTCGGCGAAGGCGAAGGATTCGGGGGCGGCGATGCGCGTGTTCCTCGGGCTCGTGAACGAGGGCATCCTGATGACCCAGCGCGGTCTCGGCGCCTGCTCGCTCGCCATGACCGACGAGGACGTCGATCGCTTCATCAACGCGCTCGCGCGGGTGAACGCGCGAGGATAAGGAGTCTCACCATGGCCAAGTTCATCGACCTCAACGCCGACATGGGCGAGAGCTACGGTCGCTGGAAGCTCGGAGTGGACGAGGAGATCATGCCGTACCTCTCCTCGGCCAACGTCGCCTGCGGGTTCCACGGGGGCGATCCGCACGTCATGCGCAAGTCGGTCGAGCTGGCGATCAAGCACGGCGTTGCGATCGGCTCGCATCCCTCGTTGCCGGACCTGATGGGCTTCGGGCGGCGGGTGATGGACGTCACGCCGCAGGAGCTGAAGGACTATCTCTGCTACCAGACGGGCGCGCTCCGCGAATTCTGCCGCGCCGCCGGCGTCGAGCTCCAGCACACGAAGCCACACGGCATCCTCTACTCGATGATCGAGAAGGACGAGCCGCTCGCCACGGCGGTGGCCGAGTCGGCTCGCGAGTCCGGCCGCGACCTCATTCTGATGGCGCTCGGCTCGGGCAATTACGACCGGCTCGCCCGCAAGATGGGCGTCCGGGTGGCGTCGGAAGGGTTCGCCGATCGTGCCTACAACGTCGATCTGACGCTCGTCTCGCGCAAGCTACCCGGCTCCTTGATCACCGATCCGCAGAAGGCCGCCGCCCAGGCCGTGAAGATGGCCATGGAGAGCAAGGTGCGCACGATCGACGGGGTCGAGATCGACATCTCCGTGCAGACCATCTGCTGCCACGGCGACACGCCCGGCGCGCAGAACATCGTCCGCGCCGTCCGTGAGGCGCTCGACCGCGCCGGTTGCCAGGTGAAGCCGCTTCGCGAGTGGCTGCCGAAAGCTTGAGCGCAACCCCGCTCAAGCGCACGCCGCTCTACCAGGCGCACGTCAAGGCCGGCGCGCGCATGGTGCCGTTCGGAGGCTGGGAGATGCCGGTGCAATACACCGGCATCATCGAAGAGCACCGGACGGTGCGCGCCGCCGTCGGCCTCTTCGACGTGAGCCACATGGGCGAGTTCGAGGTGGAGGGCCCCGGCGCGCTCGCGGCGCTCCAGCGTCTGACCACCAACGACGTGGCGGCCCTGCAGGTGGGCCAGATCCACTACTCGCTCCTCTGCTTTCCCAACGGGACGATCGTCGACGACCTGACCGTCTACCGCATGGGCGACGCGCGCTATCTGCTCACGGTCAACGCGGGCAACATCGACAAGGACTGGGCGTGGGTCACGGAGCAGACCCGCGATGTGAAGGACGCGCGCTGGCGCAACGCGTCCGAGGGCACGGGGCTCATCGCGGTGCAGGGGCCGAAGGCCGAGGCGCTCGTCGGCCGCCTGGCCGATCGTGACGTCAGCCGGATCGGCTACTACCGATTCGAGCGCGGCACCGTCGCGGAGGTGCCGACGCTGATCTCACGCACTGGCTACACGGGCGAGGACGGCTTCGAGCTGTACGCCCCCGCCGACCAGACCGAGAAGCTCTGGACTGCCCTCCTGACGGGGGGCCGTGGCGACGGCGTCGCCCCGATCGGGCTCGGCGCGCGTGACACGCTGCGGCTCGAGATGAAGTACGCGCTCTACGGCAACGACATCGACGAGACCACTAACGCGCTCGAGGCGGGGCTGGGGTGGGTCGTCAAACCCGCCAAGGGCGATTTCACCGGCCGCGAAGCGCTCGAGAAGGTTCGCGCCGAGGGCGTGCAGCGAAAGCTCATCGGTCTGGAGATGACCGAGCGCGCCGTCGCGCGCCACGGTTACCCGGTTCTGAAGGACAGCGGTGCGGTCGGCACGGTCACGTCCGGCTCATACACGCCGTCCGCGGACAAGTACATCGCGATGGCGTACGTAGAGACGGCGCTGGCGAGCGCCGGCACCGAGCTGGCCGTCGAGATCCGCGGCCAGGCGAAGCCGGCGCGCGTGGTCAAGACGCCCTTCTACCCCTCACGAGTGAAGAAGGCATAGCCATGGCCAACGTCCCGGGGAATCTCAAATACACGCGCGAGCACGAGTGGGCGAAGCAGGAGGGCGACCGCGTCCGCGTCGGCATCACCGCCTACGCCCAGGAGCAGCTCGGCGACGTCGTCTTCGTCGAGCTGCCGAAGATCGGCGCGAAGGTGGCGGCCACCAAGAACTTCGGCGTCGTCGAGTCGGTGAAGGCGGTCTCCGACCTCTTCGCGCCCGTCTCGGGCGAGGTGGTCGAGGTGAACGGCGAGCTGCCGCAAAAGCCGGAGACGGTCAACCAGGATCCGTACGGCAAGGGGTGGATGATCGTGGTCAAGCCCTCGAACCAGGCGGAGTGGGATCAGCTCCTGACGGCGCAGCAGTACGAGGAATTCCTGGCGCAAGGGGGGCACTGATGGCCTCTCGCTACATCGCCAACACGCCGGAGGAGCAGAAGCGGATGCTCGACGTAATCGGCGCCGCGTCGCTCGAGGATCTTCTGGTCCGGATCCCGGCGAAAGCCCGTCTTCCGCGCGCGCTCGGCATTCCCGCGGCGATCGCCGAGACCGACCTGATCCGCCACATGAAGGCGCTCGCGGCGCGCAATGCCGACGCCGACACGCACGTCTGCTTCATGGGTGCGGGCTCGTACGACCACTACGTGCCGAGCCCCATCAGCCACCTGATCTCGCGCGGCGAGTTCTTCACGGCCTACACGCCGTATCAGCCCGAAGCGAGCCAGGGGACGCTTCGGACGATCTACGAGTACCAGACGATGATCGCCGAGCTGACGGGCATGGACGTGGCGAACGCGTCGATCTACGACGGCGCCTCCTCGTTGGCCGAGGCCGCCCTGATGGCTCACGCGTCGACCGGACGCAACGAGATCGCTGTGTCGCGCGCGGTGAACCCGCTCTACAAGCGGGTCACCGCGACCTACTGCGAGGGGCCGGGCGTCCGCCTGCGCGACGCCGCGGCGCCCGAGGGCGTCACCGACCTCGCCGCCGCGAAGAAGGCCGTCGGGCCGAAGACCGCGGCGCTCGTGATCCAGACGCCGAACTTCTACGGCTGCCTCGAGGACGTCGCTGCGGCGGCCGAGGTCGCGCACGCCGCCGGCGCCCTGCTAGTGGTGGTCGCCGACCCGGTGAATCTCGGGGTGCTCGAAGGTCCGGGGAAGCTCGGGGCGGACATCGTCGTGGGCGAGGGCCAGGGGCTGGGCGTGCCGATGAGCTTCGGGGGGCCCAACCTCGGCGTGTTCGCCGCGAAGAACGAGCTCGTGCGCCGTATGCCCGGGCGCCTGGTCGGCGTCACTGTCGATCGGGACGGCGAGCGCGGCTTCGTGCTGACCCTGCAGACGCGCGAGCAGCACATCCGCCGGGCGAAGGCGACGTCGAACATCTGCACCAACGTCGCGCTCTGCGCGCTGATGGCGACGATCTATCTGGCCACGCTCGGACGCCGTGGGCTCGTGCGCGTCGGCGAGCTTTCCGCGGCGAAGGCACACTATGCGGCCGAGCGGCTGGCGAAGGTCCCCGGCGTCTCGCTTCGCTTCGCCGCCCCGTTCTTCAAGGAGTTCGCGCTGAAGCTCCCGAAGCCGCCGGAGCGCGTGGCGGCTCGCCTGGCCCGCCAAGGGTTTCTGGCCGGCGTTCCGCTCAAGAGCTTCGACCGCTCACTCGGCGATTGCCTGCTGGTGGCCGTGACCGAGAAGCGCGCGAAGGCGGAGATCGACGCCTTCGCCGCGGCGCTCGAGAAAGCGGTGGCCTGATGAGCGCCGGCGCCTACGACAAGCTGATCTTCGAGCTCTCCTCGCCCGGACGAGAGGCCTTCTCGCTGGCCTCGGCCGACGTGCCGGAAGCGGACGTCCGCAAGATCCTGCCGGAGAAGCATCTGCGCCGTGACGCGCCGGCGTTGCCTGAGGTGTCCGAGTTCGATGTGGTCCGCCACTACTCGCGCCTCTCGCGTATGAACTACGGCGTCGACACGCACTTCTACCCGCTGGGCTCGTGCACCATGAAGTACAACCCGAAGATCAACGAGGACATGGCGCGCCTGGCCGGCTTCGCGCGCCTGCATCCGCTGGCGGCGGAAGCGGTGGCCCAGGGGGCCCTCCAGCTCATGCACGAGCTGGCGCGGGATCTCGCGGAGATCGCCGGCATGGACGCGGTGTCGCTCCAGCCGGCCGCCGGCGCCCAGGGCGAGCTGGCCGGCGTCCTGATGATCCGCGCCTATCACGAGTCGCGCGGGGAGAAGCGGACGAAGGTTCTCGTGCCCGATTCGGCCCACGGGACCAACCCGGCCTCCACAGCGATCGCCGGCTACGAGGTCGTCGAGGTGAGGTCGCTGCCGAACGGGGAAGTGGACGTCGATGTCCTCGGGCGAGTGCTGGACATCGACGTCGCCGCGTTCATGATCACGGTGCCGAACACGCTCGGCATGTTCGAGCCGCGCATCGTCGAGATCACCGAGCTCTGCCACGCCAAGGGCGTGCAGGTGTACATGGACGGCGCCAATCTCAACGCGATCCTCGGCATCACGCGCCCGGGCGATCTCGGCTTCGATGTCTGCCACTTCAACCTGCACAAGACGTTCACGACGCCCCACGGCGGCGGCGGCCCCGGCGCGGGCCCGGTCGGCGTCAAGGCCCATCTCGAGCCGTTCCTGCCGGTGCCGGTCGTCACGAAGGACGGCGACGAATACGCGCTCGATTGGAAGCGGCCGAAGTCGATCGGCAAGCTCCAGGCCTTCTGGGGCAACTTCGGCATGCTCGTGCGCGCCTACACCTACATTCGCACGATGGGTCCCGACGGCCTCCGGTCCGTCTCCGACAACGCGATCCTGAACGCGAACTACATCATGAAGCGTCTGGAGACGGACTACGACGTCGCGGTGCCCGGCCCCTGCATGCACGAGTGCGTGCTCTCGGCCCGGCGCCAGAAGAAGCTCGGGGTAACGGCAACGGACATCGCGAAACGTCTCCTCGATCTCGGCTTTTACGCGCCCTCGACTTACTTCCCGCTGATCGTCGAGGAAGCGCTGATGATCGAGCCGACCGAGACCGAGGCGCGGGAGACGCTCGACGCGTTCTGCGACGCGATGATCCAGATCGCCCGCGAGACTGAGACGAACGCCGCGGTGATCCACGACGCGCCGGTGACCACGCCCGTGCGGCGGCTGGATCAGACGAAGGCGGCGCGCGAGCCGAATCTGAGGTGGACGCCTCGAGCCTAGAACGGACGGAAGCTCCTCGATTGACCCGGAGGTGCGTCATGCGTCGCTTGTCCCTGCTTCTCGCGCTCGTTCTTTCCTTCGCCGCTCCGATCGGTGCCCCGGCGTTTCAAGCGGCGAAACCCGAGGAAGTCGGCCTGTCCAGAGAACGTCTGGCCCGCATCGGACCGGCGCTGACGCGTCAGATCGAGGAGCGAAGCTTTCCCGGCGCCGTCGCGCTGGTCGCCCGGAAGGGTCGGATCGCGTACTTCGAGGCCGTCGGTCAGCTCGATCCCAAGACCGGCGCACCCATGTCGAAGGACGCAATCTTCCGGCTCTACTCGATGACGAAGCCGTTCACGTCGGTGGCGGTCATGATGCTCGTCGAGGACGGGCGCCTGCGCCTGATGGATCCGATCGGCGTCTACCTGCCCGAGCTGGCGAAGCTGGAGGTCCTCGTGCAGGGTACCGACGCCGCCGGAAAGCCGACCTACATGACGGTCGCGGCTGAGAAGCCCGTCACCGTGTACGACCTCCTGCGCCACACGTCCGGTTTCGTCTATCCGTCCACTCCGAACGCCTACCTCAAGGACCTCTACACCAAGGAAAACGTCAACTGGTCGGGCGTCACGCCGGCCGAGCAGATCCAAGCGCTTACGAGGGTCCCGCTCGCTCGGCAGCCCGGAACCATGTGGGAGTACGGTCTATCGACCGATGTCGCGGGCCGCGTCGTCGAAGCGGTCAGCGGCATGCCGCTCAGCCGCTTTCTCGAAAGCCGGTTGTTCCGGCCGCTCGGGATGACCGACACGTCGTTCCTCGTGCCCGCCGACAAGGTCAAGCGTCTCGCGCAGCCGCTCGCCGTCGACAAGGCGACGGGGAAGCCCATCGCGCTCCACGACGTCACGGTCGCGGCGAAGAACGACGCGGGCGGTGCCGGGGCGGCGGGCGTCGCCATCGACTACGCGCGCTTCCTCCAGATGCTCGCGAACGGAGGCCAGCTCGACGGTAAACGTTTGCTGGCGAGGACCACGATCCGGCAGATGACGTCTGATCATCTCGGGGACATCAAACCCGCGATCCCGACGCTGCAGGCGGGGTATGGCTTTGGTCTCGGCTTCGCGGTGCGACGGGCCGATGGCTTGAACGGCCTGCTCGGCTCCGCCGGGGAGTACAACTGGGGCGGCACGGGGTTCTGGGTCGATCCGAAGGAGCAACTGGTCGCCGTCCTCATGACCCAGGCCCAGCCTGGACCGTGGCAGCGTGAGTTCAAGGAACTGTTTCGTCAGATGGTCTACCAGGCGATCGTCGACTGACCGCCGCCGCGGTCACGATGACGGACGCGCAACGGCTGCGGTTGCTGTTCATCGTGACGGGGAGCGGGCTCGGAGCCGTGGGCGGAGCATCGCTCGTCGTGCTGCTGGGCAGCCTCTGGTCGGTTCCCCCCGCCGTGGCCCCGGTCGCATCGATAGGCGGTGCCTGCCTGTTCGGCATCCTCTGGTCCTCGCTGGATCGATTCGGCGTGAGCGACGGTAGGTTCGAGTTGAGCCTGTCCCGGCGCTGGGCGCTGAGCAGTGCGCTGCTCGTCTTCGTCGTCGCCATGGGATGGATCGTGGCGATGACCACGTTCTCCGGCGTGTCGGCCTTCGTCCTTCGCAGGATGACATTCCTCGGCGTCGTGGGATTCATGGCCCTTATCCACGGGGCCAGCGCGGTGCTCGTGACTGAACTGGTGCGAACCACGTTCGCACGTACCGCACGCTGGTCCGATCGACGACACTTCGCCGGCGCCGGCCTGCTCTGGGTGGCGTTCTCGGCGACGGGTGCCGTGCTGCTGTGGCGAGTGTGGCGGAAGCTCCCCTGGCCCTAACGCTGAGCGGCTCACGGCGGACCCGTGCGATGCTAGGGGCGTGACGGACCAGGATCGAGGCTGGCGCCTGCTGGTGACCGAGCCCATCGACGGCGCCACCAACATGGCGATTGACGAAGCCCTCTGGCTCGAGCGGCGCGCCGGCGGCGTGCCGCCCACCGTGCGCTTCTACGGGTGGGCGCCGCCCACCGTATCCCTCGGCTATGGCCAGCCCCTCGACGACCAGGTCGACGTCGCGGCATGCCACAGGCTCGGCGTCGGTCTCGTGAGGCGGTTGACCGGCGGCAGCGCGATCTATCACGACGGCCCGGAGAACGAGCTGACCTACAGTGTGGTGGCCTCCGCCGAGGACATCGGCGGGGGCGCGCGCGATCTCCTGTACAGCTACCAGTGGATCGGCCGCGCGCTCGCCGCGGGATTACGGGCGCTGGGCGCACCGGTCGAGATGATGGGTGCCGCGCGCGGCGACGAGCCGACGCCCGCCTTCTGCTTCGCGCGTACCGGGAGCTGCGAGATCGAGGTGGGCGGAAAGAAGCTCGTCGGCAGCGCACAGCGACGCTACGGGCGCACCTTCGTCCAGCACGGCTCTATCCTGCTCGGCGTCGACGCAGCGCGGCTCGCCGCGATCTTTCCAAGAACGGCCGATCCGCTCGCCACGCTGACCACGCTCGAGGACGCGCTCGGCCACCGGGCGAAGTTCGACGACGTCGCGACGGCGCTCGCGGCGGCGTTCGAGAGCGAGCACGGCATTCGCCTCCGTCCTGACGGGCTCGGCGCCAACGAGACCGCAGGCGTCGAGCGCCTCGTGGCGGGAAAATACGGGACCGACGCCTGGCTCGCGGGGCGGGCTTGAGCCGCGAGTACCCGGACTACCCGCGGGTCGGTGTGGGCGCCGTCATCCTGCACGAGGACAAGGTCCTGCTCGTGCGCCGCGGCAAGTCGCCGTCGTACGGCAAGTGGAGCTTGCCCGGCGGGCTCGTCGAGCTCGGCGAAACGACTACCGAGGCCATCGCCCGAGAGATCCTCGAGGAGTGCGGGATCAAGATCCGGGTCGTCGACGTCGCCGGGGTCATCACCCGGGTCGTGAAGGACGATGCGGATCGTGTTCGCTATCATTACGTGCTGGTGGACTATCTGGCGTACCCGGACTCACTGGATGTGGTGGCCGGCAGCGACGCGGAAGAGGCGCGCTGGTTCGCGATCGAGGGCGTGGCGAATCTCGATACGACCCAGGGGCTCCTGGACATGATCCGGCGGGCTGAGGCGCTCAGAGGAGGAACCAGCTGGTGAAAGTCGAGATTGTCGCCAAGCGGCTCGAAGAGGTCACCGCCGATGCGCTCGTCGTGGGACTCTACAGCGGGGAGACGAAGCTGCCGGAGCGGCTAGCGCGCGTCGACCGCGCGGCCCAGGGGCAGCTCAAGCGGGTCCTGGATCTCGAAAAGTTCACGGGGAAGGCGGGCCAGGTCACGCACGCGCACACCGACAGCCGGCGTATCGTCGTCGCCGGGCTCGGTCCCCGGGCCGAGACGACCTCCGAAGTGCTGCGTCGGGCGGCGGCGGCCGCCGTGCGCCGGGCGCGCGATCTCGGCGCCCGGACGGTCGCTGCGGAGGTGCTCGGCGATCGAATGACCGCGCGCCAGCGCGCCCAGGCGGTCGTCGAGGGCGCGATCCTCGGCACCTACTACTTCGACCGCTACAAGAAGGAGAAGTCGGAGAAGACGGTCAGCGAGCTGCGCATCGTCGAGCCCGACGCCCGCCGAGCCCGCGA
>JBKPCO010000002.1:0-6639 GCA_046727415.1 Candidatus Methylomirabilota bacterium
GGCGCGACCCCATCCTGAAGGAGCGTCTCTTCGGTCTCACCGGTAACGAGGGAAATCACGGCGAGGACGCGAAGGAGTACTACTTCTACCTCGACTCGACGCCGACTCACTCCTACATGAAGTTCCTCTACAAGTACCCGCAGGCGGAGTTTCCCTACGCGGCCCTGCTGAGCGAGAATCGTCGCCGCGATCGCGGCGCGCCCGAGTTCGAGCTGATCGACACCGGTGTCTTCGACGCGGGCCGGTATTTCGACGTGGTTGTCGAGTACGCGAAGGCCGGGCCCGACGACATGCTCGTTCGCATCACCGCGACCAATCGCGGCCCCGAGTCGGCGGAGCTACACCTGCTGCCGACTCTCTGGTATCGCAACACCTGGTCGTGGGACAGCGGCAGCCCCGAACGGCCCACCCTGCGCGCCGGAATCGCCGCCGGCAGCTACGCCGTGATCGAGGGCGACCACGCCTCGCTCGGTGCGCGGTGGCTCTACTGCGAGGGCGCTTCCGAAGTCCTCTTCACCGAGAACGACACGAACGTCGAGCGCCTCTACGGCCGGCCGAACGCGCGCCCCTACGTGAAGGACTCGATCAACGCGTTCGTCGTGGAGGGCCGGAAGGACGCGGTCAACCCGGAGGGGGTAGGCACGAAGGCCGCGGCGTACTACCGCTACTCGCTCGCCCCCGGCCGCAGCGCGGTCACGCGACTCCGGCTTTCGAACGCACCGATTCCGGGCGACGCGTTCGGCAAAGAATTCGACGTCGTCTTCGGTCAGCGGGTCCAGGAGGCCGATCGGTTCTACGAGACGGTGATCCCGAAACAACTGTCTGACGACGCGCGGAACGTCATGCGTCAGGCGTTCGCGGGCCTTCTCTGGTCGAAGCAGTTCTATCACTACGACGTCCGGCGCTGGCTGGAGGGCGACCCGGGGGAGCCTCCGCCTCCGGCGGAGCGGCTCGACGGCCGGAATCACGACTGGCGACATCTCTACAACGAAGACGTCATCTCCATGCCCGACAAGTGGGAATACCCGTGGTACGCGGCATGGGATCTCGGCTTTCACACGATTCCGCTCGCGCTCGTCGACCCGGACTTCGCCAAGGCGCAGCTCGTCCTGTTTCTGCGCGAGTGGTACATGCACCCGAACGGCCAGATTCCGGCGTATGAATGGTCGCTCGGCGACGTGAACCCGCCCGTCCACGCCTGGGCGGCCCTGCGCGTCTACCGGATCGAGCGGCGCCTGCGCGGCCGGGGCGACCGCGAGTTTCTCGAAAAGGTCTTTCACAAGCTCCTGCTGAATTTCACCTGGTGGGTGAACCGAAAGGACGCCGAAGGCCGCAACGTGTTCCAGGGCGGCTTTCTGGGTCTCGACAACATCGGCGTCTTCGACCGCTCGGCGCCCTTGCCGACGGGCGACCGCCTCGAGCAGTCGGACGGGACCTCGTGGATGGGCATGTATTGCCTCAACATGCTGGCGATCGGGCTCGAGCTCGCGAAGCAAGATCCGGCCTACGAGGACGTCGCCTCGAAGTTCTTCGAGCACTTCGTCTACATCGCCCACGCGGTCGACAATCCCGGCACGGGCGTCAACCTCTGGGACGAGGCCGACGGGTTCTACTACGACGTGCTCCACGCCGACGGCGCGGCCTTGCCGGTGAAGGTGCGCTCGATAGTCGGGCTGATCCCTCTGTTCGCGGTGGAGACACTCGAGCCTGAAGTGGTGGACAAGCTTCCCGGCTTCAAGCGCCGGATGCAGTGGTTCATCGACAACCATCCGGAGTTTCGCGAGCATGTCGAGATGGCCACTCGGCCCGGCGGAGGGGTCCGCCGCTTGCTGGCGATCGTTGGACGCGCGCAGCTCCCGCGCGTGCTCCGGCTGATGCTGGACGAGACGGAGTTCCTCTCGCCGCACGGCGTCCGCGGCGTGTCGCGCTATCACAAGGACCATCCTTACTCGCTCCCTCTCGGCGGGATCGAGCATCGGGTGGACTACGAGCCGGCCGAGTCCTCGAGCGGACTCTTCGGCGGCAACTCGAACTGGCGGGGCCCGGTCT
The DNA here is from genome assembly GCA_046727415.1 of Candidatus Methylomirabilota bacterium. Lineage (GTDB taxonomy): Bacteria > Methylomirabilota > Methylomirabilia > Rokubacteriales > CSP1-6 > AR31. The sequence goes on from JBKPCO010000002.1 coordinate 2,050, forward strand.
GGTTCCCGGTCAACTACCTGCTGATCGAGTCGCTCCAGAAGTTCCACTACTTCTACGGCAATACCTTCAAGATCGCGTTTCCGACGGGCTCGGCGGCGACCCTCAACCTCTGGCAGGTGGCCGCGGAGCTGTCGCGGCGGCTCACGCGCATCTTCCTGCGCGACGCGGACGGCCGTCGGCCGGTCTACGGCGACACCGAGACCTTTCAGCGCGACCCTCTCTGGCGGGACCTCGTCCTCTTCTACGAATACTTCCACGGCGACAACGGCGCCGGCCTCGGCGCGAGCCACCAGACCGGCTGGACCGGCCTCGTCGCCAAGCTTCTCCAGCAGAGCGGCGAGCGGTAGACGCTCGCTCCCGCACGCGCCGGCCGCGGCACTTCCGCTCGAGCCGGGGGCGTAGTATTTCTGGGTAAAGCTCGCCGCGCCGCCGCCGAGGTGGCGGGTGAAGCCCTGGTGCTGCGGCCAGCGCCGTAAGGCGGGGATGTCGGCCCCCGTGCGAGCGCCAGGGATAGCCGCCGGCGTAACGTCCGGCCGGCGAGCCTTCCCGAGTGGAGCTTATCCGGGTCGAGTAGCGTCCGGCCTCAGGCTTTGCCCTCCAGCGCGCGCCGGAGCTGGTCGAGGTGGTTGTCGTCGTGCCACGCCATGAGCGTGACGAAGTCGTTGATGGTGAACGGGCCGCGGGTGGCGTGAACACCGGCGCGCTTCCATTGCTCGGGCGTGAGCGTCCGGAGCAGCGCCAGCGACTCGTCGCGGCGCTGGCGGAACGCGGCGAGGGCGCGTTCGGCGTCATTGCGCAGGTACTGACGCTCCTCGGCCCACCGGTCGGGCGTCGTCGGATCGAACGAGAGCTTCGGGTTGTCCATGGCGAGGATCAGCCCGAAGCGCCCCATGAACATCTCCTCGACGTCGCGCAGGTGGCAGACGACTTCCTTCGCCGCCCAGTTCTTGCCGTCGGGGCGGCGCGACAGGATCGTGTCGTCTCGGCCGCGGATGGCGGCGGCGAGCTCGTCGGCGGTGCGCGTCAGGCGCTTCATCCGGTCGGCGAGCGGCTGCTGCGCGTACTCTTCCATGGTCGCCATCGTCGTCCTCCCTGCGGCGTCGGGCACGAGCTGGTGGAACAGGCTCGACTCCCGCTTGTAGAACCCGTCGGTATGATACGACTCCGCCAGGCGGAGTCCGGTGTAGTCCACGTGGTGGCCCACCTCGTGGAGCAAGGTCCGCAGATACGTGCGGAACGCGACGACGCGCTTGCGCTTGGCCGTGCGCATCCAGAGCTGGATCTTCGGCTGCCGCCCGCGCTCGCGGGTGTAGAGCCCGTGAAGCTCGCCCCAGTGCGAATGGGGCCGCGCCGCCAGCACCTCGACCTTCACGCTTGGAATCCCCATGGCGCCCGTGAGCCCGTCGACCAGCTCGCGGCTGGCCCGCTCGGTCGCCGCCCGCTCCTCGGTGTTCAACGCGGCCTCGAGCGCGGCGACGCGCGGGCGAAGCGACGCCGGGTTCTCCAGGCGGATCTCGGTGAGCGTGTCGCTCCTGCGATAGATGGCTTGCTGCGAACGGGTGAGCCGCGCGTAGTACGCGAACGGCACCGCTATTGGCCGGTGAAGCGGGGCTTTCTCTTCTCGAGGAACGCCTTGGCGCCTTCGATGCGGTCGTCGGTCGTGCGCAGGAGGGTCGCCAGGTCGTTTTCGAGCCGGAGCCCGTCCTCGAGCGGGAGCCCGAGCCCCTTCACGACCGCTTCCTTCGCGTAGCGGAGCGCCACCGGCGCCTTTTCGGCGAGTGTCCGGGCGAGCGCCTGCGCCGAGGACAGGACCTCGGTCGCCGGCACCACGCGCTCCACGAGGCCGATACGGAGCGCCTCGCGCGCGTCGATGCGGGCGCCGGTCAGAATCATCTCGAGCGCCTTGCCGCGCCCCACGAGCCGCGGCAGCCGCTGCGTGCCGCCGCCACCCGGGATGATCGCCAGGTTGACCTCGGTGAGACCGAGCTGCGAGTCCTCGCCGGCGATCCGGATGTCGCAGGCCAGCGCCAGCTCGAGACCGCCGCCCAGCGCGAAGCCGCGGATCGCGGCGATGATCGGCTGGGGGCAGCGGTCCATCGCGGCCCGGAAGTCGACGCGGCGGCGGCCGTCGCGGAACCTGACCGGCACCTGGGGCGCCACGAACTCGCGGATGTCGGCGCCGGCGGAGAAGGCGCGCTCGCCGGTGCCGGTCACCACGATGACGCGCGCGTCCTCGCTCCGCGCCAGCTCGCCGAAGCACGCGGTCAACTCCTCGCGCATGCGCTCGTTCATCGCGTTGTGCACGGCGGGACGGTTGAGGGTGATCGTCGCGATGCCGTCCGCCAGCTCGTAGCGGATCGCCTCGTACGCCATCGATCGATGCCTCCTCAGGCTCGCGCCGGCCGGCGGCACACGCCGCGGGCGACCAGCCCGGCGATCTCGTCGTCGGTGTAGCCGATCTCGCGCAGGACGGCGTCGGTGTGCTCGCCGAGCGTCGGCGGCGGCCCCGGGTCGCGCGTGGGCGTGCCCGTGAAGGCGATGGGTTGGCCCATCACGCGCAACCGTCCGACTTCTGGGTGCTCGTACTCGCGGATCATGTCGTGGTACCGAACCGCCGGGTGCTGCATGAACTCCATGACGGTCTGGACCGGCGCCGCGGGAATGTCGTGCTTCGCGAGGAGCTCGAGCCAGTGGTCGCGCGGCTGCGATCTGAACTTGCTCTCGATGAGCGGCAGGAGCGCCTGGTTGTTCTCGAGCCGGGCGAGCCACGAGCCGAAGCGCGGGTCGTCGGCCAGCTGCTCGAGCTCGAGCGCCTTGCAGAGCTTCAGCCAGAAGGTCTGGTTGCCGACGGCGAGGAAGAACCAGGCGCCGTCGCCCGCCTGGTAGAGCCGGTAGGTCGGGTTGTCGCGAATGAGCGTCGGCTTCGACGGATAATCGATGGCCACGCCCGCCTGCAAGGCCAGGGCGCCGCAAAGCAGCGAGGTCTCTACGCGCTGCCCACGGCCCGTGCGCTCGCGCGCGAAGAGGGCCGAGAGAATCCCTTGGGTGGCGAGCGCCGCCGTGTAGTAGTCGGTCGGCGCTGTCCGGAGATAGACCGGCGGGCCGCCGAAACCCTGGAGCGTCATCAAGCCGCCGAGCGCCTGGAAGATCGGATCGAAGCCGGGACGGTCGGAGTCCGGACCGGTCGAGCCGAAGGCCGTGACCGAGGAATAGATGAGGCGAGGATTGATGGCGCTCAACCGCTCGTAGCCGACGCCGAGCCGCTCGGCGACGCCGGGGCGCATGTTCTCCATGACCACGTCGGCGCGCTCGGCGAGCCGGTGGACGATCCGGCTCCCCTCGGGATTCTTGAGATTGACCGCGATCGAGCGCTTGCCGCGGTTCCAGCCGAAGAAGCCGGGGAGCTCGCGGAACGAGTCGCCCTCGAGCGCCTCGACCTTGACGACCGCTGCTCCGAGGTCGGCGAGCTGCATCGCTGCGTACGAGCCGGCGATGTAGCTGGTCAGATCGACGACGAAAATTCCGTCGAGCGGCGGCTGGGACGGGGACACGGGCTTGGCCGGCTACCTCGCGACGTACCGGACGATCTGCTCGCGATGGTAATCGACGTCACCGTACATCGGCTCGAGCGCCTTGGCACGCTTGAAGTAGATGTGCAAGTCGTACTCCCAGGTGAAGCCGATGCCGCCGTGCACCTGGATCGCCTCGCCACACACCTTGCGCGCGGCGTCGCCCACGTACGCCTTCGCCACCGACGCGGCGAGCCCTTCGTCCTCGGCCTTCGCGTCGAGAGCCCACGCGGCGTAGTAGACGGCCGAGTGCGAGTTCTCCACTTCCAGGAGCATCTCGGAGCACTTGTGGCGGATCGCCTGGAACGAGCCGATGGGCTGTCCGAACTGCTCGCGGACCTTGGCGTAGCCGACCGCCATGTCCAGGCAGCGGCGCGCCGCGCCCAGCATCTCGGCCGCCGCGCCGACCGCGCCGCGGCGGAGCAGGCTCGTGAGCAGCGGTGTGGCCTGGCCGGGCCCGCCGAGCAGGCTGTCGGTCGCCACCGGCACCTTGTCGAGGTTGATCTGCACCCAGCGCGTCGCCAGGTCCATGCCCTGGACCGGCGACATGGTGAGACCGGACGCCGCGGGGTCGACGAGGAACACGGTCGGCCCTTCCGGCGCGCGCGCGGGAATGAGCAGCACGTTGGCCACGTGCGCCCAGGGAACGAACCGCTTCGTCCCGGAGAGCGCCCAGCCGTTCGACGTCTTCTCGGCGCGCGTCGTCATCACCGCCGGGTCCCAGTCCATGTCGGCGTCGAGAAACGCGAGCGTCGCGCGGGCGTCGCCGGTCGCGATGGCCGAGAGCCAGCGCTTCTTCTGGGCGTCGCTGCCGGCAGCCTCGACGGCCGCGGCGGCCAGCACGGTCGGCCAGTAAGGTCCGGGATACGCGGCGCGCCCGAGCTCCTCGAGCAGGATCGCCGACTCGACCATGCCGAGCGCGCTGCCGCCGTAAGCCTCGGGCAGGGAGAGGCCGAGCCAGCCGAGCTGGGCCATCTCCTTCCACATGGTGTCACTCTCGCCGCGCGGATCGTCCCACAAG
>JBKPCO010000003.1:0-3437 GCA_046727415.1 Candidatus Methylomirabilota bacterium
GAACGCTGCGACGCGCACCAGCATGGCACGGCTGCCGGCGGCGCTGATCAGTTCCGATCCGCGTCTCGGTTGATCACCGCGCCGCACGTACACGTCATCCGGACGCGGTCGCCTTGGGCGCGACCGGTACGCACCATGCTACGGCGGTTCAGCGGAGAGCGACGACGACCGCGAGCCCGATCAGCCGCATGCACACCTCGGCGGGATGCGGCGGGAAGTCTAGCAGAGGACAGCGGATCGCAGGAGCCGACCGCGTTGGTCGATCACCGCTGCTCGATCACCTGGTCGGTCCGCCCCAGCACTGACGGCGGAGTTGCGCGCTTTCGCGGTCTTGAGATTGATCACAAGCTCGAAGTTCGACGGCTGCTCGACAGGCAGATCGGCGGGCTTGGCCGCCTTGAGTTTTCGATTTCAGCGCAAGGCTCAGCGCAAGAGGTCGCTGAGCTGGAGGGTGTGTCGTCTAAGTAGTTGGTGCCGAAGCGGGGACTCGAACCCCGACACCCTTGCGGGCACTAGACCCTGAATCTAGCGCGTCTGCCAATTCCGCCACTTCGGCCCGAAAAGCATGGCCATAATACCTTTCAGCCATGCTGAGTCAAGCCAAGGAAGGCGGAGACCGCCCGATCGCGACCAACCGGCGGGCCCGGCACGAGTATGAGATCCTCGAGACGGTCGAGGCGGGGTTGGTGCTGCGCGGGACCGAGGTGAAGTCGCTGCGGGCCGGCCAGGTCAACTTCAAGGACAGCTACGCCTCTATGCGGAACGGCGAGGGCTGGCTCCTCGGCTGCCACATCAGTCCCTACAGCCACGGCACCGACGCCAATCACGATCCCGAGCGGGATCGAAAGCTCCTGCTCAGGCGCCGGGAGATCTCCCGGCTCACCGGCAAGATCAGCGAGCGCGGCCTCACGCTCGTCCCGCTCCGGCTCTATTTCAAGGGCGGGCACGCGAAGGTCGAGCTCGGCCTGGCTCGGGGTAAGAAGCTCCACGACAAGCGCTCGGCCCTGCGCGAGCGGGAAGTCCGCCGCGAGATGGACAAGGCCGCCCGGGGCGCTCGACGCGGTGCGTGGTAGCGCGTGGTATACTTTTGAAAAATCGCATGGTTGGGGGGGCGACAGGTTTCGACGGGGATCAGTGAGGTCCAGGCTGCGTCTCGAGGTTTCTCTCCCCTCGTTAATAAGAGAGAACGGTATAGCTGCCGACACTCAGCTAGCCCTGGCGGCCTAACACCCGTCAGCGCCCGCCGGATCGAGCCATCAGGGTTCGGGAACGGGCGTCATATTCTGGTGGCTGGCTCCGAACCTGGCCTCAGGGGAGGGGCGAGACTTTTGAGGCTGGCCCCGCGGTGATCCTGCCGATCGGAGTACCGCGGGGCGAGAGAGTAGTAGCGTAGGTCGGCTATCGACGTAGACGCCTGCGGCTGAGGGTTTCCGGACGTGGGTTCGATTCCCACCGCCTCCACCATATACATCGTCAGGATCGGCACGCTTTCTTGATCGCGCACGAGCCGGCTGCGGTGCTGTTCGACTTCGGGGGAACGCTGGACGCCGACGGGCTCCCCTGGAAGGAACGCGTGTACCGCCTGTTCCTCGAGGCCGGCGCTCCGGTGGCCCGGGAGCGCTTCGACCCCTCCTTCTATAAGGCCGACGACGCGCTAGTCGGCGCCATCCCACCGACGACCTCGTTCGAGGAGACCGTCGTGCGCCTCACCGCGGGGGTGGCGGAGGCGATCGGGTTGGCCGACCACACGATCGCCGCCGCCGTGGCTCGACGCTTCGTCGGCGATTCGCTGGCGAACATCGCCAGGAACGTCCCCTTGCTGCGCGAGCTGGCCCGCCGCTATCGACTCGGTGTCGTGTCCAACTTCTACGGAAACCTGGCGCGTGTGTGCGACGATGCCGGTATTCAATCCTTCTTTCAGGTCCTCGTCGATTCGACCGAGGCCGGGTACTCGAAGCCCGATCCGCGCATTTTCCAGCGTGCGCTCACGGCTCTCGGAGTCCCCGCGTCGGCGGCCACCTTCGTGGGTGATTCGCTGTCCCGCGACATGGCGGGCGCGCGCGGCGCCGGCATGCGCCATATCTGGCTCGCGGGCGCCGAGCCTTCCGCCGGCGGCCCGTGCTGCCGCGGCGACCGGCAGATCCGCTCGCTCCGGGAGCTGGAGGCGATTCTGCTGTGAGGACGTCGCTTGCCGGCGGAATCATCGCCGCGGGTGAGGGGAGCCGCCTGCGCCAGAGCGGCTTCGCGATGCCCAAGCCTATGGTGCCGATCGCCGGCGTGCCGTTGATCGAATCGGTCATCCGGAACCTCGCCGCCGCACGCGTCGCGCCGCTCGCCGTCATCGTCAACGACGACGAACGACCGTGCGTCGATTGGGTGCGCGCGCGCTTTCCCGAGCTCGACATCGAGTTCATCGTCAAGACCACGCAGTCCTCGCTCGAGAGCTTCGGCGAGGTCATCGCGCGCCGTCCGGGCGGGCGCATGCTTGTGTCGACGGTCGACGCCTGGTGTGTCGAGGCCGACTTCGTGCGCTTCGTCGACGCGGCGGCCCGGCGCCCGCTCGACTCGACGGTGCTGGCGGTGACGCCGCTGATCGCCGACGAGAAGCCTCTACGGGTCGCCGTCGACCGCGACGGCCGCATCACGGACATTGGCGGCGAAGCGGGCGATCTCGTCACCGCGGGAATCTACCTCGTTCCTGAGCGCGTGCGCGGGCTCCGGCCGCCGGCCGGGCTCCCGCGGCTTCGCGATTTCTTGCGCTGGCTGGTTCTGTCGGGCGAGCCGGTGTACGGCGAGATCATCGAGCAAGTGATCGACGTCGATCGGGCCGAGGACGTCGCGCTGGCCGAGACGCTGGCCTTGGCGGGACGCGTATCATGAGTGGATTGAGGAGGACGCGGGTGGCCAACTCGTGCTGGGGCATCTTTCGCGAAACGACCCACTCGCCGGGTCGCGAATCCGATGATACCGAGATCCTGCGCCTGACCGGGAAGCACCTGGAGGCGAAGGGGTTCCACGTCGAGCTCAAGACCGCCGACGAGGTCACCGAAGTCGACGCCGGTCGGCCGCGGTTCGTGTTCCTGATGTGCGAGCGTATGGAAGTGCTCGACCGGTTGCGCGCGCTCGAGGTCGGCGGCGTGCCGCACGTGAACAGCCCGCGCGCCGTCCACAACACGTACCGCGACCGGATGATCGGGATGCTCGACGAGGCGAACGTGCCGTTCATCTCGAGCCACCTCGTCGCCACCACGGAGCAGCCCGACGCGGCCGCGTATCCCGTCTGGGTGAAGCGCGGGGACGTCCACAACACCCAGGCGGGCGACGTGGTGCTGGCGGCGACGGCGGCGGCCATCCACGACGCACTGCGCGGGCTCGCGGCGCGCGGCATCCCGCGCGCGGTGCTGCAGCCGCACGTCGAGGGCGACCTGATCAAGTTC
>JBKPCO010000004.1:0-30172 GCA_046727415.1 Candidatus Methylomirabilota bacterium
CGAAGCCGCCCATGTAGGACCGCGGCTCCCAGGCGAGCAGCGCCTCGCCTCTGGCCGGCGAACCGTCATGGACGAAGTCGTCGAGCGTGGTGTCGTTGGGCAGGAACGTCACCGTCTCATGGACGAAGTTCAGCACGGCGACGCGGATCGCCTCAGTCATCCTGCTTCCTCAGGACGTTGGCGCCGCTTCGCGTGGTCCCGGTCCGGCGTCGCTGGGTCAGCTCAGGCCGTAGAAGCCGAGAGCGCCGCCGGCGAGCACCTGGTGCTTCGCCTCGGGGGACAGCGATTCGATCCGCTCGCCGAGCATCTTGGGCGCGCCCGGGAAGAAGCCGTCCGAGTGCGGATAGTCGGTGGCCCACATGATCTTGTGCGGCCCGATGTAGTTGGCCAGCACAGCGATGCTGCTCTCGACCGGCTCGAACGAGATCCAGCAATTGCGCTGGAACAGCTCGCTGGGCCTCGTCTTCGGCGCGGACTCGTTGAAGCCCTGGTCGTCGAAGTGGCGGTCCATGCGGTCGAGCCACGGCGCGATCCAGCCGCCGCCCGACTCGAGGAACGCGATGCGCAAGCGCGGATGACGGTCGACGACACCGCCCCAGATGACGCTCAGGGCGACCAGCATCATCTCCATCGTGTGAGAGACCATGTGGCGCGCCGCGCGGTCGTCCTCGAACCGGTCGACGCCGACGGTCGGCATCGCGGTGGTCGATCCCTCGTGAAAGCCAATGGAGAAGTCGAGGTCCTCGGCCATCTTCCAGAACGGCTCGTACATCGGGTCGTTGATCATCTTCTTGCCGTGATACGGGTTGGGCCGCAGGAAGCCGCCGCGCATCCCGAGCTTTTCGCGAGCGAAGCGCATCTCGTCGATCGCCAGCTCGACCGACTGCATCGGCAGCATCGCGACCCCGAAGAGGCGGTCGGGATACGGCTTGCAGTAATCGGCGAGCCAGCGGTTGTAGGCGTGGCACATCGCGGCGGCAAGGCCCGGATCCTCGACGGCGCCCGCGAACAGGCCGAGACTTGGGTAGAGGAAGGCGGCGTCGATGCCGTCTGAATCCATGTCGACGATGCGCGCGTGCGGGTCGAAGCCTCCTTTGCGCCCCTCGGCATATTTCAAGGTGCCGGCCTTGACGATGCCCTGCCGGGCGCCGACGGACCCCAGGCTCCCGATCCCCCGCGGATTGCCTAGCAGCTTGCCTTCGACGCTCAGCCGTTCCTTGCCGTTGTCGTCGATGACGAACCGCGGCCGGCGCTCGCGGAATTCGGGATCGATGTACTTGTCCCACAGGTCGAGGGGCTCAAGGATGTGACCGTCCGCGTCGATAGCGTTATACGCGCGCGTCATGGGCAATCCCTCCGAAGGCAATACTACCGTTCTATTCAGGGACGGTGGTGGGATTCTTCTGGTCCGCGACCATGAACACCAGAAGCTTCACGCGCTGGTCCGTGCTGGGGTTGCGCGAAGTCGAATGAACGGCGGTGGGAGGCTCATAGAACGTGTCACCCGCCTTGAGAAGACGCGGTTGGCCACGGTCGATGGCGAACTCGTAGGCGCCCTCCATCACGTACCCGAACGTGTGGTGTCCGGGGTGGCGATGCGGCGGGCTGGCGGTCCCGGGAGCGCGCTCGATGACGAGCACGCGGACTTCTCGCCCCGGCACGTCAGCGAGCGGCTGAGTGACGATCTGCTGAACGCCCGCGGCTGCGGGTTGCGCGGCCGAGGGCGTCACCAGCAGCGCACCTTGCCAGGTCGCGAGCGCCGATAGCCCGGCCGCCACTCCTGCCACCAGCGCGTAGGATACGAGGGAGCCCCTGAAGACCTTGAGCATCGATCGTCCCTCCCTTACAGCTGGACCATGCCCATCCAGAACATGGTCTTGCCACCGACGTCGACGTCGTACTTGCGTACGAAGGTGAGCTTGCCGTCGTCGCCGACGCGGAGCACCGACAGCCCGGCCGGGACGGTTCGAACCGCGTCGCCGTCTCTCACGTCCACCGGAAGATTGTGCTGGGCCACCAGCAGGCGCCCGCTTGGATCGATGTGGAACGTGCGCGGATGGATGGCGCGGGTCTCGATGTGCTGGATCGGGGTCGGCTCGCCGGAAGACTGGTCGATCGCGTAGACGACGATGCTGTTCTCACCGCCCTTGAACACCTTCTTGCCCTGGAAATCGACCGTGTCCTGGGCGCGATTCGCCCCGTACAGAAACCGGCCGTTCGGATGCACGTGGAGCGTGCCAGCCGCCTGACGCGATCGGCGGTTCGCCGGCTCGGCCAGCGTTTCCGCGCGGAAGGCGATCTCCGGATTGAGCCGGCCGCTTTCCATCTTGTACGTGTACATCTTGTTCTGGGTCTCGATCGAGACGTACATCCAGGGCTTCGTCGGATGAAAATCGAGATGCCGCGGCCCGAAGTTTCTGCCTCCGTCGGGAGCGATCGACACCTCGTTGGTCAGGACACCGGTCTTGTAGTCGAAGACCTTGAGCGCTCCGGGGTCTTCGGCCTTCGTCGGGGTACCTTCGTTGCCGCGTGTGACCAGGATCGCCAGCCGGTTGTCGGGCGTGACGCGCACCTGATGCGCGAAGATGCCGGCGTCGATCGCTCCCGGCTGCTTCACTTCCTCGCCGGGCGTGAAGTCGGGGTTGATCCGGTACACGCGCAACGCGCTCGGATTGTTGAACGCGACCAGGATGTTCTCCGAGGGGATGTCCGTGGTCATGTGGATCGGGCGGGTGGGTAGCCGGATCGACTCACCATGCTTGGTGAGCGCGCCACTGACGGGGTCGATGCGAAACGCGGTGACGTGGTGCTCGGTCCCCGCCGGTCCGTATCCGGACGCGCTGCTGCTGGTCGCGACGTACAGATACCGCCGCGAGACGTGCGGCCAGGCGTACTGCACGCCCGCGGGCAGGGTGACGGTGGCCCGCTTCGTCAGCGCGGCGCCCGTGACGTCGACGTCGTAATGCGTGAGATCGGCCCCGACGTTGGCGTAGAGCGCGACCTTGCGTGTCTCCAGCTGGGCGAACGCGGCGCGCGGCGTGCTCATGCTAGCCGCGACCAGTGACAGGAACGTTCTGCGGCTGACCATGAGCTCTCCTCCCTCTGGATGAACATGGTGCTGCACCCTCCTGGTGGCTGCCGGCGACGACCGGGCTCCACAATGGCGCTGCTGCCGAGCCCCGTCAAGCTCCTGAGCAGACGCCGCCGAGGGTTGGTATTGTCGACGGGCGATCGAGCTGTCGCTCGGTCAGGGGAGACGCCTGATGCGTATCGTGGATGCTCAGATCCATCTCTGGGGTAGCGGCTTGCCCAGCAACATGGCCCATCGCCAGGTCACGTCGTTCACCACCGAGGAGGCCGCGGGACTCATGGACGAGGGCGGTGTCGACGCCGCCGTGATCCACCCGCCCGGCTGGGACCCCAAATCGACCGAAATGGCCTTCAAGGCCGTGCGAGACTTTCCGGGCCGCTTCGCCATTCTCGGCTCCTTCCCGCTGAATCAGCCGGACAAGCGCGCGCTCGTCGAGAAATGGCGGAGCCAGCCGGGCATGCTGGGCCTGCGCTACGGATTTCTTCAGGAGCCGATGCGGAGCTGGCTGGCCGACGGGACGCTCGACTGGCTGTGGGCCGCCGCCGAGCGGGTGGGCGTGCCGATCGCGATGCTGGCGACGGACTCGCTGGCCGACATCGGCCGGATCGCCGAGCGTCATCCGGGCCTGCGGCTGACCATCGACCACCTGGGCGGTCGGGGCGGCACGACCACCCTGAAGGACGACGCGGCGATGGAGCACATGCCGGCGCTCATCAAGCTGGCCCGGCATCCGAACGTCGCAGTCAAGGCGACGGGCGCGCCGGGCTACTCCAGCGGACCATATCCGTTCACCAGCATGCACACGTACTTGCGCCAGATCTACGACGCCTTCGGGCCGGGGCGCATGTTCTGGGGCACCGACATCACGAAGATGCCGTGCTCGTGGCGGCAGTGCGTGACGATGTTCACCGAGGAGCTACCCTGGTTGCCAGAGCGCGACAAGCGCCTCGTCATGGGCGAGGCCGTGTGCGCCTGGTGGGGCTGGAGATAAACGGAGGATCGGCCATGACACAGTCACTACAACTTCGTGCCCTTGGCGGGGCGCTCGGAACCGAGGTCCTAGGCGTCGATCTGGCGAAGCCGCTTGAGGCCGGCATCTTCAAGGAGATTCAGGCGGCCTTCGCCGAGCATCCGGTGCTGGTCTTCCGGGATCAGGACCTGGGGGCGCCCGAGCTGGCCGCCTTCGGCCGCCGCTTCGGCGCGCCGCGCCCCCACGCGCTGACCAAGTATCGCCACGTCGATTGTCCCGAGGTCTCCTGGCTGACCAACGTGGAGGAGACGGGGGAGATCGACTGGTACGGCGTCAAGCGCGCCACCGACTGGCACACCGATTCGACGTTCGAGGACGCTCTGCCGCTACTGGCCATTCTGCATGCGAAGGAGGTGCCCTCGGAGAAAGGCGGCACCATGTTCGCCGACATGCGCGCGGCCTACGACGCCTTGCCCGCGCCACGCAAACAGCTGCTGACCGGCCTCACCGGCCTGCACGGCCGCACCACTGGGCCGGCCGGCGACCGCTTGTACGGCGACGACAAGGGCGCGACCGACAAGAAGTATCAGGAAGTGCAGTGGCCCGCGGTCACGCGGCATCCGGTGACCGGACGGGCGATCCTGTTCGTGAATCCCATGCACACCCATGGCTTCGTCGGCATGAAGCAGGAGGAGGCGTGGCCGCTGATCGATGAGCTCGCCGCTCACTCGACCCAGGAGCGCTTCGTCTATTACCACCGCTGGCGCGTCGGCGACGTCCTGATCTGGGACGAGCGGTCGACGATGCACCGCGGCGCCGGCGACTACCGGCCCGACGAACGCCGGATCATGCTGCGTACGATCGTGTACCCGAGCTGAGCGGCGTGTAAATCAAGGAGCCCTCGGAAATGGCGAACGAATCCGTTCTGTACCGCCGGCACGAAGGCATTGCTACGCTTACCCTCAACCGGCCCGAGAGCCTCAACGCCATGAATGAGGCGATGATGGGCGAGATCGAGCGCCTCCTCATCGAGCTCGAGTCCGACACCGCAGTAAGAGTCGTGATCCTCACCGGCGCCGGACGGGCGTTCTCGTCGGGCGGCGATCAGAAGCGCGACGGCGCCGTGGTCCCGCCGTCGTTTTTCGAAGGCGATCCCGGCGGAGCGCTCATCGAGCGCCTGAACCGCTGCATCCTCCGCATGCAGCGGCTCCAGAAACCCATCATCGGCAGCATCAATGGCGTGGCCGCGGGAGCCGGCATGAATATCGCGCTGGCCACCGATCTGCGCATCGCGTCCGACACGGCGCGTTTCGGTGAGGTCTTCGCGCGCGTGGGACTCGTGCCTGACGGCGGGGGAACGTACTTCCTCCCGCGCCTCGTCGGCACGGCCAAGGCGATGGAGATGATCCTGCTCGCCGACATCATCGACGCGCAGGAGTCATTGCGCATCGGCCTCGTCAACCGCGTGGTCCCCGCGGAGCAGCTCCAGCAGGAGACGCTCAAGCTCGCCGAGCGGCTGGCCCAGGGGCCGACCGTGGCGTACGGGCTGGCCAAGACGGGACTCTACCAGGGGCTCGGCATGTCGCTCGAGGACGTCCTGAACATGGAGGCGCGCAACCAGGCGATCGCCGCCCGCACCCCGGACCGCGCAGAAGGCGTGGCCGCCTTCCGCGAGAAGCGGCCGCCGCGCTTCACGGGGCGTTCAGGGTCCAGTCCTGCGCGATGATGTTTTAGGCATTTTATCGTTCCCCGCACGATCCTCAGGCGAGCGGTCGTAATCGCGAGTCTCCTGCTGGCAGTGACCGTGAGGCAAAGCCAGGCGGAGACGGTACGTGTGGTCACCTTCAACCTCCTGCACGGAGGCCCGTGGTCCGGGCTCATCGGCAACGGCGCCGACCTGGACGAGCGGCTCGGGCTCGTCATCGAGCAGCTCGCCGCGCTCCGTCCCGATGTCGTGGCCTTGCAGGAAGCCTCGGTTGGCGGCAAGCGTGGCAACGTCCCCGAGCGTCTGGGCCGGGCTCTCGACATCGAGTGGATCCACGCGCCGACGACCTCGCAAGTCTTCGGCATCGGCTGGCTCGACCGGGCGATCACCTCCGCGATCCGGTTCAATGAGGGGCCCGCCGTCTTGAGCCGCTTCCCGATCGTGAGCTCGGACGTCGTCGCCCTCCCTCGCTGCGCCAATCGCCTCTTCCCTCGTGTGCTTCTACGCGTCGAGGTCCGGACCCCTCACGGACCGCTCGACTTCTATTCCACGCACACCTCCCGCGACGACTGCCAACTACGTCGCGTGGCGGAGCTAGTGGGCGCGCGGCGTGGCCCCCTGCCGGCCATCGTTGCCGGAGACTTCAACACACGGGAGAGCGCCGACGCGTACGCCGAGCTCCTGGACTCAGGATTCGTTGACGCCTTCCGCGCCGTCAATCCCGATGAGGCGGGTTCCACGTCCCGACAGCAGGTGTATGCCGGGCGGTCGACCGTATCCCGGCGGATCGACTTCGTGTTCGTGGTCCCCGGCGGCAAGGGCGTGCCGCGGGTGCTGGAGAGCCGCGTGGTGCTCGATACTCCCCGACGCCGACCCGACGGCTCCACGCTCTGGCCGTCAGATCACTACGGAGTGCTGGCCGTGATCGAGATACCGACGAACGGAGCCAACTGACGGCAACGAGCCGGGCGCCGGTATACTCACGTCACGGTCAATGGGAGCCATGAGCGCGGACACGAGCCGGACGGTCACGGGGTACTGCGGATTCTGCGCCGTGCACTGTCCCGTGGTGACGACCGTCGACGCGGGCTCGCGCCCGCAAAGGGTCGAGCCGGACCGATCGCACCCTCACGGCGGGGCCATCTGCGCGAAGGGCCGGGCCGCGCCCGAGTTCCACGATCAGCGCGATCGGGTGAACTTCCCGATGCGTCGCACACGGCCCAAGACGAGCCCCGACCCTGGCTGGGAGCGATGCACTTGGGACGAGGCGCTCGATCTGATCGCCGCGAAGCTTCTCGAGGTGCGCGCCTCCTCCGGGGCCCACGCCGTGGCGTTCAACAAGGGCACGACCGGGGGCACGGCACTCACCGACACCGAGCGCTGGCTGCAGCGGCTCATCAATCACTTCGGAACCCCGAACATCGGCGGAACGACCCATCTCTGCCAGTGGCCTCGTGACACGGCCGGCGCGCACTACACCTTCGGGACGTCGGCGCTACCGATGCCCGACATCGCGCGAAGCGCTTGCATCGTCGTGTGGGGCTCGAACCCGAACGGCAACTTCCTGACCCTGGCCACCGACATCGCGGCGGCCAAGGCGCGGGGCGCCAGGCTGCTGGTCGTCGATCCGCGCCGGGTGGGGCTGGCGAACAAGGCCGACGTCTGGCTGCAGGTCCGCCCGGGCACCGACGGGGCGCTGGCGCTCGGGCTCATCCATCTGCTGATCCGCGACGGCGGTTACGATCGTGAGTTCGTTCGCGAGTGGACCAACGCGCCATTCCTCGTGCGGGACGACACCGGCTTGCTCCTCACGGGCGCCGATCTCGACGGAGCGTCCGGCATCGGTCGACGCCACGTCGCAGCTGTCGAGGGAAGCGCCGAGCTCGTCGTCTACGACGCCGAGCGGGGCGTCTATGCAAAGGACACGCGGCTGGCCCTGAGGGGTGTGCGGACAGTGCGACAGGCCGATGGTCGCGAGGTGACGTGCAGACCCGTCTTCGAGCGCTTGGCCGCGATCGCCGCCGAGTACGAGCCTGCGAGGGTCGCGCAGATCACGGGCGCGTCCGCGGACAAGATCGTCGCCGCCGCGAGGCTGCTCGCCGAGCATCGGCCGGTCTCGCACTACTTCCACAACGGGCTCGTGCAGCACACGAATGCGACCCAGGCGTCGCGGGCGATCGAGATCCTCTACGCCCTGCTCGGCGACTTCGATCGCCCGGGCGGCAACGTGCCAGGCCCGTCGCCGAAGGTCGAAGACGTGAGCGCGCGCGCTGCGCTGGGCCAGGCCATGGAGATGCGCCGGCTCGGGCGTGCCGAGCGACCGATCGGACCGCCGGCCACACCCGGCACTGTCACCGCTTACGACCTGTACCGGGCGATCCTCGACGGCGAGCCCTATCCCGTGCGCGCGCTGGTCTCGTTCGGGGCCAACGCGCTTCTAGCCAACGGCGACACCCTGCGGGGCCGACAGGCGCTCGAGCGGCTCGAGTTCTTCGCCCAGGTCGAGCTGGTCGAGACGCCGACGAGCCGATTCGCGGACGTCCTGCTGCCCGCCGCGAGCTGGATGGAGTGCTCGGCGCTCAAGGTCGGCAACCGCTATCCGCTCGAGGCCATGGCCCACATCCAGCTTCGCGAGGCCGTGGTGCCGCCGCTGTACCAGCGACGATCCGATGTCGCCATCATCTTCGACCTCGCGACGCGGCTCGGCCTCGGCGCAGAATTCTGGGGCGGCGACGTGGAGGCCGGCTATCGCCACCTGCTGGCGCCGAGCGGGGTGAGCCTCGAGTCACTGGCCGCGTTGCCGCACGGGACATCCGTGCCGCGCGCGCCGCTCCGCTACCAGAAGTTCGCCGAGCCCGATGAGACCCGGGGCGTGCCGCGTGGGTTCGCGACGCCGACGAGGAAGGTCGAAATCTTCGCGCTCAAGTTCTCGGAACATGGCCTGCCGGCGCTGCCTGTGTATGTCGAGCCCGCACTGAGTCCGCTGAGCCGGCCGGACCTGGCCGAGCGTTTTCCGCTGGTGCTGACGAACGCCAAGCGTCCGCAGTACATGCACAGCCAGCTTCGAGGTCTGCCGAGCCTCCGGAAGACCGCGCCGAACCCGACCGCCGAGATCCATCCCGAGACGGCCGCGCAGCACGGGATCAAAGGCGGCGAGTGGATCGCCGTGGAAACGCCGAGCGGGCGCGTTCGTGCCCAGGCGCAGATCAGCGACGCCATCCTGCCGGGAGTGGTCTGCTGCTCGCACGGCTGGTGGGAGGCGTGCCCCGAGCTCGGCCTGCCCGGCTTCGATCCATTCAGCGCGGCGGGTGCCAACCAGAACTTGCTCGTTCTGAACGACGTGCACGATCCGGTCAGTGGGGGCACGCCGCACCGATCGACGCTCTGCCGCGTCCAGGCACTCTGACCGTCACTCGGCCATGACCCTGTACGAGAGCCGCGATGGGCAGCGCGCAATCGTGGCGCCCGGCGAGAGCGAGGTACAGGCGGCTTGGCGGTGAGGCCACGACGCAGCGTGCTGTTCACGCCCGGCTCGAACGCGCGAGCGCTCGAGAAAGCGCGCACGCTAGCGGCCGACGTGCTCGTCTTCGACCTGGAAGATGCCGTGGCGCCTGAGATGAAGGTGGAGGCCCGCGCCCAGGTCGCCGCGACGGTCCGAGCCGGTGGCTACGGCCACCGTGAGATCGTCGTGCGGGTGAACGCGCTCGGCACCCCGTGGGGCCGCGACGACCTCGCGGCGGCCGCAGCCGCCGGCGCCGACGCCGTGCTCTTGCCCAAGGTCGAAGCGGCGGAAACCGTGAGCGCGGCGCTCGCCGCCCTGGGCGCGGCGCCGGCGGTGTGGTGCATGCTGGAGACGCCCCGCGGCATCCTGAATGCGGCCGCGATCGGCGCCGCGAGCCCGCGCGTGACCGCACTGGTCATGGGCACCTCCGACCTGACGAAAGACCTTCACGCGCGCCACACGCGCGAGCGCGTTTCGCTAGTGACGAGCCTTCAGCTGTGCGTGCTGGCCGCGCGCTCCGCCGGGATCACCGCCCTGGACGGCGTTCACCTCGATCTCGACGACGACGCCGGATTCGCGGCCGCGTGTCGCCAGGCCGCCGACTTCGGCTTCGACGGCAAGACGCTGATCCATCCGAAACAGGTGGCCCTCGCCAACGAGGTCTTCGCGCCGGCCGCCGGTGACGTCGACTGGGCGCGCCGCGTGATCGCGGCCCACACCGAGGCTCGCGCCCGCGGTCGCGGCGTGGCCGTGCTCGACGGCCGCCTGATCGAGAACCTGCACGTCGATGACGCCCGCCGTGTGCTGGCGCTGGCCGATGCTATTGCCGTATCCCAGGGAGGTGTGCGCTGACTCTTCTGCAGCCCACCAACGTTCTCGTCATCCTGTCCGACGAGCACACACGCCGCGCCCTCGGCAGCTACGGTAACCGGATCGTGAGAACGCCGCATCTCGACGCACTGGCAGCACGGGGTACGCGCTTCGCGAGCGCATACTGCCAGACGCCCATCTGCGTGCCGTCGCGTGGAAGCCTCGCGACCGGCCGCTGGCCCCACACGATCGACTCGTGGGACAACGCGACACCCTACGTCGGCGCCGAGGCGCCGAGCTGGGGGCATCGACTGACCGCGCAGGGCCACCACGTGACAACGGTCGGAAAGCTGCACTACCGGCGCGTGGACGATCCGAGCGGATTCCCGGACCAGCGGGTGCCTCTCCACGTCGTGGACGGGACAGGCGACCTCTATGGGCTTCTGCGCGGCGACATGCCGCCACGCCCGCAGAGTCTCCGGCACGTCATCGAGGCGCGTGCGGGCGAAAGCGAGTACGTGCGCTACGACCGCGCGATCGCCGAGACGGCAGCGCGGTGGCTCCGTGAGGAAGCCGCGGCCGCCGGTCGCCGAAAGCCGTGGGTGCTCTTCGTCGGCTTCGTGTCGCCGCACTTTCCCCTCGTCGTCCCGGACGCGTACTTCGGCCTCTATCGCCAGGACGAGCTGCCGCTGCCGGTCGCGTGGACCGACGCACGGTGGTCGCGCCATCCCGTGCACGAGCTGCACCGTCGTCAGCTCGGGCTCACGACACCGCTCGACGAGGCGACCGTCCGGCGGGCCGTCGCCGCGTACTACGGCCTCGTCAGCTTCCTCGACGAACAGATCGGGGTCGTGCTGGCTGCCCTCGAGGAAAGCGGGTTCAGTGGCTCGACCCGCGTGATCTACACGTCGGATCATGGTGAGATGCTCGGCGAGCATGGTCTCTGGTGGAAGAGCACGATGTTCGAGAGCGCGGTGACGGTGCCGCTCGTCGTCGCCGGCGCGGACGTGCCGGTCGATCGGGTGGTCCGTACGAACGCCATGCTGGTCGACGTGTATCCGACGCTCCTCGAGATGGTGGGTGCCGCGCCATCGCCCGAGGATACCGACCTCCCGGGCCGGTCCCTCGTGGCGCTCGCCTGCGAGCCCGACACCGACCGCCAGGCGTTCAGCGAGTACCACGCGATCTTCTCGCGCCGCGGCATGTTCATGCTCCGGCTCGGTCGCTGGAAGTATGTCCACCACGTCGACGGGCCGCCCGAGCTCTTCGATCTCGATACGGATCCGGACGAGCTCGAGGATCTCGCCCTCGATCCTGGTCACGACGGCGTGCGACGATCGTGCGAAGCCGAGCTCTCGCGACTCGTGGACGCCCCGGCGGTCGATGCCAGGGCCCGCGCTCATCAGCGGCGCCGTCTCGACGCGGGCGGCGGGCTCGAGCGCGTACGCTCCGGGGGGCCCAAGATCATCTACACGCCGCCGCCCGCTGAATTCCAGGGCGCCACAGGGGGAAGGCCATGAAGCTCGGGGTTGCGCTGCCGCTGGCCGGTGACTGGGCCACGCCCGAGAACCAGGTCACGGTCGCCCAGCGCGCCGAGGCGCTTGGCTATCATTCGCTGTGGGTCTTCCAACGCCTGTTCTACGCCCTCGCCCCGCAGAACGACTATCCGCCGATGCCGGGCCAGCCGTGGCCGGCGGGCTTCCGCCGGGTGTCCGATCCCATCGTCACGCTCGCCTACGTGGCCGGTGCCACCACGAAGATCCGGCTGGGCACGAGCGTGCTGATCACCGCGTACTACACGCCGATCATGCTGGCCAAGCAGCTGGCCACGCTCGATCTCGTGAGCCGTGGGCGACTCGACGTCGGCCTTGGCATCGGCTGGTCGCGCGACGAATACGAGGCCTCGGGCGTCTCGTACGAGCGGCGCGGCCGGCGCGGCGACGAATTCATCCGGTGCCTCCGGGCCATCTGGGAAAACGAGACCTCGGAGTTCGAGGGTGAGTTCTACCGGCTGCCGAAGTCGATCGTCGAGCCCAAGCCCGTGCAGAAGCCGCACCCGCCGATCACCATCGGCGGCTACGGGCCAACGGTCATCAAGCGCGCGGTCACGCTCGGCGACGGATTCAACGGCGGCAACGTCCCACTCGCCCAGGTCGCGCCGCTGGTGGGCCAGGTCAAGGACGCTGCCCGGGCGTTCGGCCGCGACCCCGCGTCACTGCACATCGTCAGCCGCGGTTCCTACATGGTCCACGACACACCGCAGGGCAAGGAGCGGCGCCCGCTGTGGGGCTCGCTCGCGGAGATCCGCGAGGACATCGAGCGCTACGCCGAGGCCGGCCTCACGGAGCTGTTCCTCGAGCCCAACTTCCAGCCTGGGGGCGCCAAGCTCGACCGCGTTCTCACCGTCATGGAGCAGCTCGCGCCCAAGGGGTGACCGTCCCGGGCACCAGGGCGACGTTACCCCCTGCGTTCACGGACGCCAGCCGTACTCTCTCGATCGCCACGAAGGATAAGAGCGCACAACGGCAGGCGGTTGTGGTCAGGTAAAGCCGGCTGGAAGGGCGGACGAGACGGAGTCCACGCCCGAGATCCCCCGGTCAGTTCCGATTTTCACGGAAACCGCCGCTGCGCCACCTGATTGCGGCGGCGCCGGACCAGCCCAGCGTGGGCGTCTCATCCGCCCCCCATTACCAGTCTATCCCGCCCGTCATCCCCGCCCCAATGC
Organism: Candidatus Methylomirabilota bacterium; assembly: GCA_046727415.1. Classification (GTDB taxonomy): domain Bacteria; phylum Methylomirabilota; class Methylomirabilia; order Rokubacteriales; family CSP1-6; genus AR31. The sequence goes on from JBKPCO010000004.1 coordinate 12,804, forward strand.
GACTCACGACCAACTTGTTACCCCCCGGCCTTTGGCCGACTGACTAGGATGAATGCATGAGCCGATCAGGAGAAGGAGAGACCACATGACAGCTCACAAAGTGGTGAAGCATGACCAGTGGCTCGCGGCACGGAAGAAGCACCTGGCGAAAGAGAAGGAGTTCACCCGGATGCGCGACCAGCTGAGCCGAGAGCGGCGCACGCTGCCCTGGGAGCTCGTCGAAAAGCCATATACCTTCCAGGGCGAACACGGGACGCAGACACTCGGCGACCTCTTCGAGGGACGCGGGCAGCTGGTCATCTATCACGCGATGTTCCACCCCGAGACCGCGGGGCCGCATACGCCATGGACGGCCGAGGCGCCCTGCTTCGTCTGCTCATTCTGGATGGACAATTTCAACGGCATCACTGTCCACCTGAACCGTCGCGACATCACGATGGCCGCGGTCTCGCGGGCGCCCTATCCCAAGCTTGCCGCCTACAAGAAACGGATGGGCTGGGGCTTTCCGTGGCTGTCGTCGGTCGGCAGCGACTTCAACTTCGACTATGGCGTCTCGTTCGCCGATGCGAAGGCCGAGAAAGTCGACTATAACTACCGTCTCCGCCCGTGGGGACTGGCCGAGGCACCCGGCATCAGCGTGTTCCTGAAGGACGGTGGTCAGATCTATCACACGTACTCCACCTACGAGCGTGGGCTCGACATGCTGAACGTCGCCTACCACTACATGGATCTCGTCCCGAAGGGGCGTGATGAGGGCGACGAAGGCGCGGGTGCGTGGGTTCACCGTCGTGACGAGTATCGGGACTGATGGACGGCGGCCGTCTCCTTCAGACGATCGGGCTGGTCAGGCAAGCGCGGCCGGGCGGATTCTGTCCGGCGTGCCGGGTGCTGATGAAGGCCCTCGACGCCAGACAGGAGCTGGCCAAGCCCATGGTGGCCACAGTGCTCGTCCTCGCCGTCGCCGGCATTGCCTGGGCGGCCATGGTCGAGCACTCGCGCTCCATGGCAGATATGAATGGAATGAACATGGGCCTCGGCCCGATCGAATCCTTCGCCGCGACCTGGGTCGTGATGATGGCGGCGATGATGTTGCCCTCGGCGGTGCCGCTGGTCCTCGAATTCACGCGAACGGCCGAACGGCGCAGGGGATGGCCGGTTGCCACTGGAGTCCTGGCCATCACGTACCTCGGCATATGGCTCGTATTCGGGGTGGTGTGCTATGCGATCTACACCGCGCTGAGAATGCCGTGGCCCAACCAGCCCATGGTGGTAGGACTGGCGCTGGCTCTGGCCGGCGTCTACTCCTTGAGCCCGATCAAGCGGGCGAGCCAAGCCCGCTGCCACGAGCTGTGCGCGCTGCATGGGCCGTTGCCCTTCAACCTGAATCGGAGCGCCGCCGTCGCAGGCGTGCGCTACGGTCTGAGCTGCATTGGATGCAGCGGGGCGCTCATGGTGGCCATGGTCCTCCTCGGGATGTCCAGCTTGTGGTGGGCGGTCATCCTGGGCCTCGTCGTCCTCTTCTACAAGTGGGCGCCTCCCGTGCGAGTGCGATATGAGCTGGCCCTTTCGGCCGCTCTGGTGGCTCTCGGCGTGGTCTACGCCATGATGGCTTGAGATCGGGCGACGGCACGTGAGCGTTGCCGCCTTCGTTGGGGTAAACTGCCGGTCAACCCAAGGATGGTATTGCGCGCCACAGGCCGTCGCGGGGGCTGGGGCCCCGCCGGCCGAGGCGCGCCTACCAAGGAGATAGCGGCCATGATCGACATGCACGCGCACTGGAGACCCGCGGAGCTCGCCGACGCCCTGCGCGCCCGGACCAAGGAACCGCGCATCCTGCGCAACCCGGATGGCGTCGAGGTGCTGAAGTCGCCGCGGATGAGCGAAGAGCCGCTCGCCAAGGCCTTCGATCAGCTCGATTTCCATCTCGATCGGATGGACCGCCAGGCGGTCCGGATGAGTGTGCTGTCCCTCCTCGGTTCGTTCTGCTGGATCGAATCCCAGCCGCTGGACGTCGCCCTGCCGCTGTGCCGGACGGTGAACGACGGGCTTTCCGCCATCTGCCAGAAGCATCCCGGCCGCTTCGCGGCCTACGCGGCGCTGCCGCTGACCGACATGTCCGCGGCGGCCACCGAATTCGAGCGAGCCCTCGGGCTGCCGGGCATCGTCGGCGCGCAGGTTCCGGGTAACGCGTTCCTCACGAAGAGCCACGCCGAAGCGATGCGCCCGCTGCTGGAAGTGGCAAACCGTCACCACGCGGTGCTCTTCGTCCACCACGGTCCTCGGCCGGGCGATACGTTTCCCAGGGTGGTCGGCGACACGGACAACGCGCGCCGGCGCAACGGCACGCTCGACATGCAGGCGAGCCTGTCCTCGGTGATGGTGACGCTGTGTCTCACCGACTACCTCGCGGACTATCCGGATGCCATGATTCACGTCCACAATCTGGGCGGCAACATTCCGTACGAGGTCGAGCGCATGGACCATCGCTGTCTGCTCGACACGCCGAGCGAAGAGCTGCCATCGTCGCGCTTCCGCAAGGCGAAGGTGTACGTCGACTGCAACTCGTTCGGTCCGCGCGCGATCGAGGCAGCCGTGGGGCTGTACGGTGCCGATCGCATCGTCTGTGGCACCGACGGCACCGAGTTCGGCGTCGACTGGACGCGGAAGGCGCTCGCCGAAGCGCAGATCGGCGAGGCGGCGCGCGAGCAGATCCTGAACGGCAACGCGGCCGCGATGCTCGCTCGCGCCGCGCGGAGCGCGCAGCGCGAAACGGCCGCCGCCTAGACGCGGCTACTTCTTCGCCGCGAGCATGTCGCGGATTCCCCGCAGCGCCAGCGCGTAGCCGGCGATTCCGAAGCCGGCCACGACGCTCTGGCTGACCGCGGCCGTCTGGGATGCCGGACCGCGACGGATCGGGTTGGAGATGTGCACCTCCGTCGTCGGGAACTTGACCTGCGAGAGGGCGGCGACCAGGGCCGGGTAGCCGGTGCCGAACGCCGCGGGATTGAAGATCGCGGCATCGAAACCCTGTTCGTTGGCGGCATAGAGCCGGTTGACGATCTCGCCCTCGATGTTCGAGTGGAAAATCTCGATGTCCACACCGAGGTCCTTGGCGTAGCCGCGGATGCGCTCGTCGTATTCGGGCAGCGTCATGGGACCGAAGATGTCGACCTGGACCTTGCCACGCATGTTCATGCCGGCGCCGTGGATCACAAGTACCTTAGGCATCTCTTCCTCCGTAGTGCGAGCGGGTGCTCTATTCTAGCGGCACTGATCGGGCTCTGAGGCCCGGGCAGGGGAGGTGAGCCATGCTCGACATGCTCATTCAAGGCGGTCGCGTCGTCACTCCGGCAGGGGCCGGCGATTGGGATGTGGGAATCGCGGGCGAGAAGATCGTCTCCGTCGCCTATCCGGGCGTGCTCCCTGTCGAGGCGGCCAAGGTGATCGACGCCCGCGGGAAGATCGTGGTACCGGGCGGCATCGAGACCCACGCCCACGCCGTCGCGAACGTGCAGCCCGGCGCCCGGACGCTCGTGGCCGGGGTTCCCAACGCTGGACCACTCGAGCACTCGCTGGGCGCCATCTGGGGCGGGACGACGACGGTGATCGACTTTGCTCCGGTGCCGCACGAGGGCGACCTGGCCCAGGGAATCCACGACTACCTGGCCCCCTGGCGCGGCCAGGCGTACACCGACTACTCGACGCACTGCATCTACACGAACCGCACGCCTCCCGACGCGATCGCCCGGTACCACGAGCTCCCGGAGGCCGGCTTCCCCAGCGTCAAGATCTTCACGACCGATATCCGACCTCCCGAGGGGCGAACGACGAGCTTGACCCCGATCGGCAAGATCGACACGGGGCGTCTCGAAGACCTCATGCGGCAGGTCGCGCGGCACGGGGGAGTGCTGGCGGTCCACGGTGAGGACGACGAGCTGGTCATGTACAACTACCTCCTGGCCCAGCAGCGAGGCCACTGGGACTGGTACAACGTCCATCTCATCCATTCCAAGCTGGTCGAAGAGCTGGCCTTCCAGCAGGTGGTGCGACTCGCGGCGCGGACGGGAGCCGGCACCTACTTCGTGCACGTCACGGCCAGCGAAGGCCTGGACGCCATCGCGGAGGCCCGCAGCAAGGGATTGCCGGTCTATGGCGAGGTGCTGACGCTGGCGCTATCCTTCACCTGCGATCGCTACAAAGAAGCCGATGGGATGAAGTACCACACGTACCCTTCCTTGAAGTACCCCGAGGACCAGCGCTTCCTGTGGGACGGCCTGTTGCGCGGCGATCTCTCATTCACGGCCACCGACTCGAGCTTCACGACGTATCTCGACAAGATCGCTGGGCGGAACGTCGTCGATGTCCGCGGTGGCAACATCGGGATCGAGATCCGCATGGGGGTGAACTACACCGAAGCCGTGGCGCGCCGGCGGATGTCCCTCGAGGATTACGTGGCCATCACCTCCGCGAACGCCGCCAAGCTGCTGGGCCTCTATCCGCAGAAGGGCGCCATCGCGGTGGGCAGCGACGCCGACATCACCATCATCGATCCGGCCGTCAAGAAAGCGCTACGCATGGCCGACCTGCACGTGCGGGATTATTCTCCCTGGGAGGGCTGGCAGGTCGAGGGCTGGCCGACGACGGTGATCCTGAGAGGAAAGGTCATGGTGGCCAACGGCCAGCTGCTAGGCTCACCGACTGACGGAAAGCTCGTGACCCGCAAGATCGATCCACGAGTGTTGCGACGCCCGGCGTTCTGACGACCGCTGAGCGGGAAGGAGACTGACATGTACGCGGTGCCTGACGTCGACGAAGTCGTGGCGGTGGCCAGAGAGCTTGGCATCCATCTGAGCCCGGACGAGGCCGTCCTCTACCGAAAGCATCTCATGGAGCAGCTGAGCCAGCTCGATGCGTTCGTCCAGGCGCGGGTGGAGGAACCCAGGCCGCCGATGATGTCGGCCGGCCGGAAACCAGGCTCGCGTCCGAGCCTCGAAGAAGACCCACTCAACGCGTGGATGTGGAAGTGCCGGATCGAGGGCGCCGCCGAAGGCCTGCTGAAGGGCAAGACCGTCAGCTTCAAGGATCACATCGCGATCGCCGGAATGCCGATGAGCTTCGGCTCCTTCGCTCTCGACGGCTTCATTCCCGACTTCGATGCCACCGTGGTCACGCGCGTCTTGGAAGCGGGCGGCACCGTCATCGGCAAGAACGTGATGAACGGGCTGAGTGGCGGCTTCGGGACCGGCGGCGGCATCGGCGACTACGGCCGTCCGCTGAATCCTCACAACCGCGAGCACGTCACCGGCGGATCGTCGTCGGGGTCCGGTGCGGCCGTGGCCGCTCGCCAGGTCGATATCTCGTTCGGTGGCGACCAGGGCGGCTCCATCCGCATTCCCGCGGCCTACTGCGGGATCATCGGTCACAAGCCCACCTTCGGGCTCGTGTCGCATTTCGGAATTGGATTCGGCTCGGACCAATCCATCGACTACACCGGTCCGATGACCCGCACCGTGGAAGACGCGGCGGCGGCGCTCCAGGCGACGGCGGGATACGACGCGTACGATCCCCGCTCGACGCGCGACGTCCCCGCGCGCATGGACGTACTCAGCCGGCTGACGGACGGAGTCGCCGGGCTGCGCATCGGCGTGCTCCAGGAGGGTTTCGACGACGCACAGGACGACGTGCGCGACACGGTCCTGGCCGCCGTCGACGTTCTCGCCAAGGCGGGCGCCAGCGTGGCGAAGGTCTCCATTCCCGCGCACCATGCCATCAAAACCGCGCAGGCCGCGCTCTCGGGCGAGGGCGCACTGGCACTTTTCAAGACCGGGTTCTTCGGCGCCTTCACTCGGACCTACTACCCCGCGCCCGTCATCGCGGCCATCAACAAGCTGTGGGGCTCTCAGGCCGATGTGCTCGCGCCACGCACCAAGCTGTCGCTCATCGCCGCCGAGCTGAGCCGCCGAAACTACCACGGCGGCGTGTACGCCAAAGCCCAGAACGTGCGGCCCACGTACATCAAGGCCTACGACGCGGCCCTCGCCGACGTCGATGTGCTCGTGATGCCTACCTGCATCACGACCGCGCCGAAGAACCACAAGCCGGGAAGCTATCTCGAGGCCGTCGAGGACAACCTGATGTCGGGGAGCCGGAGCGGCAACCGCAACACCCAGCCGTTCAACTACACCGGCCACCCGGCGCTCGCGCTCCCCGTGGGCAAGTCGTCGGCGGGCCTTCCGATCAGCATGCAGCTCGTCGGGCGCTTCTTCGACGATCCGCTCCTGATGCGAGTCGCGTACGCCTATCAGCACGCGACCGACTGGAACAAGATCATCGGCGTTCGCGCCTGACGGACCCTAAGACATGATTCCTGGAGACCGACCATGGCGAGGATGACCGGCAAGCGCGCGATGATCGAGCAGCTCCTGGCCGACGGGGTGCGGCGCATCTTCGGCAACCCGGGCACCACCGAGCAGGGGTTCATGGACGCCCTGCGCGACTACCCGCAGATGGAATTCATGCTGGCGCTGCACGAGGGCGTGGCGGTGTGCATGGCCGACGCCTACGCGCGCGTCACGCGCCGGCCGGCCTTCGTCGAGGTCCACATCGCGCCGGGGCTCGGCAATTCGCTCGGCATGCTGCACAACGCGGCGGTCGGCAAGACGCCGTTGGTCGCCTACGCCGGCCAGTCGCCGGGCGCCACCTTGCTTCAGGAGCCGCACCTCTCCGGCCCGCTGGTCGACATGGCGCGCCCGGTCTGCAAGTGGGCGGCGCAGATCCATCACGCCCACGACGTGCCTCGCGCCCTGCGCCGCGCCTTCAAGGTGGCGATGGAGCCGCCCCAGGGTCCGGTCTTCCTCTCGCTCCCGATGGACACGCTGGACCAGGAGGCCGACGTCGACATCCAGCCGACGACGCACACGCGCTGGCACGGGCGCGTCGATCCCGCGGGCATGGCGGAGGTCGCCGCGCTCCTGCTCGGCGCCGAGCGGCCGATGCTGATGGTCGGCGACGGGATCGCCCTCGCCGACGCGCAGCCGGAGGTTGTCGCGCTGGCGGAGACCGCCGGGCTTCCGGTCTTTGAGTGCTATGCCTCGGAGTTCACCATGCCCGCCACCCATCCGCTGAACCAGGGCGCGCTGAACTTCGTCACGCCCGCGCCGCTCCGGGCGACGCTCGAGGGGTGCGACCTGCTCCTCGTCGTCGGTGCGCCGATGTTCCAGCTCATCTTTCCGGAGGTGCAGAGCCCCGTGCCGGCCGGCACGAAGATCGTGCAGATCGACATCAATCCCTGGGAGATCGGCAAGAACGTCAGCCCCGATCTCGCGTTTCTCGCCGACCCCAAGGCGGCGCTCGCGGAGCTGGTGGACCAAGTGCGCCGCAAGCGAACCCCGCCGCAGGCCCGCGTCGCCGCGGAGCGCGCCGAGAAGATCGGCGAGCGCACCAAGGCGGCCCGCGCGCGCTACTGGGAGCAGGCGAAGAAGAACTGGGACGCCGCGCCGATCAGCGCGCCGCGTCTCATGCACGAGATCTGCCACGCGCTGCCCGACGACGCGCTGGTGTTCGCCGAGGCCATCACGAACTCCGCACATCTCACGCAGGCCCTCATGCCGGACGAGCCGGGACGCCTCGTGCGCGTGCGCGGCGGCGGCATCGGTCCCGGGCTGCCGGGAAGCCTGGGCGCCCAGCTCGCGCTACCCGATCGCAAGGTCGTGGGCGTCTGCTCCGACGGCGCGGCGATGTACTCGATCTCGGCCTTGTGGACGGCCGCTCACCATCGGATCCCCGTCACCTACGTCATGCTGAACAACGCCGCCTACCGGATCCTCAAGCTCAACATGGTCGAGTACCTCGGCAAGGCTGCACGCGGGCGGGGCTTCACCGCCATGGACCTGACCGATCCCGAGCTGCGCTTCGACCGGATGGCGGAATCGATGGGCGTACCGGGCTTCCGCGTGGACAAGCCCGACGATCTCGGGCCCATCTTGAAAAAGGCGCTCGACCTCGGCGGCCCCTCGCTGGTCGACGTGGTCATGGAGAGCCCCGTCCCGATCCCGTGACCCGGTGCCCCGCGGCGGGATCCCACGAGGGTCCCGCGTTGGAGAGGTTGGCGAGCATGTAACCGACGTTTCGCGGGAGACTCCACCAGAGCCCGACCCGTGAGCCCGCGAGCCGGCGGGCGGTCGACCGCGGCGAGTAGAAGCGGCGCGCGACCCACTCCGTTCCTGCCTCGAGCTCTGCGGGCGACATGAGCGCGGGCTGGAAGACGCAGTGCTTCTTTCCGTCGTACTTCGACCAGTCGGTGGTCAGGATCCGTCCGTCCCTGCAGAGCCGACGGAATGTCGGAGTCCCGGGCATGGGCACGACCATGCTCACCGTCGCGACGTCGACACGCGCCTCGTCCAGGAACTCCGCGGTGCGGCGAAAGATCCCGCGATCGTCCTGATCGAAGCCGAACATGATCCCGAGGTGAACCGCGATTCCGTACCGGTGGAGCAGAGCGATGAGGCGGCGATAGTCATCGACGCGGTTGTGCCTCTTGTTCGTGGCGGCGAGGCTCGCCTGCGAGATCGACTCGAAGCCGAGGAACAGCGCCTTGCAGCCGCTCAGCGCCGCGAGGGCGATGAGCTCCTCGTCACTCGCCGCCGTGGCGGTGCACTGGCTCGTCCACCACTTCCGCAATGGCGCAAGCGCCCGGAAGAGGTCCTTCGCGTAGCGCGGGCGCGCGCCGATGTTGTCGTCCCAGAACACGACCGCGCGCGTCGGGCTCGAGGCGACTTCGCGGACGACCTCGTCGATGGGGCGGCACCGGAAGGTCCCTGGGCCATAGAGCAGCGGGATCGAGCAATAGTCGCAGCGATGCGGACAGCCTCGCGTCGCAATCGTGACCGACTTCCCGTATCGGCGGCCCTTGATGAGATCCCAGCGCGGCATGGGCATGCCGGCGAGCGGCGCCTGTCGGGTCGACACGTAGACCTGCTCGAGCTTGCCGCGGCGAGCGTCGTCGAGAACGCGCGGCCACGTGTCCTCGGCCTCGCCCACGACGACGGCGTCGGCGTGGCGGGCGGCCTCCTCGGGAAGAGCGGTTGCGTGCGGTCCGCCGATCACGACGGGGACGCCGCGGCGGCGAAACTCCCGGGCGAGGTCATAGGCGTGGAGTGCGGACGGCGTGGGTGCGGTGATCCCCACCAGGTCAGCCGGAGCGTCGAACCGCGCCGGTTCGACGATCTCGTCCGTGTGCGAGACCTGATGCTCGCGCGGGGTGAGCGCGGCGATCAACGGCATGGTGAGCTGGGGGAACTGGATCAGCCGTCCGCGACGGAGTCGGCGCGACCCGGGCGACTCGGCGGTGATCAGGTGGACGCGCATCGGCCGGATCATGCCGGGGGGACGTTCGCGCTTACTGTTTGCCGCCCTCCTCGTCGATGATGGCCTGGAAGGCTTCGGGCGAGAGCGCGCCCCGGATGACGCGGTCGCCGATCACGAAGCTCGGAGTGGCGTCGAGCCCGAGCGCGGTCGCAAGAGTCATATTTTCGCGCAAGCTCTTCTGGGTCGCAGGCGACATCATGTCCGTCTTGAGTCTGTCGGCGTCGAGGCCGACCGACTTGCCCATGGTCAGGATGTTCTCGATCGTGAAGTCTCCCTGGAACGCGAGCATGGCGCGATGGAGCTTCGCCCATCCTCCCTGCTGCTGGGCGGCGACGGCAGCTCGGGCCGCGAGGACCGAGGGCTCGCCCAGTACCGGGAAATTCTTGTAGATGACACGCACCGAGGCGTTAGAGGTCACGAGGCGATCGATCGTGGCGGCAACATGGCGGCAGTGGACACAGCGATAGTCGAAGAACTCGACGATGGCGATGGTGCCCTGCGCGTTGCCCTCGACAGGCGAGGTCGGATCCGAGAAGAGGGCCTGCTGATGGTCGCGGACGACCTGCTTCGCCTTGATCGCGGCCGCCGCCGACCTGCGCTGCTGCAGCTGGCCGAGCGCCTCCGCGAGCACTTCGGGCTCTCGCAGCAGGTAGTCGCGCACGATCTTCTCGATCTCCTGCTGCGTGAGCGCCTTCTCGTCCGCGGCGCCCGCGGCGACGAGTCCTGACAGGACGGTTGCGAGGCAAGCGGCGACAGCGAGGGGGCGCGCACTCAGCATGGCTCGAGTCGAGTATAGCCCGATCCCGCCAACCGTCAGCCCAGAAGCGTGCCCCGCGTCTTCGTCGGCATCCGGTAGACGCTGGTGCGGGCCGTGAAGAAGAGCACGGTCCCGTCCTCGCCCCAGGCGAGGTTCGCCGGCAGCTCGGGTAGCACGATCCGCCCGAGCAGCGTGCCGTCGGCCCGGCACACCCAGACGCCGCCCGGCCCGGTGCAGAACACGTTGCCGAGCGCATCCACTTTGAGGCCGTCGGGCACCCCCGGGTCCTGCGACGCCATGTCCAGCAAGATGCGGCTACCGGTCAGCGTGCCGTCCGTCCGCACGTCGAATGCCCGGATGTGCTTGTGGCCGGAGTCGTCGATGTAGAGCTTCGACTCGTCGGGCGAGAAGGCCAGGCCGTTCGGCAGCGCGAAGTCGTCGACGAGCAGGTGGAGAGCTTCATCCGGCGTGATCCGGTACACGCCCTGGCACGGCTGCTCCTTGCCCTCGATTGGCTGAGTCCACCAGCCGGCCGGCCGTGCTGTCCCCGGCGGGAGGGGCCGGACGGCATAGGGCGGGTCCGTGAAGTAGATGGAGCCGTCGGACTTCACCACGATGTCGTTGGGACTGTTGAGCCGCTTGCCCTGAAAACGCTCGGCCAGCACCGAGCGCACGCCGTCGTCACCCACGCGCGTGACGCGGCGGCCGTCGTGCTCCGCCGCCAGCACCCGCCCCTGACGGTCGAGCGTGAGGCCGTTGGACATGCCCGTGGCGTACGTCGTCAGCTCGGGGCCCTCGGACAGCCGCCGCCAGCGCGCGATGCGCTTGTTCGGGATATCGCTGAACAGCAGTGCGCCACCGCGCCAGACCGGACCTTCGGTGAAGGTGAGCCCGCCGGCGATGCGATCGACGGGAGCGTCGGGAGCGACGAGATCGAGGAGACGGGGATCGCGGGTTTCGAGCGTTGCCATGGGTTACTCCGCCGCCGCGTGTTCGACCGGCCCGAGCGCTTGTTCGACTCTCGGCTTGACCTCACCCATCATCAGCTCCATCGAGCGCATCGCCGCCGCGTGCGGTGTGTCGCCGACCTTGAATGAAAAGCACACGTGCGTGGGCTTGGTTGCGTGGATCTCGGCAACGAGCTTCTCGGCCACGGTCTCGACGTCGCCGATCAACAAGTTCTCGTAGATGACTTCGAGCGGTGGCTCGTCCGGGAACGGCACATCGACCAGGACGGTGCCCTGCATGACCTCCTGCCGACGCCGCAGGCTCGACGCGAGCCGCGACTGGTAGCGCGCGTTCTCCGCGAAGCGCAGGCCTTCCTCACGGCTGGTGGTGATGTGGGCAAAGCGATTGAGCGTGAGGTGCGCCCGCGACACCGGGACCTTCTCGGCGGCGAACGCCGCGACGACGTCGGCATACTGCTCGGCCAGCAGCCTGACGCCGCCGACACGGCCCGACGTCAGCACCCGATAGCCGTGCCGCGCGGCCGCGCGGAACATCGCCTGGGTATGACCGGCGACGTAGATCGGCAGCGGCTTCTGCACCGGACGGGCCGGGATGTGAGTGTCCGGCATCTGGTAGTGCTTGCCGTGGTAGCTGAAGAAGTCTCGGCTGAAGGCCAGGTCGAGGATGTCGCAGAACTCGTCGGTCATTTCGAGGTTCCGGGCGATATCGACGCCGAATCGCTGGAACTCGTAGGGCTGATACCCAGCGCCGATGCCGAGCATCAGCCGGCCGTTCGACAGCGCATCGGCGGTGGCGACCTCGGCGGCCAGACGAGCCGGGTTGTACAGGGGCAAGACCACGACGGCGGTGCCGAGCCGGATGCGCTTCGTGATCGACGCGCAATGCGCCACCATCATCAAGGGCGATGCGCAGAGGCAATAGTTCGAGAAATGGTGCTCGGCGAACCAGGCGATCGTGTAGCCGAGCGAGTCGGCCAGCTTCGTCTGCTCGGCGACTTCGCCGAACACCTGCGTCGTCGGCTTGTCCGGCTGGCGCGCCCCCATCAGATTGAAGATCCCGAAATCCATCGTCGCCTCCTCTCCACGAGCGTGGGCACCTTATAGCACCCTCCGGCGGCGGGTGCCCGGTCCGAGGAACTTATCACCGTGAAGCACTTGTCAGGCTACGACCCGACAAGATTGCTGCGCAGGATCCGACGACGCGGTACGATCCAGGCGCTACGTGCCAGGCGCGACGTGCTCTCAATGGAACGAGAGGAGAGAGATCATGCACAGGCCCGTCCGGTTTGCCGATGACATCGAGCCCCTGGTGCAGTTCATCGAGGAGACCGACCCCAGTCGGATCCTCGAAGCAACCCTGGCCAAGCTACGCGATGGCTTGTCGGTCAAGAAGGTTCTGACCGCATCGGCGCTCGCGGTCACTCGTTCCTCGGACTTGCCGCCCGGCCACCACGGCGGGCCGCTGCACCCGCTCGTCGGGATTCATGCGCTGCACCACACCGTGGAGCGTGTGGCCGGAGAACAGCGGTTCCTGCCGATCCTTCAGCACGTGGCGCTGTCGAACAAGCACATCAATCACCCCAACATGGGCCCGTACATCTTGGCGGATGCCGAGCCCCTGGATTCGGGCGGCGTCGAGGCCACCAAGAAGGCGTTTTTCGCCTGCGTGGACCGCGGACTGTACAACGGAGCGGATCGCCACTTCCTCTGGCTCTGGGACCACATCCCCCATGGCGAGGCCCTGGACCTGCTGCTCACCGTGGCGATCCCGAAGAACACGCTGGACGATCACTACTTCATCTTCCCCATGTTCACGTGGCGCGCCCTCGACTGGCTGGGACGCGAATACACGCCGTTTCTCATGCGGCCCGCCGTCCGGTACGTCAGCCGGTTTCCAACGCCGCCTGTCCTGAGTCCCATCGAGGCGCTGCTCGAGGAGTACGAGCTCCTGAAGCGCCCCCTGGGATTCCACACGAGCCCGGAGGAAACCCCGGCGATCGGCCTCCTCGGTGAGACGATCACCAGGTGCGACAACTATCAGGAGATCCCAAGGATGCTCGCGAAGGCCCTCGCGGACGGCCTGTCGCTCCAGGGCACGGGCGAAGCGTTGTCGATCGGGGCCGCCGGGCTGTTCATGCGGTCGCTCACGGGGAACCCGATGGACGTGCACCTGCACACGGGCGTCAACCTGCGCCGGTACCTCTTGAAGCTGGAGGGTGTGAGCCTGCGCAACAAGCTGCTTGCGCTGCTGACCTGGCATACTGGGCCCGAGGTGCGCTCGACACAGAACCGTATGGAGCCGCCGCCGCAGCCGAATCCAGATGCCGTCGCGGCGCTGCCCCATCGCACCCAGGCCGCCTTGCTGGATGCGCTCGAGGAGAGCATCTACACGCAGCCGCCGACCGACTGGTCGAAGGTGACCAACCTCGGGCAGATGCGCGCGGTGCCCGAGGTGAAGAACACCGTGAACCTGGCGCAGCAATACGCCGACCTCGGTTACGACCCGGACGCGCTCATCAGCCGTCTGGCCACGATCGTCGTGCACGACAACTTCACCGAGATGCACGCCTTCAAGCACCATCAGGCAACCTTTGAGGAGTTCCACGCCACGCGCCTTCCGTGGCGCTGGCGCCATCTCGTGAGCGCGGCCCAAGCGTCGGCCATCTCTTACGGTAAGAACATGGAGATCTACGAAGAGGCGATCGAGCTCCTCCACGCGTAGAGTCGCGCGGCGGCGGTGGCGCAAGGCCACCGCCGCCGTGATCTGACGCCCTCCGTCGCCGATCTGCTCGCCTCCCCGCGCGTGGCATATACTCGCGGGGGACATGGCGATTGCCGACGCGCTTCTCAGAGATCGGATGTTCCAGCGCATCATGCGCGGGCTCATCGACACCGGGCGCGCGCCGCACTACGCGGAGCTCGCTCGGGCGCTGGGCCTCGGGGTCGAAGAGGGACGCCTGCTCCTCCACGACGTGATGCGCGCCTATCCGATCGGGTGGCTCCACCCCGAGACTGACTACATCGCCTCGTTCCCACCGCTGAACAACCTGCCGACCCAGTACCGGGTCACCGTGCGCGGCGAGCAGCGCTGGTTCGCCCAATGTGGATTCGAGGCAACCTCGGTCACGTGGCTCTTTCCCGGCGAGACCGTGCGCGTCGACGCCCCATGCCTCGACTGCGGCGATCCGGTGACGGTCGAGATGCAGGACGGCCGGATCGTCTGGGTCGATCCCCCCGGAGTCGTGGGACACCTCAACTACGGCTTCGGCCCCTCCCGGGGCCGGCCGCCCTTCCTCTGAACGGGCATGAACCTCTTCCGGTCGGAAGAGCACGCGCGTCGCTGGCCGGCCTTCCAGGCGCGCTCCGGAGAGGGCTTCATCGGACTCGTCGAGCTCGCGGGCTTCTTCGCCACGGAATCGCGCCACCACATGCTCGACGCCGACTACCTGTCGACCTGGTATCCCCGTCGTGCCGACGAGCGCCGCGCCTATCTCGAACGGATCGGCAAGACGAGCCCGTTCTGGCTCGGCATCCCGGACCCCGGCACCGCGTGATCGAGTGCTCCCGGTCGTGCTGACGTCGGGCATCGTGAACGATTCACGGCTTCGGGTCGTTGCATCGGTAGGACTCGTCGTCGGCGCAGTCCTCGGTATGGCCGGCACGTTTGCGTCTTCGGTCTCATGGCGTGGTCTTGCCTGGGGCCTGGACGGGGCCGCCCTCGTCGTTGCAGCCGCGTTGCTGGCGGTACATCACTTGCGACAGGGCAACGACGTGGTGGCCGCCGGCTTCCTGGTCTTTGTGGTCGGTCAGGGGCTGATTCTCTCGGGAGCGGCCATAGACCTGGCGGCGAGCACTCCATCGTTCGGAGCTGGCGTGGCCTTGTGGGCCGCGTCGCTGGCCCTCGTCAGCGCACCCAACGTCATGCCCGCCGTGGTCAGGGGTATTGGATTCATCGCCTCGCTCTTGTTCGCCGTCGTGGCCGTCACGATCTTCGTGGGGCGAGCCTTGACACCGCTGTCCGTGCCCTTACCGTTCTTCGCGTACCCCTTCCTGGCGGCGACGCTGTTCGGATGGGCGTGGGCGCACCTGCGACGTTGAGCTGAGGAGGACGGGCGCGGGGGCTCGCTAGCCCCAGGTCACGGCGTGGACGGCGAATGTGCCCTCGAGCGTCTTCCCGTCACGGAGCTGGAGCGTGATCTTTCCCGAGAGCGTCTTGTTGCCGTCGGAGCCGGCCCACTTGCCGGAGAATTTCTCGACGAACATCGTGCCCCCGGTCACGGCGATCTCGGGCGTGCCCGGAAGGGCGATCCTCGAGTCGACGGAGTCGCGGTAGAACTCGCCTGATGCTTTGATCGTCAGCGTCTTGTTGACCAGCCGTTCCCAGTGCTCGTCGTAGTCGACGTTGTCCGCGGCAGCGATCTCTCCGATGAGCAGGACCCCGCTCCCCTCGATCTGGAAGACGGACGGATTCTGTTTTGCGTGCTCCTCGTCCTTGAACAGGAGCACGTTCATGGCCTTGAGCGGAATTTTCACGTCGGCGCCGTCGACCCGAAGAATCAGCCCCCAGGACGCCATCGATGACTCGCGGTCCTTGGCGGCGGCTGCCTCGTCGGACATGCCGCAGCCCGCGGCGCAGAGGAGGCTGAGAGCGAACAGCACGAGACGTGTTCCGAAAGTGTCCATGCAAAAAAGTCTATCCCGCTGAGATTGAATTCCGGAACTATTGCGGGTGGCCCGTGAGGGCAAGCACGCTACCCCGACCCATTGTGGCACCCTACCGAGGACCGGGTGACCTGGGCCGGCGTTCTTCATGAGCTGCGGCGCCGTTGTTTCCAGGCACTTAGGGTCGAGCGAACGCTGGCATTGGCGCTGCAAATTGCTCGGGAAGGACGAGTCTCCACCGATTGGGAGGTGCATATGCGGATCTTCTCCAGCGTCCTGCTCGCCGCGCTCCTGGCACTCAGTCTCGGTCTTTGGCGAATGCGTCGTTCGTCAACAGTCGCAAATTCTCCCCCGCAAGAGGCGACCTGGGAATCTTTACGTCAACGGGCCTGGACGTTCCGCGTGATCTGGTAGTCGTCCCCCGAAGTTCCTCCGAGACCTTGACGACCCGACTTAGCGGCGGTACATCGGGCTTCGGAACCAGTTGGTCCAGGAGGGGGTCATGGCTAGCCGATTCACGCCGGTACTGGCGCGTACACTGGCCTGGGCATCGGTGCTGGCGCTCGCGTTCGCCCCATCGGCCTCGCGCGCAGCAGACCCCGCCGCAGAAGGGCTCAAGCTCGAGCGAGTCGTGATGCTGATGCGCCACGGCATCCGCCCGCCCACCAAGGCGACCGTGACGCCGCCCGGTATCGCCGCGGAGCCCTGGCCTTCGTGGGATGCGCCGTACGGGCACCTGACGGCGCACGGCGCGGAGGCGATCCGACTGCTGGGGCGCTTCGACCGTGAAAGCCTCGCGGCGCGTGGGCTCTTGCCGCGCGAAGGGTGCCCGAAGGCGGCCGCCGTCGTGGTGTGGTCGGACACCGATCAGCGCACCATCGCCACGGGCGACGCGCTACTGAATGGGATGTTCCCCGGCTGTGGGCTTCGCAACGGTCATCTGGCCAGGGGCGCCAAGGATCCGCTGTTCAACTGGGGGCGGGCGTGACCGCAAGTGGCTGAAAATACAACGGGCCGATCGGATTGACCGACCGGCCCCGGTTGGCTGTGTGCAGCGCGTGTGAAGTAGATCGTTCCCCTAGCGTCTGGAGACCCCCGTTTTCAGGGCCACCACGTTAGACGGCTCCGGCTTCTGAGCGTCCCGCATCGCCTGGGTGGCGAGGATCGCCTTGCCGGTGTCATCCGTGTCCGTGATGTCGTACCGGCGGAAGACGCTCTCGGTCTGGTGGCCGCTGATGCTCATGATGACGTTCTGGGGCACGCCCGCCTTCCGCATCGAACGAATACCCGTCCGTCTGAAGCAGTGCGTCGTATACCCGGTCTTCCGCCCATACTCGAGGCCGATGGCCTGGCAGGCCTTCCGGAAGGCTTTCCGGTAGGTCCCCACCGGGATGATCTGGCCGTTCTTCTGCACGCCCCGATGGAAGACCAGCGGGGACAGATGCACCGTCCCGTCGTCGGCCGTGATGGTCCGGGCCTGCCAGCGCCGCTCGATGATCGCCGCGAGGGGTCCGACCAACGCGATGGTCCTGGCCTTCCCCGACTTCGACTTCCGCCAGGAAAGCCGGAGCTCCTTCGCCGGCCGATCGACGTTGGTCCACTCGAGGGAGCTGATC
>JBKPCO010000005.1:0-6459 GCA_046727415.1 Candidatus Methylomirabilota bacterium
GCCGTTCTTCACCCGCTTGATCTCGCGATCGAGCAGCCCGAGCTCGGGCGGGTTGCGCTCGTCGTCCGCCGAGTTGATGGCCAGCAGCGTCGCCTCGATGCGCTCCAGGTCTGTGGAGGCGTTGTAGTCGCGCGACGCCTCCCATTGATAGAGATGATCGTTGGCGTCGCCGCGGAACGTCGCGCTCAGGCGCTGGTTGAGGAGCTGGTCGGCTTTCTCGCGGGTCGGCGCGTCCTTCTGGAGCCGCTGGTTTCCGCCGCTGGTAGCAAGGCCGAAATATACGGACGCGAACTGGAGGCTTCGCGGCTGCTTCGTGTAGTTGCCGTTCATCCATTCGGGATCATTGCGAATGGAGTCTATGATCAGCCGGCGCATCAGCCAGTTGCGCCCCGACATCTCGGTCGGAAGCGACGCCATGGGCACTGCGATGTCCATGAACCCCGGGTACTTCTGCGCCCACATCCAGGTGTGCATGCCGCCCATCGAGTTGCCGATCACCAGTCTCACGCGGGGCAGGCCGAGGTGCTCGGTGACCAGCCGGTACTGGGCGCGAACCATGTCGTCGTAGTTGTACCTGGGAAAGCTCGCGCGCAGCCCGTCCGAGGGTTTCGACGACTTGCCCGTGCCGATGGCGTCGGGCATGACGATGAAGTAGCGGCTCGCGTCCAGGGGCTGCCCCGGGCCGAAGAGCTCCCCGGCGAAATTGGGCGCCAGGAAGCCCGCGCCCGATCCAGTGGTGCCGTGCAGGACGAGGACCGGCTCGCCGGTCGGCGCGCCCACGGTTGTGTAGTGCAGGCGGAGCTCGGGCAGCGTCTCGCCGGTGTGAAAGCGAAAGTCGCGCACCACCCAGCTGCCCTCGGTGGGCGCGAGATAGTCGGCGGCGAGGCTCGGGACGGCCGTCAAGGCCAGCGCCAGAGCCCAAAGCATCCAGGTCGGAATCCTGACGAGCCTCATGTGCGTTGTCCTCATGAAATGGACGCGACGTACTCCGGCGGGAATGCGAGCTTGTTGAGAGCCCGCTGGAGCCGCGTCGCGTATTCGGGGTTTCGTTCGTGAGGCGCCGGCGCTTCGCGCAGGTTGTAGCAGAGGGCCGGCGTCGGCGCGCCCTCGAGAGGCCGGGCCATCACCGCCTCGGGGCGATAGTGCTCGAGGCCCGGGGCGGTGTAGAGGCGCTCGAGATCGGTGTGGGTGACCGTGTACAGCATGCCGTACGCCCGAGTCCCGGCAGAAGGCAGGAGCGTGGCCCGCCGCCCGATCCGCAGCGCGAACCCGTCGACGTAGGCCTTTCGGGGGGCGAGCGGCGCGACGCCCGCCTCGCGGAGGACGTCGATGTCCATGTAAAGACCGTAGAAGAACGCCTCGACGCGGCGCTCGCTCATCGGGGGACGAGCGTACACCAGGAACCTTGACCAGGGCCCTCCTTTCGACCGATCCTGCTGCAGGGATCGGCGACTCAGTGGACACCGAGGCCCGGTGCCACATCTCAAGGAGGGGAATCATGCGAAAGGTGTTAGGGATCGCAACAGGCCTGCTGATCATCGCCACCCTTACGGTCGCCGCCCAGGAGAAGGCGAAGCCCGACGAGCCCAAGGCCAAGTCGGGGCACGAGACGATGACGAAGACGGGCGGGAGCCCGGACGCCGCGAAGATTGCCCGGGCCATGAGTGCCGCCCCGCCGTCGATCTCGAAGAACGCGACGATCATGGAGATGACCGCCGACAACAAGATGAAGCCGCTGCGCGATGGAACAAACGGCTGGTTATGCGTGGTCGAAGCCGACGGCACGCCGATGTGCCTGGACAAGGAATGGCAGGCGTGGGCCGACGGCTGGGTGAACAAGAAGGATCCGGAGGTCAAGGGCATCGGCCTCGCGTACATGCTGAAGGGCGACAAGGGCGCCAGCAATACCGATCCGTACGCGACGAAGGCGGCGGCCGACAATCACTGGGTGGTGAGCGGCCCCCACATGATGGTCATCCTGCCGGACACCTCTCAGCTCGACGCGCTGCCGACCGATCCGTGGAATGGCGGGCCGTGGGTCATGTGGAAGGGGACGAAGTACGCGCACATCATGATGCCGATCGTCCCGACGCCTAAGCCGGCGGCCGCGAAGGCTTCCGCGAAGTAGCCGTCCAGATCGGACGGGCGAAGCGGCGCCGCTCCGCCCGTCCGCTTCCACCTCCGCTCTTCGCCCGCCAACGAATTGCCGACCCCGTGGCTGCCACCCCGCATTGACTCTGCGTCCATCTTACTGGACACTATGTCCACTATGAAGGATCAGGCGGCGGTGCTGGCCACCACCACGCGCGACATCAATTCACGCATCGCGGGCCGCGTGCGGGCGCTGCGGACGGAGCTCGGCATGACCCTCGACGCCCTGGCGGCCAAGTGCGACGTGAGCCGCTCGATGATCTCGCTGGTCGAGCGGGGAGAGAGTAGCCCGACGGCCGTGGTGCTGGACAAGATCGCGACCGGGCTCCGCGTGCCCCTGGCGACCCTCTTCGACGATTTGGGCGGGCCGCCCAGTCCCATGTCTCGGCGCGGCGATCGGACGCCGTGGCGCGATCCGCAGTCCGGCTACGTGCGGCGCAACATCTCGCCGGCCAACTTTCCCTCGCCCATCCAGATCGTCGAGATCGTCCTGCCGCCCGGCGCCCGGGTGGCCTACGAGACCGGCGCCCGCGACGTGAGCATCCATCAGCAGATCTGGGTGCAGGACGGCGCGGTCGAGGTGACGATCGGTCGCGTGACGCATCGCCTGGCGGAGGACGACTGCCTCGCGATGCGGCTCGACGAGCCGACGGCGTTTCGCAACCGCACGCGCAAGCCGGCGCGATATCTCGTCATCATCGCCAGCGAGCGCTCGCGGGTGCCGAGGAGATGAACATGTCGGACTCCATCCGGATTCGCCATCTGCAGTCGATCGGCGAGCGCGAGATCAAGGGGCTGAGCGACGTGCTGATCGACTGCGTCGAGGGCGGCGCGTCGGTCAGCTTCATGCTCCCGATGACTCGCGCCAAGGCGGACACCTTCTGGCGCAACGCGGCCGCCTGCGTCGCGCGCGGGGAGCGCGTAGTACTGTCCGCCGAGGACGAGACAGGGATCGTCGGCACCGTCCAGATCATCCTGGCTCAGCCGGAGAATCAGCCGCATCGCGGCGACCTCGCGAAAATGCTCGTGCATCGCCGGGCGCGGCGTCGCGGCATCGGCGCGGCCCTGCTGGCGGCCGCCGAGCGCAGCGCGCTCGATGCAGGCAAGACCCTCCTGGTGCTCGACACTGCCTCGGACGACGCCGAGCGGCTCTACGCCCGGCAGGGCTGGCAGCGGTGCGGGATCATTCCCGACTACGCCCTGCTACCCGACGGCCGGCCGTGCGCGACGACCTACTTCTTTAAGTCGCTGCGCGACTGAGGCGGCTCGGCCGACTGTTCGAGCAGGCGCTGGACGATCGATTTCACCGCCGCGCCAGCCCAGTTCGAGTCGCCGGGCTTGTTGGCGAGAAGCCGCCCGCCACGATCGATCAAGAATGTCTGGGGAATACGAAATCCCGACGGAAAAGCAGGTCCGTCATCGTCTGCCTTGAGGTTCACAAACGTGAGCCCGCGCTGGGTCAGCCACTCGGCCACCGCCGACCGACTCTTGCCATCACGCACGTTGACGCCCAGCACCACGAGACCTCGCTCGTGGAACTCCGCGTGTAAAGCCTGTAGCGACGGCATCTCCCTCACGCACGGAGGGCACCACGTGGCCCACATGTTGACCAGCACCACGTGGCCCTTCAGATGCGCCAGCGCCAGTGAACGACCGGTCGAGACGTCCTGGTAGCTGAAGCTCGCGGCCGGCGTGAACGACCAGTACGGAATCAAGCCAGCCTCGCGAAGACTCCGGCGAAGCTCCCCGTCCTCGGCGGCGCCCTGGGAGACGATTACCAGGAGCGCGCCCGTCGCTAGACTGCCTTTCCACCGTCGGCGTGCCATGAGTCGGCCGACCTCCTTGGCTGTCAGCCGCGCAGAGCGGCCGATCATCTCTGCGACAGATTCATCTGCGCCAGCACCGCGCGTCCCAGGAGGCCGTAGGGGCTGGCCAGCGTCTCGGGAATCTCGAAGTGGTTGTAGCCCTCGCCGACGAGGAGCTGGACGGGCTTGCCCGCGGCCTTTACCGCGGCCGCGAAGTCACGCGACTGGCGCTGGAACTCGGGCGTCTCGAGCGTGCCGTAGGCGAGCACGACGGGCGCGGTGAGCCGGTCGAGATGGCGCTGCGGGCTCAGCGCTTGCTCGACCTCGTCCGTGAACTTGACGTACGCACTGCGCGCCGAGAGACGCACGGGCTTCAGATCGAACATGCCGCTACAGCAGAGTCCACCCTTCACCGTGTCGACCGGAAGATTGAAATCCTTCTTCCAGTCGGTGACCAGGACCACGCCGGCAAGATGGCCGCCGGAGGAATGGCCGGACACGTAGATGCGGTTCGGATCGCCGCCGAAGCTCTTGGCATTCTGATAGACCCACGCAACCGCTCGGCGTACCTGCTCGGCCATCGGCATGAGGTTGCCGGTGGCCTCGATGACGTTGATGAAGTCGGGCACCACGTAATGGGCCCCGGCGTGCACGAACAGCTCGGCGGGGTACGCGGAGTCCTTGGCCAGGCCGCCGCGCCACGCTCCGCCGTGAATGAAGATGTTGATCGGCGCGTTCGCGCGGCTGGTCGGGTAGACGTCCAGTGCCTCGATGGGTGTCGGGCCGTACGCGTAGCGCCGGGGAGCGCCCAGGCGAGTGCGCACGGCGTCGCTGTTAGTCGCGTAGCGCTTGACGATCTGGGGAAGATTCGGCGCGTACTTGATCTGATCGTAGGCGGCGTCGAGCTCGGCTTGATCCATGTCGAGCCACACGACCGGGCCCTTGACACGCGGCGCCGGCTGAGCGGGCGCTGGTTGCTGCGCGAGTGCCGAGCCGGTCGCCAGCGCCGCGCTTGCGACCGCGGCCCCCAGAAACGTCCGGCGAGTAACGGCAGCGCCATCCAAACCGCGGCTCACATTCATAGTGATCCTAGCCTCTTCTTACGAGCCTCGTCGCTCGTAGGGGTCAGCGCCGCAGCATACCCATATCGCGGTACCAGTCAAACATGCCGGTGAGGAACCGCGTGAAGGGCTTGTCCTCCGAGTACCAGGCGTGAGGCGGCGTGTTGTTCCGCTGCCACACGGTCGGATCGTCCTCGTCGCAGTCGGTCGTTCGGAAGCCCCAGCAGACGACCGATTGGTTCTCATCCATGAAAAGAAGATAGCCGTCCTCGACCACGAGCTCGGACGGCGCATAGAGCCGATGGTGAAGCGCGTTCAGCGCGGCGCACCGGCCGGCACGCTGATAGTAGTAGGCGAGACTAGCCGGTATCCGCACGCCGAGGCGCCGTTGGCCCTCGTCGATGGCAGCCGACGGCAGACCATCTTCAGCCGTTAGGCCCCGCCCTAGATAGCGCGGCGCCATCTCGTCGATGCTCAGGCGGTACGGGGTGGGCATGTGCATGCCGCTTGGTGATCTCAGGCTTGTCGCACCACGGTGAGGAGGTGCGCGCTCACGCCGAGAAGGGTCGGCTCGGTTTCGAGCGCCGCGAGCGCTGCGAGCAGCACGGCCCGACGCCGCTCGTCTGCGAGCCGCGCGTCCAGGTCGGGCAGGAGCCAGGCCGCCCCCTCCACGGCTAGCGTCGCCTCGTGTGACAGGCCGGCCTCCGCGCACTCGGCCGCCAGGTCCTCGGGCCGGTGGAAGTAGGCGGTGGTGAAGTACGCCGGGTCGCCCGTTGGATTACGATGACGACCATCTCTCAGGTCGCCGGCGGCCACGGCCGCGAACGATGGATCCTCCAGATACCCGGCCCGCAGACCGTCCAGCGTCGAGGCGAAGCGCGAGATGGCTGCGGCGATGACGACGCCGCCACGCCGGCAGACGCGCCGGGCCTCTGCGAGAGCCTGCAGCCGATCGGCGCGCTCCGGCAGGTGATAGAGGGGCCCCAAGAGGAGCACGGCGTCGACGCTCGCATCGGGTAGCCGGAGCGCGCGCGCGTCGCCGACCTCGGCACTGGCGAGCACCGCTCCGGGCGGACCGCCGGCCGCGGCGCGGGCTTGCTCGATGTGAAGCGGCACGGGATCGATCAGGTGGACGCGATAGCCGCGCTCCGCCAGCCAGACGGCGTATCGCCCGGGGCCACCGCCGACGTCCGCGACCACGGCGGGCGGTTCCGGGAGATAGCGCTCGAGCAGCGTCCGGGTGCGTGCGAATTCGAGTGCGCCTTGACCGCCGATGAGCCGGTCGCGCTCGAGTCCTCGAGCATAGAACGCCACGACTTCGTCGGGGTCACCGCGTGTGGCGTCGCTCCGTGACGTTTCGCTCATGACGGCGGCGTCGGAATCGGTGGAATCCCGCGGCTAGGCGCCGCTTCGAATGGCTCGCCGGGGCGACGGCAAGTTCA
>JBKPCO010000006.1:0-16444 GCA_046727415.1 Candidatus Methylomirabilota bacterium
CGTCTGGCTGGGCCTGGTCAGCTGAAGAGCCTCGCCGAGCAGCTTCGTCGCCTGGCCGATCGGAGAATGGTCTTCGTCGCCGGCCTGCCGGGCACGGGCAAGAGCCTTCTCGTCAACCAGCTCGTCCACATCGCCGCTCGCGTTGGACGGCGCGTTCACCTCCTGCAGTGGGACGTGGCGCGGCCGCCCTTCGAGGCGAGCGACGCCGGCCGTCACTACCCCCAGCTGAACGGAGTCACGCACGCCGTCGTTAGGAAAGCGACGGGGCTCTGGGCCCGCGGCGCTCTCACCGCCTGGGACGCGCGTCATGCGGCGCCGGAGCACCTCCTGATCGGCGAGACGCCGTTCGTCGGCAACCGCTTCGTCGAGCTGGCGCAGCGCCTCGACGATCGTGCCGAAACGCTGTTGACTCCCGCGTCGTGCCGCTTCGCAATCGCGGTACCGTCGCGCGAGGTCCGCTCATTCATCGAAGCCGAGCGCGAGCGCCGAAGCACGAGCCCGCGGCATCCGCGCGAGCGGGAGGACGCGCCGCCGCGCGTCCTGCGCGATCTCTGGCGCGATCTGGTATCCATCGAGGTCCCGGGCATCGGCGACGCGCCGACGCCACCCTACGATCCGCTCCTGTACCAGCAAGTCTACGAGCGAGTCCTGCGCCACCGCCCCCGCGAGGTGATCGTGCTGGACGAGATCCTCGCGACCGCGACCACGTCGGTCTACGATTTCGACGTCCAGACTCGCGACGTCGTGCCCACCGAGCCCGAGGCCGACCTGTTCGTCCGCGAGGTCGAGCGGCGCTATCCTGACCTCGCCGTGCTCGACGCCGAGATCGCGCGGTGGTGGCAGACATGACTTGCTCGCGGGGGAGACGTAGGCTAGCGTGCTTTGCCATGCGAGCACGAGCCCTCCTGAGTCTCCTGGCGGCCATTGTATTGATCTCGAGCTCGGCCTCGTCCGCGACTGCACAGAGCTATCCGAGCGGACCGATCACGCTCGTGATTCCCCTCGCGCCGGGGGACGCGACCGACCTGGCCGGCCGCGCCATGGCCGAGGAGCTGGCGAAGCTTCTCAAAGTCCCGGTCGTGCCGGTGAATCGTCCAGGCGCCGGGATGGTGATCGGCACCGACAGTGTCGTGAAGGCCAAGAAGGACGGCTACACGATCCTGTTGACCCCGAACGCCGCGCTGGTCTCGGCAAGGGTCCTGAATCCCGAGTCGGTGACCTACGATCCGGTGAAGGACCTGACCTCGCTCGGCCTCACGACACGTACGCCGATCCTGCTCGCCGTTCGCGAGGACGCTCCGTACCGGACCTTCGGCGAGATGATCGAGTTCTCGAAGAAGAATCCGGGAAAGGTGCGCGTGGGCACCGTCGGCACGGGCTCGGTCGGCCATCTCAACGTCGAGATGATCAGCTCGCTCACTGGCGGCAATCTCACAATGGTGCCTTTCAAGGGCGGGGCGCCCGGAATCACGGCCCTCCTGGGCGGCCACGTCGAGGGCGGCGCGTTCTCGCTCGGCGCGTTGAGCAGCCACCTGAAGAGCGGCGCGGTGCGGGGCATGGTGATGTCGAACCCGTTCCCGGGATACCCGGACATCCCCACGCTGACCAAGCTCGGCTACCGCCAGAACCTGCTCGGCGTGTGGCTCGCCTTTTTCGCGCCCGCCGGCGTTCCGGCGGACGTGACGAAGACGCTGACCGCCGCGATCGAGAAGGTGGCGAAGGACCCGGCGATCGCCGCGAAGCTCGTCGGCTTCGGGATCCTTCAGGACTACGTGCCGCCCGAGAACGTCCTCGCCGAGATTCGCGAGGAGCATCGCACCGTTGAGGAGCTCGCCAAGAAGGCCGGGCTGGTGAAGTAGCGGCCATGTCGCGCGATCGGGTCAGCGGGTTCGCCTGGCTGGCCGTCGCGCTCTTCGCCGCCGCCCAGGGGCTTTCGCTCGGGCTCGGCAGCCTGCACCGCCCTGGCCCGGGATTCTTTCCGTTCTGGGGCGGCGTCGTTCTCGGACTGCTCTCGATTCTGCTCGTCGTCCGCGCGCCGGCCCGCGACGCGCCGGGCGCTCCACGGCTCGGACCAGACACGGCCAGGCCGTTTGTCGCCGCCGGTGCGATCCTCGGCTACCTCCTCCTGCTGGAAGTGCTCGGGTTCGTCGCCGTTACGTTCCTCTTCCTCCTGCTGCTGTTTCGTCTGGAGCAGCGCGGCTGGGCGTTCAGCGCGGCCTCCGCGGCCGCCGGCGCCGTCGGGTCTTACGCGCTCTTCCAGCTCTGGCTGAAGACCCAGCTGCCGACCGGCCCGCTCGGGTTTTGAGCGTGGAGATCTTCTCCGGGGTCCTGTACGGCTTCCAGGTCGCGCTCCAGCCGATCAACCTTCTCTACTGCTTCATCGGAGTCTTCATCGGCACGTTGGTCGGAGTCCTGCCGGGACTCGGCCCGGCGGCGGCGATCGCGCTCCTGCTGCCCTCGACGTTCGCGGCGTCCCCGGTCGCCGCGATCATCA
Source organism: Candidatus Methylomirabilota bacterium (assembly GCA_046727415.1). GTDB lineage: Bacteria > Methylomirabilota > Methylomirabilia > Rokubacteriales > CSP1-6 > AR31. Next base: position 2,495 of record JBKPCO010000006.1, read on the forward strand.
TGCTGGCCGGCATCTACTACGGGGCCATGTACGGCGGCTCGACCACGTCCATCCTCGTCAACATTCCAGGCGAGGCGGCCTCAGTCGTCACGTGTCTCGACGGGTACGTCATGGCTCGGCAGGGACGCGCCGGCGCGGCGCTGGGCATCGCCGCGTTCGGCTCGTTCATCGCCGGAACGCTGAGCGTGGTCGCGCTGACGTTCCTCGCGCCGTTCCTGGCCCGGGTGACACTGCGCTTCGGCCCGCCCGAATACTTCGCGCTGATGGCCCTGGGCCTGACGCTCCTCACGTTTTTCGCGCGCGAATCGACCGTGAAGGCATTGATGATGGCGGCCGTCGGCCTTCTGTGCGGCACCGTCGGCCAGGACACGATCAGCGGGCGTTTCCGGTTCGCCTTCGGGATCCGTACGCTCGAAGACGGTCTCGGGCTCGTACCGGTCATCATGGGACTGTTCGGCATCTCCGAGGTGCTCCTGAATCTCGAGCAGCGCGAGCAACAGCGAGAAATCTTCGTGGCGCCGACCACCGGGCTTCTTCCCACGCGCCAGGACTGGCGGGACTCGGCGGTTCCGATCCTGCGCGGCTCGATCCTGGGCTTCTTCCTCGGAATCCTGCCCGGCGCCGGCGCGATCATCGCGTCGTTCGCCTCGTACGCAGTAGAGAAGCGTGCGTCCCGGCACCCCGAGCGCTTCGGCGCCGGCGCCATCGAAGGCGTGGCCGGCCCAGAGTCGGCCAACAACGCGGCTGCCGGCGGCGCGTTCATTCCCCTCCTGACCCTCGGCATTCCGGCCAACGCGGTCATGGCGATCCTGCTCGGCGCCTTGATGATCCACGGACTCCAGCCCGGTCCGCTGCTCGTCAAGCAGGCGCCCGACGTCTTTTGGGGAATCATCACCAGCATGTACATCGGCAACGCCATGCTGCTCGTGCTGAACCTGCCACTCATTCCGATGTGGGCGCGCCTCCTGCGCGTGCCCTACTCTGTCATGTACCCGTTCATCCTGCTGTTTTGTCTCATCGGCGCCTACAGCGTGGCCAACAGCGTCGGCGACGGGATCGTCATGTGGGTCTTCGGCATCGTCGGCTACCTGCTCAAGAAATTCGACTACGAGGGCGCGCCGTTGATCCTGGCGATGGTGATCGGGCCGATGATGGAGGAAGCCTTGCGCCAGTCGCTCATTCTCTCGGCCGGAAGCTTCGACATCTTCGTCTCGCGGCCGATCGCGGCGGGATTTCTTGCGGTCGCGGCGGTGCTCTTGATCCTGCCTCTCACGCGGAGAAAGTCACTCCCCGCGTGAGCAGAACTCTCCCGACGTGAGCAGGTATATCCGGTAAGGAGCAGTAGGAAATCCGGGGGGCGCGACGCCCCCCGGGAGGTTCAGCCGACAGCTACATCCCGATCGGGGAGGTGCCGACCCAGCCGTGCTCTGAGACGTCGACCGTGACGCCGTCCGGACCGACGTACTTCACTTCGACGTTCGCAGCCCGATTGGTGCCCTGCCCCACGCCCAGTGCCTTGTTGATGTCGTCCCGCGGGACAGAACCGGCCGCCTTCAGCCGCTCGGCGATCTCCTCCAGGCTCTCGACCTGGAAGCCGAAGTGGTGGATGCCGCTCCAGCCCGTCCCCCGCTCGACTCCGGCGACCTCGTCGTTCTTGAAATTCAGAATCGCCAGGTTGATATCGCCGTCGCTCAGGTAGTAGCCCCGGGCTCCCGGGCCGTCGAGCTTCGCGATCTCCTTCATGCCGAACACGTCGATGTAGAACTTCGCGGTCTTGTCGACATCCTGCGTCGAGAGGGCGATGTGCTTGATCTTCGGCATGGCGTCTCTCCTGTCGCGATGGTTCGGATCGGTCTGTTCTGCCTGTCCAGGCAGGTTACGCCAGAGAGGGCGGATTTGCCAGGACAATCACCTCTGGCGCCATCCGCTTGCTTCCACGGGCGAACCGGGCGATAAGGTACGCCATGCGCTCCACCAACCCGACGCGCCGCCTGGGGGCCCGCCCATGAATCTCCTGTGTCCGCTCGATCGCTACTTCTCGGTGAAGGGTCTGCGCCTGCACGTCCTCGACTGGGGCGGCGAGGGCCGCACACCGCTGCTGCTCCTGCACGGCTTCACCGGCCACGCGCACGCGTGGGACACGCTCAGCATCGCGCTGCAGCCGCACTTTCACGTGTACGCCATGGATCAGCGGGGCCACGGCGACAGTGATCCTGCCGAGGTCTACAACCCGATCGCGTCCTTCGACGACATCGGCGGCGTGATCGATCAGCTCGGCCTCTCCTCGCTCGTGGTCGTCGGGCTGTCGATGGGCGGCCGCAACGCGATTTACTTCACGTCAAAGCGCCCGGAGGTGGTCCAGAAGCTCGTGATCGTTGACATCGGTCCGGAGATCAGCAAGCGCGCGGCCGCCGCCCCCGCCGGGCCGCCCGAGCCGGCGACGTGGGAAAGCATCGAGCAGGCGGCGCAGCACCTTTATCGCGGCAACCCCTACCCCGGGATCCACTACTACCGCTGGGTCGCCGCGTCGAGCCTGCGCCAGAACGCCGACGGCGCCCTCGTCTGGAAGTGGCACCCGAGCGTCAAGGAGCGGCGCACCCAGCTCGACATCGACTGGTGGGCGACGCTCCGGACCATCGCACCGCCCACCCTCGTGCTGCGCGGCGAGAGCAGTACCGTGCTGGACCGCGACGTCGCCGAGCGGATGGCCAAGGAGCTTCCCCGCGGCCGGTTCGTCGAGATCCCGCGCGCCGTGCACACGCTGCACGAGGACAACCCCGATGCCGTCCTCGCCGCGCTCAAGGGCTTCCTCGAGTTCTAGGGCCGCTTCAGCTTCATATCCTCGTACGGCGCGGAGTACGCATAGCCCTTGATGAGGCTGATCCCCGGCTCCTCGAGCCGAGGGCCGATGCCCCACGTGAAGGCGAGCTCGTAGATCGGCACGTGCGTCACGCGGTCGTGGAGGATCTGCTGGATCTGGTGGATCAGCGCCTCGCGCCGCTTCACGTCGATCTCGCGCGCCTGCCGCTGGAAGAGATCCTCGACCTCCGGAATGACGCCGGCGGTGTACGCGCCTTCCTTGCTGACGTACGCCTCGAGCCGCGTCGCGGCGTTGCCGCCGGCGCCGGTGATGCCGACGATCAGGTTCTTGAGCTTCTTCTCGCGCCACGCGGTGGTGAGGGTGGCGCGCTCCATCGTCCGGATGCGCGACTTGATCCCGATGGTTTGCAGGTATGCGGCGAGCGCCTCGCCCATCGCCGTGTACGGCGGCCACGGGTAGAAGTCGCCGGCGTCGAAGCCGCTGGGATACCCCGCCTCGACCATGAGCTGCTTCGCCTTCGCGACATCGAACGCCGGCGGCTCGAAAACCTTCGCGAACTCGAAGGCCCGCGGAATGATGCCGCCGGTCGGCCGCGAGAACCCGAGCGTCTCGGCCATGTTGAGCGACTGACGATCGATGGCGTGACTGGCGGCCAGGCGCACGCGCCGGTCGTGCCACGGCGACTTGGGATCCCACTGGTCGGGCATGTCCAGCCAGAACACGCCGCTCGACTGGCTCGGCGCCGTGAGCTTGAGCCCCGGTGTGCGCTGGATGTCCTGGGCGACGGGCCCCGTCAGGAGGTAGGCGATGTCTACCTCGCCCTTCTTGAGCGCCGCGGCCCGCGTGGTCTCCTCGGGCAGGCTCCGCAGCACGAGGCGCTTGATGCTGGGCGTCTTGCGCCAGTAGCCTTCAAACGCCTCCAGCACAAGCTCGACGCCTGGATTGAAGCTCACGAACTTGTACGGCCCGGCGCCGATCGGCGCCCGCTTGAATCCGTCGTCGCCGACCTTCTCCACGTACTTCTTCGGCACGACCCAGCCCGATCCGGTGGCCGAGGTGCCGTAGAACGTCATGAAGTCGGGCCACGGCTCCTTCAGCACGAACCGGATCCGGCCGGCATCGACGATCTGCACATCCTTGACGCGCTCCTTGAGCAGCTTCGAACCCGCGCCGCGATAGCGGTCGTACGAGAACTTCACGTCCTCGGTCGTCACCGGGTCGCCGTTGTGGAACTTGATCCCCTTACGCAGGACGAACTCGTACGTGAGCCCGTCCTTCGACTGGGTCCACGACTCGGCCAGGCTCGGCGTGTTCCAGCCGGCCGGCATCGGCTTCACGAGCGCGTCGTGGAGCGCATAAAGGAACATGAACGGCGTGATGATGCCCTCGGTCTCGGCCGGGTCGAGCCAGCGCGACGCCAGCGTGATGTGCACACCCCAGGTCACAGTGCCTTCCGGTGCGGCGGCAACCGGCCGTGGCTCTCCGACGAAGGCCAGGCAGGTCATGAACGCGATGCCAAGCGGAATGATGACGCGCCTCATGGGCACCTCCGAGTAGGATGAACGTCGCCACATGATGCCACAGACCCTGCACCTCCTCGCGCTCGGCGGTGCGTTCTTCTCGGCGTTGGCGACGATCTGGATCCGCCATGGGCTGCGCGCCAGCGACCCGTACACGGGGTTCTTCGTCAACGTCGTCGTCGGCACCATCAGCCTCTGGGCCGCGGTCATCGCCACCGGCGGCCTCGGCCACGTCTCACCGCGGGGCGCCCTCTTCTTTATGTGCGCCGGTCTGATCGGCACCGTCGGCGGGCGCCTGCTCCGGTTCGTGTCGATCGAGAAGGTCGGCGCCTCGATCGCGGCCGCGCTGATCAACCTGAACCCCTTCGTGTCCTCCGCGCTGGCGATCGCGCTGCTCGGCGAGCGCATCACCGTGCCGATCGTGATCGGCACGGTGGTGATCGTCGCCGGCACCGTGCTGCTCTCGCTCGGCGGCAAGCGGCTCGGCTTCCGGCCCGGCCTGCTGGCGCTGCCGATCCTGTCGGCAACGTGCTTCGGCGTCGTGGCGGTTCTCAGAAAGCTCGGACTGAGCGACACGTCGGCGGTTGTGGGTTCGGCAATCAACGTGACAACCGCCCTGGTCGCGTACAGCGCGTTCCTCATCGCGTCCGGCCGCGTGGAGGTCATGGTGTGCCGGGGCCGCAGCCTCGCCTACTTCGCGGCGGCGGGCCTGGCCGAGAACGTCGGCGTCTTCATGAACGTGGTGGCCCTCGGCATGGGCCGGGTAAGCGTCGTCACACCGCTCTACGGGACGGCGCCGATCTTCGTCCTGATCCTGGCGCCGCTCTTCCTGCGCGACGTGGAGCGACTTACTACCCGCGTGGTGGTGGGTACGCTGCTGATCGTCTTCGGCGTGTACCTCATCACCGCGCTGTCCGGCCGCTGATGCGAGTCACCGCCGCCATCTTCCTGGTGCCGCTGCTCGGTGCGAGCGCCTCGTGGGCCCAGGGTGCCCGAATGGTGCCCGTGACGATCGACGGTCAAACCGTGCGCCTGGAGATGCGCATCTACCAACCTGCAACGGCGGGTACCGTGCCGACGCTCGTCTTCAATCACGGCTCGACCGGCCGTGGCTCCGATCCGCGAAGCTTCACGCGACCGATCGATTATCCCGAGGTCGCGCGGGTCTTCGTCGAGCGCGGCTGGGCCGTCGTGATGCCCGCGCGTCGCGGACGCGGCGGCTCCGAGGGTCAATACGACGAGGGCTTCGCGCCGAATCGATCGTTGGGCTATGCCTGCGACCTGGCATACTCGCTGCCCGGTGCGGAGCGCGCCCTGCGTGACATCGAAGCGACGATGGACGCGATCCTCGCGTTCCCCTTCGTCGATCCGACCCGCGTCGTGATCGCCGGTCAGTCGCGCGGTGGGATCTTGAGCGTCGCCTATGCGGGGCAGCACCCCGTGCAGGTCAAGGGGGTGATCAACTTCGTCGGCGGATGGGTGGGTGCCGGGTGCGACCGCGCCACCGGTGTCAATCAGAAATTGTTCGCCCGCGGTGCACGCTACCCCGGCGAGATGCTGTGGCTCTACGGCGACGATGACTTCTTCTACCCGCTGTCGCACAGTCGAGAGAGCTTCGCGGCGTTTCAAAGGGCCGGTGGCGGGGGCACGCTCCACGAGCTTCCACCCGGGGCGGGCGGCCATTACATCTGGAGGCAGCCGAGTGGGTGGGTCGCGTTCGTCGAGGCCTACCTGAAGCGCCAGCGCTTGCCGAGCGAAAAGCCGTGAGGCAGGCGCTCAGCTGATGACGCGGCCGCCCATCACGCGGATGACGTCGCCGGTAATGTAGGCCGACGCGTCCGACGCCAGGAACAGGCACGCGTCGGCGATTTCCTCGGGCCGGCCGAGCCGGCGCAGCGGAATCTGCTCGAGCCGGTGGGGCGCGTCGGGGGCCGCGTCGCGGAACTCCGGGTACCAGTCGGCGTAGCGCCGCTCGGTGTCGATGTAGCCCGGCGCCACCATGTTGACGCGGATGCCGAACGGTCCGAGCTCGGCGGCAAGGGCACGCACCAAACCGAGGAGCCCGGTCTTGGCCACGGTGACCGCGACGGTGTTGGGCCGGCTCGTCAGGCTCGACTGGCCGCCGAGCGCGATGATGCTGCCGCGCCGGCGCGTCTTCATCCCGGGCACCACGGCGCGCGCCAGGTAGAAGCCGGCGTTCAGGTTCACGTCGAGAACGCGGTGCCACTCCTCGATCGAGGTGTCGGTCAGGGCCTTGTGCGGCCTGATCGCCGCGTTGCAGACGAGAATGTCGATCGCCCCGAGCTCGGCGAGCCCGCGCTGCACCATCGACTCGACCGCGGTCGGGTCGGCCACGTCGGCCAGCACGGTCACGACGCGCACACCCGCCTTCCGGCACTCGGCGGCAACCGCTTCCAGCTCGTCTGCGTTGGCGCGCGTGTTCAGAATGAGGTCCGCGCCCTCGGCGGCGAAGGCCAGCGCGGTGGCGCGACCGATGTTACGACTGGCGCCGGTGATCAGCGCGACACGACCCGCGAGCTTTGCGTCGGCCATCGTCTCTCCTCAGCGATACCCGGCGGTCTTCAGCCGCGGGAACACCTCGTCGCGGAACGTGCGGATCTCCTGCTCCGGCCCGACGAAGGTCTGAAACGCCATGATGTAGAGGCTCCGCACGCCGGCGCTCGTCAGATCGATGATGCGCCGGGCGCAGTGCTCCGGCGTGCCGACCAGGCCCAGCGCGTCGCACAGCTCGGCGATGACCTCGTCGGGAACGAACGAGGTGGCGGCGATCGCCTGTTCCCAGTCCCGCGCGTGCGAGAGATCGGGATAGATGTCGTACACGCTCCGGGGAATGTCGAAGTGCGGGATGTTCAGCCCGACGTGGCCCAGCCAGCGGGAGTGGACGCGCATGATGCCCTGATGCACGACCGTCGGACGGGCCTGCCGCCGCGCCTCGGCCATCGTCGGCGCGATGCCGGTGCGCACCGCCCAGACGATGTCGAGGTCCTCGAGCTTGCGTCCGCTCCGGCGCGCGCCCTTTTCCAGGTGCGTCAGCACAGCGTCGACGATGCCGCGATGAAAGCCGACCAGGAGCATGACGCCGTCGGCGACTTCTCCCGCGAGCTCGATCGCCTTGGGCCCGGAAGCGGCCATGAGCAGAGACACCGGCTTGCCCCTGGCGAACGCCAGGCGGCCGGACGTGCCCTGAAAGTCGACCGCCTCACCGGCCAGAAGCTTGCGCAGCTCGTTGATGCACTGCCGCATCTCGGCGAGCGTGGCCGGCTTGCGGCCGATCGTGCTCGCCGACGTGTAGCCCGTGCCCATCACCACCTTGGTGCGGCCGGGCGCGAGCTCGGCGACCGTCTGGATCGCGCCGCCCAGCACCGAGACGTGGCGTGAGAACGGGTTGGTCACCGCCGGAAACAGCGTGAGCCGCGACGTCCGGCTGGCCGCCTGGCCGAGCGTCACGAAGGTGTCGCGGCACAGGAGCTGGCTGTCGAGGATGCCCGCGCCGTCGAACCCGGCCGCCTCCACGTCCTGGATCGTCCGGAGTAGCTCCGGCATCGGCGACGTCCCGGGAATCCTGAGCGAGACTTGAACCGGCGCGGCCATCGTGGCTCCTCCTGGTGCCGGGAGAATAGGGCGCGGACGTCATTTAGTCCATAGGGCCAGCCGGCCGGCCCATTGTCCCCCTCGCGCGAACGCTGCTATAGTCTGGCCTCAGACCAACCCGCAGGAGGGAGCCATGAAGCTTCTGTTCGTCGACGATTTCAAGCTGGGTGTGCTCAAGGGCGACGCCGTGGTCGACGTGATGGACACGGTGAAGGACATCCCGCATACGGGGCCGCACAACCTGATCAGCGGGTTGATCGAGCGGTGGGGAGACTACAAGGGACGCCTGGAAAGCGCGGCCGCCCGCGGTCAGGGCAAGCCGCTGAGCCAGGTCCGGATCAGGCCGCCGGTCCCGAAGCCCTACAACATCGTCGCGATGGCCGTGAACTACATGGAGGACGGGACGCGCTCGGAGCCCGCGCCCATCAACGCGTTTCACAAGTCCCCCAACTCCGTCATCGGCAACGGTGACACGATGGTGCTGCCGGACGTGCCCGCGACGATCTTCGAGGGCGAGGCCGAGTTGGCGCTGGTGATCGGCAAGAAGGCGACCAACGTCCCGGCCGGCCAGGCGATGAGCTACATCTTCGGCTACACGAACTTCATCGACGGCTCGGCGCGCGGCCTGCCCCCGAGCGGCAACACTTTCTACCAGATGAAGTCGCGCGACAGCTTCTGCCCGATCGGGCCGTACATCGTGACGGCGGACGAGATCACCGATCCGCACCGGCTGCAGGTGAAGCTCTGGGTGAACGGTGAGCTCAAGCAGAACTACAACACGAGCGACATGGCCCACAAGATTCCGCGCTGCATCGAGTGGGTCACCTCGATCCACACGCTCGACCCCGGCGACATCGTGGCGACCGGCACCAATCACCGCGGGCTCAGCGGCTTCCAGAACGGCGACCGGATCGAGATCGAGACCGAGGGGATGGGCCGCCTGTCCTTCAACATCCGCGACGACCTCAAGCGCACCTGGGGCCGCGAGACGCGGCTGGACCGGCAGGAGAAGAAGCAGGAAGGCACGACACCGCAGCTGACCGGGAAGTACGCACCGCCTTCGCGGTAGGGCGCGGCGGACAGCGCGCACCGACTCACGGCTGAATCGACCAGGCGCGGTCGGCGGTTGACGCCGCCGGCCGCGCCCGGCTCTGGTCCATCTCGAGCGACCCACCTGCGGGAGGCCCTGCGATGATCGAGCGGCGACCCTTCGGACGAACCGGCCACCTCAGCAGCGTCACGCTGTTCGGCGCCGCCGCGCTCGCGCGGGCGAGCCAGGCGGACGCCGACCGGGCTCTCGAGGTGCTCTTGCGTTACGGCGTCAACCACATCGACACCGCCGCGCGGTACGGCGACTCCGAGCTGCGCATCGGACCGTGGATGGCGCGCCACCGGAATGATTTCTTCCTCGCGACGAAGACCGGCTCGCGGACCGCCAAGGAGGGCCGCGAGGACATCCACCGCTCGCTCGAGCGGCTTCGCGTGGACCACGTCGATCTGATCCAGCTGCACTCGCTCGGGCACCCCGACGACTGGGATCAGGCGATGGGGCCGGGCGGGGTGCTCGAGGCGGTGATCGAGGCCCGCCAGCAGGGCCTGACGCGGTTCATCGGCGTGACCGGTCACGGCTGGACGATCCCGGTCATGCACCGGCGAAGCCTGGCGCGCTTCGACTTCGACTCGGTCTTGATGCCTTACAATTTCTTCATGGCCGAGAACGAGCGCTACCGGAAGAGCGTCGACGAAGTGCTGACCATCTGCCGCGAGCGCAACGTGGCCGTCCAGATCATCAAGTCGATCGCCCGCGGCCCGTGGGCCACCACGGACAAGACGCACACGACGTGGTACCAGCCGCTCGAGGATCAGGCCGACATCGATCGAGCCATCCACTGGACGATCGGCATGCCCGGCGTCTTTCTCAACACGGCGGGCGATCTCACGCTCCTGCCGAAGATCCTCGATGCCGCCAGCCGATTCGAGAAGCGGCCCTCGAGCGAAGCGATGGCCGCGATGCTCGACACGAAGAGGATGACCTCACTGTTCGGCCTGGCGACCTGATCTCCGCCCGCCGATGCCCCTCTCGACCATCGTCGTGGGCGGCGGAATCGGCGGGCTCTCGCTGGCGCGCCAGCTCACGCTCGTGGGGCTTCCCGTCGTCGTGCTGGAGCGCGCTCCCAGGCTCGCGACGGTCGGCGCGGGGATCATCATGAATCCCAACGCCATGAGCGTGCTGGAGGCCAACGGCCTGGCGCCGTGCGTCCGCTCGGGGAGCGCGCCGTATCTGGCGCGCGAGACGTTCGATCATCGCGGGCGGCCCCTGGCGACACGCGATTACCGGCCTCTCTACGCCGACGGGCGCCTCGCCGTCGGCGCACTGCTCCATCGCGCTCATCTGCAGGAGTGCCTGCACGACGGCCTGCCCGCCAAGACCGTCCGCCTCGACGCGCGCATCGTCGCCCTCGACGCCGGCCCTCGAGGCGTCCGGATCGAGATCGATGGCGGCGAGGTCTTCACCGGCGACGTCCTGGTCGGCGCCGACGGGATCCGCTCGAGCGTGCGGGCACGGTTCTTCGGGCCGACCGAGCCCGTGTACCTCGGCTATCGCTCCCATCGATTCGTCGTGCCCAACCATGACGGCCTCGAGCACTTCACCGAGTTTCTCGGGCGCGGGCGGCGAATCGGCCTCGTTCCGATCGGCGGCGGCCAGCTCTACGTGTGGACGACTTTCAACTCGCCGCGGGAGAGCCGGTCGTGGGCGCTCGAGAGCGCGGCCGCGCTGCGGGCTCTCTTCGCCGACTTCAGCGACTCCCGAGTACGCCGCGGGTTTGCGGCGCTGAGCTCGACCGACGGGGTCGTGTGCACCGACATCGAGGAGGTCCAGCAGGCGACCTGGACCCGCGGCCGCGTCGCGCTCCTCGGCGACGCCGCGCACGCGCTGACGCCGAACATGGGCCAGGGCGCCGGGATGGCGATGGAGGATGCCGTCGTGCTCGCCGACGAGCTCGGGCGGGCCGCGCGCGGCCGGACGGACATCGACTCGGCCTTGACGCGGTACGCCGAGCGCCGCAAGCAGCGGGTCGAGACGATCGTACGCCTCTCGCGGCAGATCGGCGAAGAGGGCCAGCTGAGCGGCGTGCTGGCGTGCTGGCTCAGGAACCGCCGAATCAGGCGTGAGAGCCAGGTGCCGGAGCGGGCGCAAGCCGGGCTCGAGCGGCTCCTGGCCTGGCCGCCGCGGGACGAAGCGAGGGCCTGACGTGGGCGCGCCCGCCCTGGAGGTGGTGGGGCTCCGCAAGGCGTACGCGCGCGATGGCCAGACCCTCGAGGTGCTCGATCTGGCCCGCCTGGCGGTCGCCGACGGCGAGTTCGTGACAGTCGTCGGCCCGAGCGGATGCGGCAAGAGCACGCTGCTCCACGTCCTCGGGGGCTTCATTCCGGGCGACGCCGGGGACATCCGCGTTCATGGCCGTGAGGTCGTCGGGCCCGGCCCCGACCGCGGCATGGTCTTCCAGGAGTTCTCGCTGTTCCCGTGGCGAACGGTGAGCGGCAATGTCGGCTGGGGTCTCGAGGTCCGGGGCGCGCCCGCGGCGGAGCGCGCGGCCATCGTGAACCGCTACCTCGAGCTGACCGGGCTCTCCGAGTTCCGCGACCACCTGCCGGCCGAGCTGTCGGGCGGGATGAAGCAGCGGGTCGCGCTCGCGCGTGTGCTCGCCTTCGACCCGGCGGTGCTCCTCATGGACGAGCCGTTCGGCTCGCTCGACGCGCAGACGCGCGAGACGATGCAGGAGGAGCTGACCGGGATCTGGGAGCGCACGGGCAAGACGGTCTTCTTCGTCACCCACGACATCGACGAAGCGGTCTACCTGGGCGACCGCGTCGTCGTCCTCAGCGCGCGCCCGGCCCGGATCCGCGAGGAGGTCACGATCGCGCTTCCGCGTCCCCGCACCGTCGCCGTGCGCAAGTCGATCGCCTTCCTCGAGTGCCGCAACCGCATCTGGGACCTGATCCGAGAGGAGAAGACACCGTGAATCGTCGCCTCACGCTCGTCCTCGTCTGCCTGGTTGGCCTGGTCACGCTCACGGGGCCCGCGGCGCACGCCGCCGATCCCCCGCTGATCCGGTTCGGCCACGGCTTCGCCGCCGAAGAGCAGGTGTGGCTCATGACGGCGCGCCCCGATCTCACGCCGGGTCAGGGCACGAAGTATCGGCTCAAGTTCGTCTCGTTCCAGGGCAACCCCGAGCGCTTCCAGGCCTACCTCGCCAACGAGCTCGACGGCGGCACCGCGCCCGGTCTCGCCGTGATCTTCGCGCGCGCCCAGGGCCTCGACATCAAGATCGTCGCCGGGATCTGCCTGGAGGCCGACGGCAAGGACTGGTTCACGACGGCATACATGGTCAAGGACGACGCCCCCGTGAAGAGCGTGAAAGATCTCAAGGGCGGCACCGCCGGTGTTCTCGGATTCAAGACCGCGACCGATCTCTGGGTCCGCGCCGCCCTGATCGACGCCGGACTGGTACCGGACCGGGACGTGAAGGTGGTGCCGATCCCCTTCCCGGCCATGGGCGGCGCCGTGCGTACGGACAAGGTCTCGCTCGGCACATTCGTCGAGCCGTTCTATTCCGCGGAAGCCGCGAAGGGCGGCCTTCGCACGCTCTTCACCGCGGTCAAGGCGGTCGGCTACGACCACGAACTCCTGGACCTCTGGTTCGGCGAGAAGTTCTTGAAGGCCCAGCCCGACGCCGTCCGCGCCTTTCTCGCCGATTACGTCGCGGTGACTCGCTACTACCTGGCGAACCAGGCCCAGGCCAAGCGCGACATCCACAAGGCGGGCTTCGTCCGCACGCCGCTCGAGATTTATCTGAGGAACGCCGACTGGAAGCGGGACCCCGGCGGCCGCGTCGACGTGGCCAGTTTGAAGAAGCTGGCGGTGTTTATGCACGAGAAGCTCAGCTGGCTCGAGAAGCCGGTCAACGTCGATGAGATGGTCGACCAGGGTTTCTTGCCGCGGTAGGCGGCAGCCCGATCGTCACTCGGCGTAGTAAGAGTCGAGCTTCTCCCAGAACACCAGGCGGTCACGCAGAAGCGTGACGAGCCAGTCCAGCGCGACGCCGAGCAGCGCGATCATCACCACGACCGCCAGCATCCGGTCCGTCTTGAACGACGCGAGCCAGTACATCGCGAGATAGCCGAGACCATCGGCCGAGCTGATCATCTCCGTGATGATCACGACGATCATGGCGATGGGGAGTGCCACGCGGAAGCCCGCGAAGATGAAGGGCGCGGCCGCCGGAACGACGACCCGCCACAGTATGCGGACGGGCGAGGCGCCCATGTTGGCGGCCGACCAGATCAGGACCCGATTCACGGCGCGGCTTCCCGCGTGCGTCGTCACGACGATCGGATAGAGGCACTCCAGGAAGATCAACACGACCTTCGAGAGGCTGCCGATGCCGAAAAGATAGATGAAAACGGGGAACAGGGCGATCTTCGGAATCGGATAGGTTCCCGAGAAGATCGGCCCGAGGCAGGCGGCGGCGATCGACGAGCGGCCCATCAGAACGCCGAGGGCGACGCCCACGACGGCCGCGAGCGCGAAGCCGCCTATCGCCCGCTGCAGCGAGAACCACGCGTCGGCGAGCGACTCCGGACGGACGACCAGCCACCAGAGCTCACGGCCGATCCGCGCGATCGACGGAACGACGAGCGGACTGAACGCCCCGCTCTGGGCGGCGGCTTCCCAGACGAGCGCACCCAGGACGAGGAGCGCCACCCGTCGGCCGACGGACGCGGCGTCGGGCCATCGGATCATCGACTCGCCGCCTCATGCCACGCCAGGACGCGTCGCCGAACGAAGAGGAGCAGCTGATCGCTCGCATAGCCGAGCGCCGCGACCGCGACGATGGCTACGTACATCAGATCGAAGCGCAGGCTCGATTCGGACTGCCGGATGAGAAAACCCAAGCCCGAGCGCGCGTTGATCATCTCCGCCGAGAAGAGAAG
>JBKPCO010000007.1:0-22393 GCA_046727415.1 Candidatus Methylomirabilota bacterium
TTCGCACCGGCGCAGTTGATGCACGTAGCGTTCTCTCGGAGGTAAGCGGCATGGACTGGCTGGGCGAGTTGGATCCTCTGCTGTATCCCGTGTCCTATATCGACATCGAGCCCGTGGACTCACCCGCGACGGACGAACGGCTCACCGCTTGGCTGATCCTGACCGTGATCGCGTTAACCGTGATGGTGCTCTGGTACCGCTTCGGCGTGTGGCGCCACGCGTTCTGGTGTGCGACGGCCGGGCGAGAGGTCGAGGTGCGCTTGGCGCGTGGGCGTCTGCTGTGCTGCTCGGCCTTCGAGGATGGGACCTCGATTGCCTGCGCTCGACGCTGCCTCGATCGCAGCTTCCGCATGCAGTGGCCGCCGGCGCTTCCGATACTGGCGCAGCCACAACTCTAAGGGAGCCTGACGAGGGCGGGGGGAGGATCTATGAAACGCCAGGAGCTCACGCAACACACCGTGCGTTGCCCGAGGACCGACGAGACCGCCAACCTGACTGTACGCACCGATCCCGGCGCCTCCCCATCTCGTCGGCATCGCGACGTGACCGCCTGCTCCCTGATGCCGTCAACGTCGTTCCTGCCGCCCGCACGGCGGGCCTACTTCACGGATCTGTCGCCGCTGTCGTATGTCTGCGAGGTTCACGCGGCGCCGTGTCACTCGCTGGAAGTCGACTGCGCCCGACCGTGCCTGACCGTCTTGAATGCCGCCGAAGGCGGCGCCGCCGAGCCCCCACGCTGCGTGTCGGGAATCAACGATAGCTTGGAGCTGGCGCACCGGACCCAGAGCCCGGCCATCAGGCGGCTCTTGTGGTTCTTCGGCGTCTGAGAGCGAGGGCTAGACGCTCGCCGGCTCGCCGAGCGAGAGCATCAGCCGGTTGGCCCAGTTGAAGAAGGCCGCGGCGTGGATGACGTCGGAGACCGCCAGATCGTCGAGCCCGGCGCGACGCAGACGCTCGACGTGCTCCGGCCCGAAGACGCTCGGCGTTGCGGTGAGCGCCACCGAGGCGGCGACGATCGCGTTCCAGCGCTCGCCCAGATCGGCGGCGACGCCCGCGTCGAGCAGGCGCTGCACGTCGTCCTCTCGCTTCGAGTAGGTCGCGGCGTGGCGCGCGTGCACCGAGGCGCAGTAGAGGCATCCGTTGAAGCGCGACGTCGCGGCGGCGGCCAGCTCGCGCTCGGCCCGCGGCAGGCCGCCCTCGGGGTTGTAGAAGATGTCCTTGTCGGTGCGCGTCCGGGCCTCGAGAGCGTCCGGGTCGCGCGCGAGCAGGCGGAAGTACGGCGACTTGACACGCGCGGCGTCGACGAGGCTCGCCAGGTGGCGCGGCGTCATCGCGTCGACGGCGAGCGGCTCGAGCCAGGGGAGCCAGTCGAGCTGCGCTCGCGTGAAGGCGGTCGGGACCGTGTGCTCCGGTATCTTGAGAATGCTGTCGCTCATGTCAAAACCTCACCTCGCGCGTCAGGCCCGGCCGGCCAGGGTGCGGAGCCCCGTGACCACCCGGATCTGGAAGGACAGGAAGGCGACGATCTGGGAGAGCGTCACGATGTCGGTGGTCGTCCAGCCCGCGTCGAGCAGTGCCTGGAGCGCCGCGGGCGCGGCGTCGCGCGGGTGGAAGACGAGCATGTGTGCGTGCTCGAACGCCGCGGCCAGGCGCGGACCGAGCGCGCGGCGGGTCGAGGCTTCCATTCGATAGACGGGGCCCGGTGTATCCTCGCGACTGAGCGGCCCCGAGGTGTAGCTGCCGTATGGGCCGTGCGTTCTGGCCTCCTTGACGGCCGCGTCGACCCCTTCCTTCAGCGCGGCCGGGGCGCCGCTCCCGGCGAGGCGCGCGGCGTAGGCGGCCGCGACGGCCGTGGCGCCGTGCAGGCCGGCGACGAATGCGCCCACCGCAAAGCGCTCCGACGCCGAGACGTTGCCGGGATCCTTCGGCGCGAACAACGCCTGATATGTCGCCTGAGCGTGAGCGCGCGCCTCGGGCCGCCGGGCTCGGATCGCGTCCAGGGCAGATCCCGGTGTGATCCCGACCAGCGCATCGATGACGTCGGCGTCGGTCCCTGACATCTTCATTGTCCTCCGTCTAGCCGCGAGCGGTGCGCCCGACCCGCGCGGCATTCCGTCCCCAGCCGAACGCAGGCGCCACCGCCTCGGCGACCAGCTCGATCGAGCGGAGGATGAACGGATGCGGCGGATCGATCGAATGGACCTGCACCGCGACCTCCGTCGCGCGCGCGAGCGCGCTGTCCGTCTGCAGCGAGGCGATCACCTTGTCCGGCGTGCCGAGGTGAACGTCCATGGCAACGATCATCGCGTTGAGCCCCGATCCGTCGCCGGTCGCGCGACCCAGCCTGGTCAGCCGCGCGCGATGCCGCCCGAGCCCGATCTCGGCGAAGTGCCGAGCCTGGTCGTTGTCGTCGGCGACGAACACGGTGCGCGAGGCCAGAATCCGGGGCTCGCGGCCCTCGGGCAGCGCTTCGAGGTACGCGTCGATCATCGGGTTCTGGATCTCGGTGAGCGGCAGGTCGGGCGCGCCGGCCGGACGGGGCTGCGTGCGCGACAGCATGAGGCCGTCTCCCGCCGCGCCGGCCCGACGAGCGCCGTCGACCGTGAACGTCGCCTGCCAGACTCGCTCGCCGAGGCCCGGATTTTCCGGATATAGCCGATCCTTGCCGCCCGGCAGCGGCCGCCCGGCCCAAGCGTCGCGCAGCACTTGCAGGTGATGAGCGAGCAGCGCCGCGCGCTCCGCGCTGTCATGTCCGAACGCCGCGTACGAGGAAAGGTTTCCGCCGCCGCCCACGCCCACTTCCAGGCGGCCGCCGCACATGAGATCGAGCACCGCGGAGTCCTCGGCCACCCGGATCGGCAGCTCCAGCGGCAGTGTCACGATCGCCGTCCCGAGGCCGATGCGCGATGTCTGGGCGGCCACCTGCGCGAGGAACACGAACGGCGCGGGAAGCCCGCCCTCGTCCTCATGGAAGTGATGCTGGGCGATCCAGGCCGTGTCGAAGCCGCACCGCTCGGCGTGGACGATCTGCGCGGTCGCCAGCCGGTATCGCTCGGCGGGTGCCGCCTGATCGAGGAGACGCGTGAAGAACCCCAAGCGCTTAGGCAAGGTCGCGATCGTCATCGGTCCGCTCATTATGCATCATGGCGACCCAGTCGAGATTTCTGAGCCCTCGTAGAAGGCACTCTCTGCCACGACACGCATCGCGCTGATACACTCTGATCAGACCTCGCACAGGGAGGGCAGTCGTATGGCGCTGAAGCCGATCGCCTACATCCAGGCCGCGTGGCACACCGAGATCACCGACCACTGCCGGACGGCGTTCATGGCCGAGATGGCGAAGCACGGGTACGGAACGGGCGACGTGAAGCTCTTCTCGGTGCCCGGCAGCCTCGAGATCCCGCTGATGGCCCGCAAGCTCGCCCAGACCGGCCGCTACGCCGCGGTATGCGCCAGCGGTCTCGTCGTCGACGGTGGGATCTACCGGCACGACTTCGTGGCCCAGGCGGTGCTGCAGGGGATCGTGCAGACCTCGCTGGACACGGAGGTCCCGGTGCTGTCGGCGGTGCTCACGCCGCACCACTTCCACGAGCACTCGGTGCACGAGGAGTTCTTCAAGGAGCACATGGTCACAAAGGGCCAGGAGCTCGCGGAGGCGTGCGTGGCCATCATCGGCCAGCTCGCCGCAGTCGCCTGAGGCCGTCGCTCAGGCGAGCTCGCGGAGCAGTCGGCGCGCCTCGCGCAGCACACTCGTCTCGATTTCATCGGCGAACCACCCGGCGGATTCGGCCAGCATGCGGTGGGCGTCGTCCCGGCGACCCTGGCGCTGCCAGAGGCCGGCCAGACTCGTCGCCGCGCGTAGCTCCAGGCATCGTGCCTCCTGCGCTCCGGCGACGCCGACGGCGCGCCGGAAGCACGACTCCGCGTGCGCAGGGTCCGGCCTCGCGCCGGCCAGGAGCGCCTCGCCGCGCAGACGGTGGATCTCCGCTTCGTACATGCGCTCGCCGTGCATCTCGATTCGTCTGGACGCCTCGTCGATGAGCCGGAGCGCGGTCCCAATGTCGCCGCGGACCAGCTCGGACGCGGCGATGAAGCCGAGATAGACCGGAATCATGACTCCGGCGCCGGTGGCCTGCCAGTCGGCGAGACCACGCCGCATCTCGATAATGCCGGCGTCGATCTCGCCGGAAGCGGCCAGCGTCGCTCCGCGGGCGACGGCGGAAGCCGCGGCCCACTGTGGGAAGCCGAGCTCCGTCGAGAGGGCCAGGCCTGCTTCGGCCTCGGCGCGGGCCAGCTCGATGTCGCCGAGCACGACATAGGCGAGCGACACCCAGGCGTGCCCGTTCGCCTGACTGTGGGGATGGGCGAGGGCGCGGGAAGCTTCGAGCGTGCGGCGACCAGACGCGAGGGCCTCCCGAAAACGGCCGAGTAATCCGAGCGCAAACGTATTGAAGGCGAGGCCGCAGACCCTGGCGTCGTGACCACCGAACGTGAAGGCAAGCGAGCGGTGGCGATCGAGGTCGTAGAGCGCCAGCCCTTCCGCGAGGTCCTCCACTGCGGCGCTCAGCTCACCGCCGTACACGTGCGTTGGCCAAAGGGCGTGCCGGGCCTGAAGGAGGAGCGCGGTGTCCGCCGAGGACCGCGCAAGGCCGAGAAGCTGCTCGCCGATCTCGCGCGCCTCGTCGACGTTCCCGCGGAGGATGAGAACGCCCCACTGTCCCCAGAGAGTGGGAAACGTCTCCGGCACATCGCCCAGGCGGTCGGAGAGCTGTCGAGCGCGAGCGTAGGAGCGATCCACCTCGGGGGCTGCGAAGCCGCGTGTGGCGAACAACACCGGTCCCAGACCCATGAGCAGACCGAGCTCCTGGCGGTCGCGCTCGAGAGAATCCGGGAGGGCGGGGACCAGCTCGAGGCCGTGCTCGAAGTGCGCGGTGGCCTCGCGGTACGCTGACCGCCGGACGGCGTTCTCGCCGGCCCGTCGCCAGTACGGAATCGCCTGTGCAGCCAGATTGGCCTCGCTGTAGTGATGCGCGACCAGCTCTGGACTCAGCTCGCCGATCTGCGGGAACCGCTCGGCGAGCACCGTGACGATGCGCCGGTGATACTGCTGGCGGGTCGTCCGCAGGAGCGACTGATACGCCGCTTCCTGAATGAGCGCGTGCTTGAAGATGTAGCTGGCGGCGGGGGGAAGCCCGCGCTGGTAGAGAAGCTCCGCCGCAACGAGGCGCGCGAGCTCCCGCTGCAGAGCGGCGGGATCGAGGGGCGAGACGGCCTGGAGCAGCTCGTAGGAGAACTCGCGGCCGATCGCCGCCGCGAGCTGCGCAACGGGCTTGGCCTCGGGAAGCCGGTCGAGCCGCGCCGTCAGCGAGTCCCGGAGCGTGGCCGGGATAGCGAGGGGCCGGAGCGGAGCCGTCAGCTCGTAGTGATCGTCGCGATCTCTCAGCAGGCCCGACTCGAGCACCATCTTGGTGATCTCTTCCACGAAGAGCGGGACGCCGTCGGCGCCGTTGAGCACGTGCTGGAGCACCTCGGCTGGAAACGGCTTGTTGCCGGCGACGCTGAGGATCATTTGCTCCGTCTGCCGCCGCGGGAGCCGGGTCAGCGTGATCTGGGTGGTGTGTGCGCGCGCGGCCCACGGGGGACGAAAATCAGGCCGTGCGGTGAGCAGCACGCAGATGGCGACCGTCGCCACTTGATCGACGAGGAGGGTCAGGAGCTCCAGGGACGAGGCATCCATCCAGTGCAGATCCTCGACGAGCACCAGGAGCGGCTGGCGCGCGGCGAGCCCCCGGAGGACGTCCAGCACGATCTCGATCGTCCGCTGTCGCTGGCGCTCGGGCGCCCACGCGAGCACCGGTGAGTCGGCCGAGATCGGCAGCCCCAGGAGCGAGGCGAGCAAGGGGACGGCCTCGGCGAGGGGCAGCGCGGTCTCGGCGAGGGTACGCTCCAGGCGCCGGGCCAGCATCTCCGGGGTGTCGTCGCGCTCGAACCCGAGCGCGCTCTGGAGCAGCTCGACGACGACGTGCATGGGACTGTGCTGGCGATACGGCGAGCATCGGCCGTCCAGCCGCATGTCCCGTACGCTCTGCAGTCGCGCGCACACGGTCTGAGTGATTCGCGTCTTGCCGATGCCGGCCTCGCCGCTCAGGAGCACGACCTGGCCGATGCCCTCCACCGCGGCGTCCCACCGCTCCAGGACCAGCGCGACCTCGCGCTCCCGCCCGACGAGCGGAGTCGCCCCGGCGACGGGCAGACTATCGCCACGTCCGGGGGTGCGTTCGCCCAGCACCTGATAAACGGGCTGGGAGGCGGCGACGCCGCGCAGCTGGTGGAGGCCCAGGTCGCGGCAGGCGAAGCGTTGCTCGACGAGGCGATGCGTGGCCGCGCTGACGACGATCGTCCCCGGCGCAGCCAGCGCCTCCAGCCGGGCCGCCATGTTCGGCGTCTCGCCGAGCGCTAACTGCTCGCGCCGGCTCCCGCCGCCGACCTCGCCGACCACCACCAGCCCGGTGTGGATGCCGACCCGCACGGCCAGGCTGACGCCGCTCTGTGCCCGGCGCGCGTTGAGCGCGGCGATGGCGTCGACGATGCCGAGCGCCGAGCGCACCGCGCGCTGTGCATCGTCCTCGTGCGCCGTCGGATAGCCGAAGTAGACCAGGAGCCCGTCGCCCAGGTACTGCGCGATGTGTCCTTCGAAGCGCGCGATCGCGTCGGCGCTGGCGGTCTGGTAGGCCCGCACGTGCTCGCGGAGCTCCTCCGGGTCGAGACGCCCAGCCAGCGCCGTCGAGTCGACCAGATCGCAGAACATGACGGTGATCTGCCGGCGCTCGGCGTCGGGTGTAGCGGGGCCGGGCGGCGCCGGCGTGGACTCGGGCTGTGCCGCGGCAGGGGCCAGGCGTAGGCCGCACCCGCCGCAAAACTCGTCGCCGGGCTCGTTGACGAATCCACAGGCGCTGCATGTTCGTGCGAGCGTCGCTCCACACCTCGAGCAGAAGCGCCGTCCCGGGCGGTTCACGGCTCCGCAGGCTGAGCAGCTCATCGCGCCCCGACATCCATGCTGCCGACGGTAGGCTTACCGCCCGGCCGGCGTCAAATGTGCCGTGGAACCATACACCTTGACGATATGTTGACCTGAGGGCAGGATCATCTTCTGGCGTCACCTATAGCCTCATACACAAGGGGAAACGGCATGAAGCGACCCGTCCAGTCCCGGCCCGGCCGTCGTGATTTTCTGAAGCTCACCGCCGGCGCGGCAGCGATCGTCGGCGCTCCGTGGATCGCCCGGAAGGTCGAGGCCAAGCCGACGACCATCGTGTTCGCCCGCGAAAGCTCGTACGTGAAGAATTTCGACGAGCACTTCATCAAGGTGATGATCCCGGCCTATCAGAAGGCCACCGGCATCAAGATCGACTACCAGATCCAGGCCGCCGGCGGCAGCGCGGTGCCCCAGCTGGTCTCGATGGTCGAGAACAAGTCCGGCGCCGATCTCGCCTGGGTGCAGCAGGAGTGGCTCTATCGCGACGCGCTGGTGGACGTGTCCGACATCGCCGAGGCCGTGGGCAAGGAGAACGGCGGCTGGTACGACGAGATCAAGCTTCTCTCCGTGGACAACGGCAAGTGGAAGTCCGTACCCCAGGCGAACATCGGCCAGCTGATGGTTTATCGCAAGGACTGGTTCGACGAGGCCGGGATCAAGCAGTTCCCCGAGACCTGGGACGAATTCCTGGAAGCCGGCATCAAGCTCAAGGCCAAGGGCCATCCCTTCGGGATGTCCATGGGCCACGGCTTCGCCGACAACTACTCCTGGCTCTACCCGCTGCTGTGGTCCTACGGTGTGACCGTCATGGACAAGGCCGGCAAGAAGGTCGCGCTCGACACGAGCGAGACGGCGAAGGCCGTCGACTACGTGCGCCGGCTCTACAAGGAGACCTGCATCGAGGACTGCATCGGTTGGCTCGATCCGCACAACAACAAGGCCTTCCTGACCAGTCAGATCTCGTGCACCAACAACGCCTACAGCATCATGGTGTCGGCCAAGCGTGATCTGCCCGAGATGGGCAAGGTGATCGAGCACGGGCTCAATCCCAAGGGCCCGAACGGCCAGCGCTACCACGCGCTCGTGCCGGTGACCCACGGTGTGTTCGCCTACGGCCCCGAACCGCAGGCCGCCAAGGATTTCCTGCGCTGGACCATGGACCCCAAGCAGTTCCGTCCGTGGATCGCGTCGGGTGACATGTACTTCGCGCCGTACCTGCACGCCTACGACAAGATTCCCGAGTGGGACATCGAGCCGCGCGTGAAGCCGTACCACAAGGTGCTCGAGACCGGGAAGCTCACGTCGTGGCCGGCGCCCGCCAACCGCGCGCACGGCACGGTCATCAACCGCTGGGTCGTGATCGATATGTTCTCCAAGGCCTGCCTGGGCGCGCCGACCAAGACCGTCATCGCGGAGGCCGTCACGCAGCTCAAGCAGATCTACGGGTGAGCACGAATCCAGCTGTCGGGACATCAGGGGCGGCCGCGCTCGAGGCGCGTGCCTACCGGTCGGTTGGGCTGGGCCGGCGGCTCCGCGAGTTCATCGAGCGGGAGTGGGTGTTCAGCTGGCTCATCCTCACGCCGCCCCTGCTGTTCCTGCTCTGCTTCCTGGGTTATCCGTTCTTCTACGGCGTCTACCTGAGCTTCTTCCGTCGCGAAGTGGCCGGCTCGCCCACCTTCGTGGGCTTCGGCAACTTCGTCACCCTCGCGAGCGACCCGATCTTCTGGCAGTCGGTCGGCAACACGATCAAGTTCACGGCGGCCGCCACGGTGCTGAAGGCGACGGGCGGGCTGGGCATGGCCCTCGTGATGAACCAGAACTTCCGCATGAAGGCCATCACGCGGGCCCTCTTGCTGCTCCCGTTCATCGTGCCCACCGTCCTGAGCACTGTCGCGTGGCAGTGGATCTACGATCCGGGCCTCGGGCTCTTCAACCGTCTCCTGGTGGAGAGCGGCCTGGCGACGAAGGGCGTGTCCTGGCTCGGCAACCCGACGATGGCGATGATCTCGATCATCATCGTCAACACGTGGCGCGGCCTGCCGTTCTTCGGCATCTCGATCCTCGCGGGCCTGCAGACCATCCCCGTCGAGCTGCACGAGTCGGCGACCATCGACGGCGCCAGTACCTGGGGGCGCTTCCGGTACGTCACGCTGCCCTCGCTCTTGCCGGTCATCTTCATCGTCACGACCTTCTCGATCATCCTCACGTTCTTCGACTTCCAGCTCGTCTACGTGCTCACCGGCGGCGGCCCGGCCAACTCCACCCACCTGATGGCCACCTACGCCTACAGCCTGAGCGTGGGCGTGGGCCAGATGGGGCTCGGCTCCGCGGTGGCGCTCAGCATGGTGCCGGTGCTCGGGTTGTTGCTGGTGCTGCTCACCTTCTACGTGCGGAAGGACTGACATGGTCGGCGAGCTGACGTGGCGCCGGCGACTTTTCGGCCTGTGGCTCCCGCTGACGGCGTTTTTCGTGATCGCCCTGTTTCCGTTCACGTGGATGGCCGCCACCTCGCTCAAGACCAACGCCGAGCTCTACGACCCGAAGGCGAATCCGCTGACCATCCGGCATCCGTCCCTGGTGCACTACGTGAGCCTGCTCCAGGAAACGAACTTCCTGACGTGGGTCGCCAACACGCTGCTGGTGGCCGCCGTGGCGACCGGCATCTCGCTCTTGCTCGGGACCATGCTCGCGTACCCGCTGGCGCGCATGAGATTTCGCGGCGCTCCGCTGCTGGCCATCGCGGTGGCCGTGACCTATCTGGTTCCGCAGACGCTCCTGTTCGTTCCGATGGCCGATCTGATCGGCCGGCTGAAGCTCGGCAACACGCTCAGCGCGGTGATGCTGACCTATCCGACCCTGCTCGTGCCCTTCATCGCCTGGCTGCTGATGGGATACTTCAAGACGGTGCCGAAGGAGCTGGAGGAGCAGGCGCTGATCGACGGAGCCAGCCGCTGGCGGGCCATGACCCGGGTGATCCTGCCGCTCTGCATGCCTGGCTTCATCTCCGCCGGCATCTTCGCCTTCACGCTGGCTCAGAACGAATTCCTGTACGCACTGCTCTTCCTCAGCCGCTCCGACGTCCGCACCGTGCCGATCGGTGTCGTGGGCGAGCTGATCCGCGGCGACGCGTTCTACTGGGGTCAGCTGATGGCCGGAGCGCTGCTCGGCTCCGTGCCGGTCGCGCTCATCTATTCGTTCTTCGTGAAGTACTACGTTGCGGGCCTCACGGCCGGCGCCGTCAAGGGCTGACGCCACCACCCCGCGCGGGATCCGAGCAGCCAAGGAGAGGATACGATGCACGCCTGGCACGACGTCGAGCTGGGCGACTCCATCGAGACCGGCTTCCGGGCGGTTATCGAGATTCCCAAGGGCTCGAAGGTGAAATATGAGCTCGACAAGTCTACCGGCCTGCTGTCGGTCGACCGGGTGCTGTACAGCGCGGTCCACTACCCGGCGAACTACGGTTTCCTGCCCCAGACGTATTGCCTGGACGGCGACCCGCTCGATGTCCTGGTGCTCGGGCAGGAGCCGGTCGTGCCGCTCTGCATCCTGCGAGCGCGAGCGATCGGCGTACTGACGATGACCGACGACAAGGGGCCGGACGACAAGATCATCGCGATCCACCTGGACGATCCGGAGTACGCGGACTACCGGGAGATCTCTGAGGTCTCGGGCCATCGCCTGCGGGAGCTGGAGCGGTTCTTCCTCGACTACAAGACTCTCGAGCACAAGCCGGTAACCGTGGGAGATATGCGCGGACGAGCGGATGCCGAGCGCACGATTCGGGACGCGGCAGTGCTGTACTGCGAGAAAATCAAACCGGCTCGCGGTTGAGATCGATGAGCCACGAGAAGTCCGATGCGCTCGTGTTCTTCGGCGCGACCGGCGATCTCGCCCACAAGAAGATCTTTCCCGCTCTCCAGGCCCTGGCGAAGCGCGGCCACCTCGACATTCCGGTCATCGGCGTCGCGAAGGCCGGCTGGACGCTCGATGAGCTGCGGGCTCGCGCCCGCGACAGCGTCGAGCAGTACGGCGGCCTCGATCCCGATGCGTTTGCGATCCTGATCCGCTGCCTGCGCTACATCGACGGTGATTACGCCGACGGGGCGACGTTCAAGCGCCTGCGCCAGGAGCTGGGCGCCGCGCGCCGCCCGACGCACTACCTGGCGATCCCGCCCAGTCTCTTCGAGACGGTCGTGGATCAGCTCGGTGAATCGAGCTGTGCGGCGGGCGGACGGGTCGTCATCGAAAAGCCGTTCGGCCACGACCTCGCCTCGGCCCGCACCCTCAACGTGGCCGTGCATCGCCGCTTCGGCGAAGAGAGCGTGTTCCGCATCGACCACTATCTGGGTAAGAACACCGTCCAGAACCTGCTCTTCTTTCGCTTCGCCAACTCGTTTCTCGAACCCCTGTGGAACCGGCAGTACGTCGAGAGCGTGCAGATCACGATGGCGGAGAATTTCGCCGTCGAGGGCCGCGGCAAGTTCTACGATCAGACCGGCTGCGTGCGCGACGTCGTGCAGAACCACCTGCTGCAGGTGCTGTCCAACATCGCGATGGAGCCACCGCCCGGTCTGGACGCCGAGATGCTGCGGGACGAAAAAGCGAAGGTGCTCAGGGGAATTCGGCCGCTCGCGCCGGGCGACGTCGTCCGCGGCCAGTTCCGCGGCTATCACGACGAGCCCGGCGTGACGCCGGATTCAACCGTGGAAACCTTCGTGGCGCTCAGGCTCGAGATCAACTCGTGGCGCTGGAAGGGCGTGCCCTTCTACATCCGCGCGGGCAAGTGTCTTCCCCTCACGGCCACCGAGGTCTTCGTGAAGCTGCGGCAGCCGCCGGCGGTCTTCTCGGCGCTGGCCCCGCCGGCCAACTACTTTCGCTTCCGCGTCACGCCCGATCTCATGATCGCGATCGGCGCCCTGGTCAAGAAGGCCGGCGACGAGATCGACGGGCAGCCGGTGGAGTTGGTGATCAGTGAGGCCTCGGATCCCGCCGAGATGGGGGCCTACGAGGAGCTCCTGTTCGACGCGCTGCGCGGCAATTCGGCCCGGTTCGCGCGGCAGGATTACGTCGAGGAAGCGTGGCGGATCGTCGACCCGATCCTTGGCGATCGCCCACCGGTGCATGAGTACGAGCGCGGAACCTGGGGCCCGGCCGAGGCGGACGCGCTGATCGCCTCCGACGGAGGCTGGTTCGATCCGACACCCAGCCGGTAGGCCACGAATGGCCATCGGCTCTGGTGCCGCTGGTCACACGCTAGTCACGACCCGAGCCCCGCGCCAGCCCGCCCAGGACATGCCGATGGCCAGGATGCCGGCGATGCTGAACACCGCGATCCATGTAATGGCCGTAAGGTTCTCGCGGGGCAGCCACCCGCGGCTGGCCATCAGCCAGTAGAGCGAGGCCAGGAGCGCGTTGGCGAGCAGCAGGCCGATGCCGCCCATCGAGCGGACAGCGGGCCGCAGGCAGATGAACCAGCCGATCAGCAGGACGACGCCGGCGAACACGATCGGCGGCGCCCACTGGAATCCGGTACTCTTCGCCCACGCGTAGTAGCAGTACGGCGTGGGATTGTAGGTGGCGCCGGCCACGAGTAGCGCGAAGGCATACCGGGCGATGAAACCTCCGAGCGTGAACCGGGCGCTCGCCGCCATCGTCGCGATTATAGGACGCCCGAAGCTCTAGCGCCGAGCGAGAGCCCGGTTTTCCAGTCGGCTCAGGAGCCGCACGACCGGCCACAGCATCAGGAAGTAGACGATCGCCGCCACCACGATCGGCGTGGGGCTGTAGGTGAGGCTCTGCGCCTGCCGCGCTTGGTACAGGAGCTCGGGCACCGCGACGACGCTGCCGAGCGCGGTGAGCTTCACCACTTCGAGCGTGTTCGAGAGCAGATCGGGGAGCACGTTGCGCACCGCCTGCGGCAGCACAACGTAGGTCATGGCCTGCAGGCGCGAGAGGCCCGTCGACCGCGCGGCCTCGATCTGGCCGGCCGGCACCGAATCGATGCCCGCGCGCAGAATCTCGCCGTAGTAGGCGCCGGTGTTCAGGAAGAAGGCGATGCCCACGCAGATGAAGCCGCCCAGCTCCAGCCCGGCGAACGGCAGCCCGGCGAACAGCAAGATCAGCAGCACCAGCGGCGGGAAAGCGCGGAAGAAATCGACCCAGACCATCAAGGGCCAGCGCACGACCGGCTTCTTCACGCTGGCCAGGAGCGCCAGGATTAGCCCGCCGATCAGGCCCAGGGGTACCACCAGCAGCGAGAGCAGCACCGTGTTCAGCAACCCGGCTCGCACGATCGGCCAGGAAGCGACGATGATCTCCGGGTTGAAGAAGGTCTGGATCATCGCTTCCACGCGAATCGGGTCTCGATGTAGCGCGCCGCCACCACGATGGGGAAGAACAGCACGAGGTACGCCGCGGCGCCCATCATCAGCGGCGAGGGATTGTAGGAGTTGGACATCGCCGAGCTTGCCTGGCCCAGAATCTCGGTGACGGCGACAACAGTGCCGAGGGCGGTGCCCTTGGTGATGGCGATGGTGCGGTTGGTGAGCGGCGGGATGGCCAGCCGAAACGCCTGCGGCAAGACGACGCTCGTCAGGGTCTGACCGAACGTGAGGCCGGTCGAGCGCGCGGCCTCCCACTGACCCCGATCCACCGCGGTAATGCCCGCCCAGAAGATTTCTTCCGAGAAGGCCATCAGCACGAAGGCCAGCGAAAGCCAGGTGGAGACGAAGCCCGAGGGCGCTAGGCCCGCGCTGGGCAGGCCGAAGTAGATCAGCACGATGACGACCAGCGGTGGCAGCGAGCGGAACAGGTCGACGACCCCGATGATCAGCCAGTTGAGCGGCCGGAGTCCGAGGCTTCTCAACAGTGCGAGCGTGAGGCCGGCGGCGATGCCCGTGACGACGACGAGCAGGGCCAGCTCGATCGTGACGACCACGCCGGAGAGGATGTCCGGCAGGTAGCGGTGCATGACCTTCGCGTTGAGAAACGTCTCCGCGAAGCGGCTCCAGCTCGACATCGTCGGTCAGTGACGCTGGATCTGCCCGATGAACGTGCGGGTGCGCTCGTGGGCCGGGCGCTCGAAGATCGCCGCCGGCGGCCCTTCCTCCACGATGGCGCCCGCGTCCATGAACACCACGCGGTCGGCGGCGTTGCGGGCGAAGCCCATCTCGTGGCTGACGACGATCATGGTCATGCCGCTCTCACGCAGGGCGCGCATTACCTCGAGTACCGAGCCCACCAGCTCCGGGTCGAGCGCGCTGGTGGGCTCGTCGAATAGCATGACGCGGGGCTCGAGCGCGATCGCGCGCGCGATGGCCACGCGCTGCTGCTGGCCGCCGGAGAGCTGGCCGGGCGTGTGGCCGGCGCGGTCGGCGAGGCCCACTCGCTCGAGCGCGGCCCGGCCCAGCGTCTCGGCCTCTCCGCGCGACTTGCCCGCAACCAGGCGCAGGGCGAGTGTCACGTTGCCGAGCGCGGTCATGTGCGGATAGAGGTTGAACGACTGGAACACCATGCCGATGCGCTGGCGGGCGTGGTTGATGTCGGTGCGTGGGTCGAGCATGTCGAGACCGTCCACCACGACGCTGCCGGACGACGGCTCCTCGAGCCGGTTCAGGCAGCGGAGCAGAGTCGACTTGCCCGAGCCGGACGGGCCGATCACGAACACCAGCTCGCGCTCGGCCACTCGCAGATCGACGCCCTTCAGGACGTGCAGGGCGCCGAAATGCTTGTGGAGACCGCGGGCGTCGACGATCGGGCCGCCCATTCGCTCAGGTCAGTTGCAATGGAGCTCGTGCGGCGTCGGATCGTAGCCCGGCATGCCGGGCGGGCCGTAGCCCGGCGTGATCACCACCTCGAGATCGTCGGGAGCCGGCTTGCGGCCGAACCACTTCTCGGACAGCTTCGCGATTGTGCCGTCCTTCTTCATGCAGTCGAGCGCGTCCTGGAGCTGGGCACGAAGCTTCGGGTTGTTCTTGGGTACCGGCGCAGCCCAGTGGGCGCGCGTGTCCAGCAGCTCCAGGTCGGCCACGAACTGCGGGTTCTTCGACGCGGCGTACCGGATGGTCGTGTTACCGCCGAGCGTCGCGTACGCGCGGCCGGAGAGCACGGCCTGCGTGGCGTCCGGCTGGGTGTCGTAGACCTGCACCGTGAAGCCGTGCTCGACGCCCTTGGCCTTGGAGAGGTTCTCGTAGGGCGTGCCCTTGTTGACGGAGACCGACTTCCCCCGGAGGTCCTCCCAGACCTTGATCGGCGCCGAGCCCTTCTTGATGCCGAACTGGTAGGCCGTCCACAGGTAGCCCGCGGTGAACAGCATGTTGTCAGCCCGCTCGATGGTCACCGTCGTCGGCGCCGCGATGAAATCGTAGCGACCGGACTGCATGCCCGGAATCAAGGTCGAGAAGCTCACCGCGTCGATGGTGATCTCGCGCTTCATGCGGCGCGCGACCTCGGTGAAGAGATCGATCTGGAATCCTTCGATGCCACCGCCGAGCTTGGGCATCGCGTGCGGGGCGAAAGTGCCGTCGACACCGGTGCGAAGCGGGGGGAGCTTCTCCTGGGCGAGCGCCGGGCCGGCGCAGAGAAGCGCGGTGGCCGCAATGGCGGCAAGACGACGTCCCATCATGGTGAGCCTCCTGGGCCTCGTGATCTTCGTGCGTGTGTAGCCCCGTTGCCGGGGGCAGGCGTGGATGCGGGCGTGCACGAATCGGTGAGTCAAGCTCGCGCCGATCGTGTCAGAGCGGGCGCGACAAGTCAACTGAGCTACCAGACGAACGGCACCAGACGATAACGGACCCGCCGCTGGTATTCGGCATAGCCCGACAGATTCGCGGCCAGCATGCGCTCCTCGTCGAGGAGTCTCCAGATCAGGAACGGCGTCATGGCGGCGATCGGCACCAGCCCCCAGTAGGAGCCGAGGGCCAGCGGCGTGGTCGCCAGGTACAGGAAGCCGCCCGCGTACATCGGGTGGCGGACGATCGCGTACGGCCCGGTCGAGACGACGTTCTGATTCTCGGCGATCTCGATGGTGGCCGACGTGAACGTGTTTTCCCGATAGACCCGAACGATGAAGGCCAAGCCGACGAGAACGAGGACGTCGGCGGCCACGACCACACCCGGGGGCACCGTCGACCATCCCGAGCGGTGGTCCAGTGCCGGCACGACTAGCAGGGCGACGAAGCCGACCGACATGCACCACATGATGAGCTTCTGAGCGGGCCGCTTCTCGCCGGTCGGCCCCCCACTCATCCGGCGCTCGAGCAGCGCGCGATCGTGTCTCGCCAGGTAAAGCGTGGTGAGGGCCGACGCGCCAGTGAAGATCGCCAGGTAGACCCAGGCCTGCCAGTAGCGAATCGTTCCCGCGGGGACGAATAGCAGAAGCGCCATCGCCGCCGCGAGGATGACGAGCGCGAGCCAGGCTTTGGCCTCGAGGCTCTTCATGGCCTTCCCTATAGTAGGATCGGATCTCAATCTCCCGTAGGAGGGCTGCCGATGCGCATGGCCGGAAAGATCGGGATCGTGACCGCCGCTGCCTCGGGCATGGGACGGGCCGGAGCTCTGCGCTTCGCGCGCGAGGGGGCGCAGGTCTCCGTCGTGGACGTGGACGCCGCCGGAGTGAAGCGCGTCGTGGGCGAGATCACCGCGGCCGGCGGCGTCGCGCACGGCATCACGGCCGATCTCACCAATGACGAGGACTCGCGCCGCATCGTGTGGGACACGGTCAGCCGGTTCAAGGGGCTGGATTTCGTCTGGAACCATGTCGGCCATCCCGGGCCGGCCTCGGTCGAGGGCATCGACATGAGCGCCTTCGATCTGGCCGTCGACCTCAATCTCAGGACAGTGCTGATCACGACCGAGGCCGCCATCCCCGAGATCCGCGCCCGCGGCGGCGGGAGCCTTCTCTTCACCGCCTCCACCTCCGGGCTCGTCGGGTCCGGCTTCAGCCCGGTCTATTCGATGTGCAAGTTCGGGGTGGTGGGCTTCGTCAAGAGCCTGGCGCTGCGACTGGCGAAGGAGAAGATTCGCGTGAACGCGGTCTGTCCAGGGCCGATCGACACGCCCATGCTCCGGGTGTTCGTCTCCCGGCCCGATCAGAAGTCGACGGCCGGAATGGATCCCGAGGAGCTGGTTCAGAAGCGTGCCCACGGTTCGGTGCCGCTGGGCCGCACCGGCCGGCCCGAGGAGATCGCCAACGCGGCGCTGTTCCTCCTCTCGGACGAAGCGTCGTTCGTTACCGGGGTCGCGCTGCCCGTCGACGGCGGCGTCACGGCAGCCTGACCCGAGCCGCGCTCGAAACCGGGCTTCGTCGGGAGTCATCCGCCGCCCAGTCGAGGCCGGCTTTCTTTATGTTCACCCCGCTTTGTGGTTTCATCATGCCGTCTCGGACATATTGATCCGGCGCGCCGCCGACCGAGGCGGCAGACCGGCCTGCCGCGGGCTCCACGACGAGAGGAGGGCGTGATGGCCACACTCGACATCAACGGCAAGCGCCAGAGCGTCGACGTACCTGACGAGACCCCGCTCTTGTGGGTGTTGCGAGACGAGCTCGGCCTCACCGGTAGCAAGTTCGGCTGCGGCATGGCGCTGTGCGGCGCCTGCACCGTGCACGTCGACGGCCGGCCGGTCCGCTCCTGCATCACGCCCATCGCGGCGGTGGCCAGCAGCAAGATCGTGACGATCGAAGCCGTCGGCGGCGATCCCATTGGGCGCGCGCTGCAGGCGGCGTGGGTCGAGGTCGGCGTCCCGCAGTGCGGCTACTGTCAGGCCGGCCAGATCATGTCCGCGGCCGCGCTGCTGCGGCGAACGCCGAAGCCCACCGATGCCCAGATCGACGAGGCCATGGACGGCAACATCTGCCGCTGCGGTACCTATACGCGGATCCGCGCCGCGATCAAGCAAGCCGCCGCGAAGCAGGGAGGTGCGCGATGAGCGCGCCGGTCGTTCGCCCGGCGCAGGTCGAATCGTCGCCCGGGAGCTCGCTGGTGCTGGCCAACGTGAGCCGGCGCCGGTTCCTGCAGGGCATGTCGCTCGGCGGCCTCGTGCTGGCCGTCGGCTTCCAGTCCGACGCGCGCGCCCAGGAGCCGAAGAAGTACGGCGCCGACGGGATGCCCAACGGATGGGTCGACGATCCGCTGGCGTTCGTCTCGATCGCCGATGACGGGACGGTCACGATCGTGTGCCATCGCTCGGAGATGGGGCAAGGGATCAGGACCGGCATGCCGATGATCGTGGCCGACGAGATGGAGGCCGACTGGAAGCGCGTGCGCGTCGCCCAGGCCACCGGCGACGAGAAGAAGTTCGGCAACCAGGACACCGACGGCTCGCGCAGCACCCGCCATTTCTTCGAGCCGATGCGCCGGTGCGGCGCCGCCGCGCGCGCCATGCTGGAGGCGGCGGCCGCCGAGCGCTGGAAGGTGCCGGTGAGCGAGGTGTCGGCGAAGAACCACGAGGTCGTCCATCGCGCCAGTGGTCGTCGCCTCGGCTATGGCGCGCTCGCGAAGGCCGCCGCCGGCCAGCCGGTTCCCGCGCGCACATCGCTCCGCTTGAAAGACCCGAAGGACTTCCGCTACATCGGCAAGGGCCAGCTGAAGCTCGTCGACGCCGCCGACATCGCCAGCGGTAAGGCGAAGTACGGCATCGACACGCGGCTCGACGGCATGCTCTACGCGGTCGTGGCCCGCCCGCCCGTGCTGGGCGGCAAGGTGGTCAGCGTCGACGACGCCGAGGCGCTCAAGGTGCCGGGCGTGGTGAAGGTCGTCCAGATCGAGCCGAGCCCGCCACCCGCGCACTTCAATCCCCTGGGCGGCGTCGCGGTGCTGGCGCGCAACACCTGGGCCGCCATGCAGGGCCGCCAGGCGCTCAAGATCACGTGGGAAGACGGACCGAACGCCAGCTACGACTCGGCGACCTACAAGAGCGCGCTCGAGGAGTCGGCGCGCAAGCCCGGCAAGGTCGTCCGCAACGACGGCGATTTCGACAAGGCCGCCGGCGGCGCCGTTAAGCGCCACCAGGCCGAGTACTACGTGCCGCATCTGGCGCACGCGACGATGGAGCCGCCGGCCGCCACGGTCCGTATCGTCGGCGGCAAGTGCGAGGTCTGGGGCTGCTTCCAGTCACCGCAGGCCGCGCGCGATCTGGTGGCCAAGCGGCTCGGCATGTCGGCCGACGACGTCACCGTGCACGTCACGCTGCTGGGCGGCGGCTTCGGGCGCAAGTCCAAGCCGGACTTCGCCATCGAGGCAGCCGTGCTGTCGAAGGCCGTCGACGGCAAGCCGGTCAAGGTGACGTGGACGCGCGACGACGATCTGCACAACTCCTACTACCACACGGTGTCGGTCGAGCATCTCGAGGCCGGCGTCGACGCCAAGGGCAAGCCGGTGGCGTGGCTCCACCGCAGCGTGGCGCCCACGATCATCTCGACCTTCAACGCCGACGCGAAGAACGAGGCGCCCTTCGAGCTCGGCATGGGGGTCATCAACGTGCCGTTCGCGATCCCCAACGTTCGTATCGAGAACCCGGAGGCGGTGGCCCACACACGGATCGGCTGGTTCCGATCGGTCTCGAATATTCCGCACGCGTTCGCGGTCCAGTCGTTCGTGGCCGAGCTGGCCGCGGCGGCGGGTCGCGATCCAAAGGATTTCCTGCTGGAGGTGATCGGCCCCGCTCGGCAGGTGAGCCCCGAGACGCTGGGCGACACCTGGAACCACGGCGAGTCACCCGAGCGGTATCCGGTGGACACGGGGCGCCTGCGGCGCGTCGTGGAGATGGTGGCGCGCGAGGCGGGCTGGGGCCGGAAGATGCCCAAGGGCTCCGGGCTCGGCATCGCCGGGCACTACAGCTTCGTGAGCTACATCGCGGCGGTCGTTGAAGTCGCCGTCGACGCCAAGGGCGTGCTCACGATTCCGCGAGTCGACGTCGCGGTGGACTGCGGTGCGACCGTCAATCCCGATCGGGTCAGATCACAGATGGAAGGCGCGACGGTCATGGGCGTCGGCGTCGCAACGCTCGGCGAGATCAGCTACAAGGCCGGCCGCGTCGAGCAGAACAACTTCGACTCCTACCAGGTCACCCGCATCAGCGCGGCGCCGAAGATCATCCGCGTCCACATCGTGCCCGGCGGTGATTACGCCAAGCCGATGGGTGGTGTGGGCGAGCCCGGGGTCCCGCCGGTACCGCCCGCGCTCTGCAACGCGATCTTCGCCGCAACGGGCAAGCGAATCCGGCGCCTGCCGATCCGCGATCAGCTGACCGTGTAGCTGCACCATCGGGCACGGGGCGCCGCCATTCCGGCGCTCCGTGCCCGGCCGAGCATGAGCGCACACGATCCCGTCGCCGTCGTCGTGGTCCACGGTATCGCCGATCAGCGCGCGGGACAGACCGTACGCGAGCTCGCGCGGCTCCTGTGTCACGGCGGGGCGGGCGAGCCGCGCTACGTGCAGGGAGAAATGCACGAGGTGCTGGTGCCGGTGGCTCGGCTGGAGCCCGGCATTGCTTCGCCGACCGAGACGCACGCCCCGGCCGGCGGGCGAAAGGCCGAGACTTCGAGACGGCGGCCGGGGACGCCGAGCGGATTCTATCAGGCGCAGAGATCCACTCCGGCCCCCGCGGCTGATTCGGCCGCTCCCGACCTGGGCCTGGCGCTGAACGATTACCTGCTCGGCCGACTCGAGCTGCCGGAGAGCGAAGCGCTCTACGAGTCCACGCGCGTCTCGCTGCGCCGGCGCGCGAACGATCGCCCCGTCGACCTCTACGAGGTCTACTGGGCCGATCTCTCCCGGCTCGGCGAGGGCGGATTGCGGGCGCTGTCCGCCTCGTATCAGCTCTTCTTCCATCTGGGCACGCTCGCGGCAGACGTCGTCGACCAGGTCGCGCTCAGCGTTCGTGGCGGCATGGCCTGGAGACTGTTGCAGCGCCTGCACGCGTGGCTCGCGTGGCTGATGAAGGGGCCGGCCGCGCTCGTGCAGCTGTCGATGCTCCTGCTGATTCCGTTCGGCGCGGTGGGGCTCGTCTCGCCCGACCAGGCGGGTCAAATGCTCGCGGCGCTGTTCTCCGTGTGCGCGATCGTGCTGAGCGCGCTGGCCGCGCTGGCCTGGCTCCGCGAGACGTCCCCGCCGATGCGCTGGGCGAAGCTCGTGGTCCTGCTGGCGGCCGACATCGCTTGCGTCGTGGCCGTCGTGGTGGCCCTGAATGCCCAGTGGGAGCTGATACGGATGCACTTCGGCGCGGGCGTATTGGCCGTTGCCGTGCTCGGCATCTGGCTGATCGAGCGCTACTCGCGCGTCACCCGTGGCATTCGCTGGCTCGGCCACGCTCTCGTCGCCGCGACGGCGATCGGGCTCGGCGTCGCCGGCCGCGCCTTGTTGCCCCAGGTCAGCTCACAGTTCGAATGGATGCTGACCGCCGCATTCACGGTGGGCGAATGCCTCCTGGCCGCGATGCTGGTGGTCGGGGCCGTATACGTCGTGGTGCAGACGGCGGCGCTCGTGCTTGGATTGTGGCTGGGGCTCGGTGTCGACGCCGCGGCGAGGCGGTCGCTCGATACGGCGCGCCTTGCCCTCGTCGGCTCCGCGGCGCTGTTCACCGTGTTGAGCCTGGTGCTGTGGTCGGTGCTCAGCTACGTCGTCGGCCGCGAGCTGACGGGGTTTATCTATCTGCCCGTGATATTCCGAGGCACCTATCGGTCGGCCGAAAACTTCCTCGATGACCGCATCCAGACCGTCGGCGGGTTCTTCACTCCCCTGATGCTGGCATTCACGCTCCTGGCCTCGCTCGCGCTGCTGGTGCTCGGCCCCTCACTGCTGGAGGAGATTTCCCCCACGACCAATGTCGACCCGCGCGGGCGGCGGCGCGAGGCGGTCGCGTGGTCGGAGCGGCTCGGCCGATGGCTCGATGGCGGGCTCAGGTGGCTGAAGCGGGTGTTCGTCGTGACCGTGCCGCCCGGCGCGATCGTGGGCGGCCTTCTGTACCTTGGCTTCGTCTACCAGGAATTCGCCTTCGCGACCGGCGAGCCGGGCGAGCTTGCGAGGTGGCTGGCGGGCTGGCTCGACGCGCTGCAGGGCGAGATGCTGGTCGCGGCAGGAAAATGGCTCGCCGGCGGGGCCCTGACCGTCGCGGCCCTCGGATCGCGATTCACGCAGACGTTCGGCCGTCTCCGCGTCGCGCTCGACGCGGTCCTGGACATCGACAACTACTTCGCGGATCCGCCGAACCGGCGGCCGCCTCGCGCGCGCATCTTCTCGCGCTATGTCGCGCTGCTCGTCTACCTGCGCGAGCGCGGCTATGCGCGCATCGTCATCGTCTCGCACAGCCAGGGGACCGTGATCAGCGCGGACCTGCTCCGCCATCTGCACGTGCAGG
>JBKPCO010000008.1:0-7538 GCA_046727415.1 Candidatus Methylomirabilota bacterium
GCGGCGGCCAGAAGGGCATCATGGTCGACGACCTCCTCACCGCCGTGCGCGAGGAGTTCAAGGAAAACGAAGATCTTCCCAACACCACCAACCCCGACGACTGGGCCAAGATCGCCGGCAAGAAGGGCGAGCGCATCGTCTCGGCGCAGCAGCTCAGACACGAGGCGCTGGCGCCGTCGCGAGGCGTGGAGCGGGTGCCCGCGACCGGGCAGTATCTCTAGGACGGCTTCGGGGCGAGCGCCCTAGCGGGCGCGGCAGGCGGGCGTCGCTGGGCGCCCTGCGGGGATGCCGACGACGGCGTAGCCTCGCGCGCGAATCTGCCACTCGATCTCGAGGTGCTCGCGCCGTTCGACCACGCGCTGCTCCCGCGCCGCCGCACGCCCGCCGGCGCGGGGGCTCGCCCGCCGCTCGCCGCGGCGCCGGTCGAGCACTACCTGCACGGTGTCGTCACCCCGGAAGGTGCGCCGCAGGGACTCGTAGAATTCCGGCCGCCGGCTCCCCACGATGAACAGGAGCCGGCGGATCGTCGTGGCCATGGCGCGTGGCCTCGTGG
Organism: Candidatus Methylomirabilota bacterium; assembly: GCA_046727415.1. Lineage (GTDB taxonomy): Bacteria > Methylomirabilota > Methylomirabilia > Rokubacteriales > CSP1-6 > AR31. The sequence continues at coordinate 554 of JBKPCO010000008.1, forward strand.
CCCCTACAGGAGGCTCGAGCGGACGGACGGAAACCAGCGCATGAGCGGCGAGTCCTCGCGCAGGATCGTCTCGTCGCGCTGGGCGCCGGTCGAGATGAGACAGAACGGCGTCCCGATCAGCTCCTCGAGCCGCTCGAGATAGCGCCGCGCCTTCGCCGGCAGGTCGGCTTCGTTCTTCGCGCTGAGGGTCGGCGCCAGCCAGCCCTCGATCTCCTCGTAGACTGGCTCGGCCTCCGCCACCACGTTCTCGTCCTCGGGGAACTCGGTCAGGGTCTCTCCGCGATGCCGGTAGGCGACGCACACCTTCAGGGTCTCGCACTGGTCGAGCACGTCGAGCTTGGTGAGGGCTACCGTGTCGAGACCGTTGATACGCGCCGCGTAGCGGCCGACGACCGCGTCGAACCAGCCGCAGCGGCGCGGCCGGCCGGTGGTGGCGCCGTACTCGTGGCCGCGGGCGCGGATGGCCTCGGCGATCGCCCCGGTCATCTCGGTGGGAAACGGCCCGGCGCCGACGCGGGTCGTGTAGGCCTTGCTCACGCCGACGACGCCGTGGATCTTCGTGGGTGGTACACCCGTGCCCGTCGCTGCACCGCCGGCAGTCGACGAGGATGACGTGATGTACGGATAGGTCCCGTGATCGATGTCGAGCATCGTCGCCTGGGCGCCCTCGAACATCACGCTGTAGCCCGCCTCCATCCAGCGCGAGAGCAAGAGCGACGTGTCGGTGATGTACGGGGCGAGCCAGCCCGCGTAGCGCAGGTACTTGTCCAGGATCTCTTCGACCGAGAAGGTCTCGGCGTCGTAGATCTCGCGCAGCAGCCGGTTCTTCAGGGCCACGTTGAGCTCGAGCTTCTCGCGGAACAGGCGCTCGTTCAGCAGGTCGGCCATCCGGATGCCCACGCGCCCCGCCTTGTCGACGTAGGCGGGCCCGACGCCGCGCCCGGTCGTCCCGATGCGGCGCTTGCCCAGCTTGGCCTCGGAGGCCAGATCGAGCGCCGGATGGTAGGGCATGATGAGATGCGCGTTCTTGGAGATGAAGAGGTTGCCGTCGAGCTGCACGCCGCGGCGCACGAGCGCTTCCATCTCCTCGATCAGCGAGCCCGGATCGATCACCACGCCGCAGCCGATCACGCACCGGCATCCGGGATGCAGGATGCCCGACGGGATCGAGTGCAGGACGTACTTCTCGCGCCCGACGACGACAGTGTGGCCCGCATTGTTGCCGCCGGCGTAGCGAGCGACGACGTTTACGTGCGGCGCCAGCAGATCGACCACCTTTCCCTTGCCCTCGTCACCCCACTGCGTTCCGACGACCACGATGTTAGGCATGGTGCACCCCTCCAAAAACGTGCTCCGGATGCTCGAGGATCTCACTGACCGGCAGCACGCGCTCCGATCCGTCCGCGAGGCTCATCGCCAGCACCTCGCCAGCGCCGGCCCTCGCGTGACCGACGACCAAAACGTGACGCACGCGCTGGGCCCGCGCATAGGCGACCGATTCGTCGAGCCCACGGCTGATGATGTCGCGCGCGACCGACGCGCCCAGATCGCGCAGCCGGCGGGCCAGCGACAGCGCCACCGTCTTGTCCGGCGTGAAGTCGATGATGAAGAAATCGGGGCCGGGCAGCGTCACCGCGACGCCCTGCGCCTCCATGACCGACAGCGCCCGGCCGATGTCGAATGCGAAGCCGACGGCCGCGCAGTCGTAGCCGAAGCGGCCGAGCATGTCGTCGTACCGACCGCCACCCGCGATGGCCGCGCCGAAGCCGGCCACGTATGCCTCGAAGTACGTTCCCGAGTAGTAGTCGAAGCCCCGGACCTCGCCCAGGTCGAGCAGCACGCTCTCGCCAAGCCCGTAGATCTTCAGGAGGCGATAGACCTCGGCCAGATTCGCCAGTGCCCGCGACGCGCGGTCGTTGCGCGCAAAGCCGGCCGCCTGCTCCAGCACCGACTCGCGGCCGAAGAGCGTCGGCAGCGCCAGCAGCGCGTCGCGCACGTGCGCCGGCGGCGCCAGATCGGCGACCAGCCGCTCGAGGGTCGAGCCGTCTTTGCGGGCCAGGGCCGCGCGCAGCTCGCGCCCGGCGGCCGGATCGGCCTTCGCCTCGTCGAGGAGGCCGCGGACGAAGTCGGGGTGCCCGAGGTCGATCTGGAATCGCTCGAGCCCGAGCGCCCTGAGCCCTTCGATGGCCATCGCGATGATTTCCACTTCGGCCTCGGGCTGATCCAGTCCGACCAGCTCGACTCCCGCCTGGTAGAACTCGCGGTAGTGCGAGACGCGGGGCTCGTCGTAGCGGAACACGTTCGTCACGTAGCCGAGCCGGATGGGCTTGGGCTCGTCGCGCAGCCGGGTCGCCACCACACGCGCGATCTGGGGCGTAATATCGGGCCGGAGCGCCAACATCCGCCCGGTCTCGCGGTCGACGAGCGTGAACATGTTGCTCTGCACGGCCTCGTCGGTCCCGGTCGCGAGTACGTCGGAGAACTCGAACGTCGGCGTGACGATCTCGCGGTAGCCCCAGCGGCGAAACACGTCGAGCAGCGCCCCCTCGACGTGACGCTTCCGCTCCGCCTCGTCCGGCAGATAGATGCGCGCACCCTTGGGGAGCTGCGGGTGGCGCGGCTTCACGGCGCGACCCCGTCTAGATGCGAGATCGTGTTCATGCGATGCACGGTTGCCCAGTCAGGCTCGTACTCGAGCTCGGTGATCCCGCCGGGCGCCGCGTCGACGGTCCAGAGGCGGTCGAGCCCGAGCCCGAGGGCGTTGAGGACCATGACGCGCATCACGATCGAATGGCTCACCAGCACGATCGTCTGGTCGGCATGCGCCTGCCGAAGCTCGGCGACCCCTGCGGCCACGCGTTCGCCGACCTTGGCGATGGTCTCCCCGCCCAGTGGGGCGCAGAGGTGCGGGGTCGAGCGCCATTGTTCCCATGCCTCGGGAAAGCGGGCGCGGATGTCGTCGCGGGTCAGCCCTTCCCATGCGCCGAAGGCCATCTCGGCGAAGGCCGGGGCGATCCGGACTGGCAGGCGGTACGGCTCGGCGATCAGCTCGGCGGAGGCGCGGGCGCGTTCGAGCGGGCTCGCATAGATGGCGGCGATACCGGTGCCCGCCAGCGCCCGCGCGACCGCCGCGCACTGCCGCCGCCCCATGTCGGTCAGCGGGACGTCCCGCGAGCCCGCGAAGCGTCGCTCCCGGACCCACGTCGTCTCCCCATGCCGTATGACGAAGACCCTCAGCTTGGCCACAACCCCGCCATTCTATCCCGATTCGGAGCCCGGTCCAGCCGCCGGCTTCCCGGTCGTGGCGGGAGGCAGCCGACCGATGGCGTTAGCGGGAACTGAGCCTAAAGCGACGGCGCCCATGGCTGCGCGCCAGGCCGGTTGCCGAGAAAGGCCCAGATGCGAGGCGGCGCCCGAAGACCGCGCGCGAGGCGTACTCCGTGTACGTCGAGCGCGCGGCCCAGGCGCCAACGAAGCAGGTGGGCCTTTCTCGGCGACCGGCCCTAGAGCTTGACGAGCTTGGCGAGCACGATATCCGGCATGGCCCGAATTTCCTCGAGCGCCGCCGGAGGCATGGGGTCGTCGAGGTTGAGGAGGGACACCGCGCGGCCGCCGGGGCGCTCCCGGCCGAGCTGCATGCCGGCGATGTTGATGCCGTGGCGTCCGCAGAGCGTGCCGATGCGGCCGATGACGCCGGGCACGTCGAGGTTGGCGAAGACGAGGATCCAGCCCTGCGGCAGGGCCTCGAGCGAATAGCCGTCGACCCGGACGAAGCGCGGCTCCCGCTTGAAGAAGACGGTGCCGTCGACCGACACCACGCCGCGATCGGTGCGGAGCTCGGCGCTCATCAGGCTCGCGTAGTCGGAGCCCGCCGTGGTGGACGTCTCGGTGACCCGGAGGCCGCGTGCCTTCGCAATCAGCATCGCGTTTACGTCGGTCACGTGCTCGGACAGGATCGTGCCGAGGAGCCCCCGCACGAAGGCAAGGGTAAGGCTGGCCGTCGGCCGCCCGACGATCTCGCCCGCGTACGTGAGCTGCGCCTCCTGCATCCGACCTTCGGCCATCTGCGCGAGGAAGCGCCCCATCGTCTGGGCGAGGCCGACCCACGGTGCCTGCTCCTTGTGGGTCTCGGCGTCCACGGCCGGCAGGTTCACGGCGTTCACCACGACGCCGCGCAGCAGCGCGTCGGCGACCTGATCGGCGATGGCGAGTGCCACCGCCGTCTGCGCCTCGTCGGTGGCCGCGCCGAGATGCGGCGTCACCACGACCTGCTCGAGCTTCAGCAATGGGTGATCCGGAGGCGGCGGCTCCTGCTCGAAGACGTCGAGGGCGGCGCCAGCGACGCGACCCGACTCGATCGCACGCGCCAGAGCCAGCTCGTCGACGAGCCCGCCGCGGGCGCAGTTGATGAGCCGGACGCCGGGCTTGAGGCGCGCCAGCTCGGCGGAGCCCAGCAGGTGGCGCGTGTCGCCGGTCAGCGGCGTGTGGATCGTGATGAAGTCGGCGCGCGCCAGGAGCTCGTCGAGCTCGACGCTTTCCACGCCCAGGCGCTCGGCCGCTTCCCGCGTGAGGTAGGGGTCGTAGGCCACCACCTGCATGCGGAACCCGGCGGCGCGGCGCGCCACCTCGGAGCCGATCCGGCCGAGGCCGAGGATGCCCAGCACTTTGCCGAAGAGCTCCACGCCCTGCAGGCGACTCTTCTCCCAGCGTCCGGCCTTCAGCGTGGCGTCGGCGGCGGGGAGCCGGCGAGCCATCGCCAGCAGGAGTCCCATCGTGTGCTCGGCGACCGCGGTAGTGTTGGCGCCCGGCGTGTTCATGACGATCACGCCGCACTCGGTCGCGGCATCCACGTCGATCGAATCGACGCCGGCGCCGGCGCGGCCGATGACCTCGAGCCGCCGGGCCGCCTCGATCACCGCGCGGGTCACCTTGGTGGCGCTGCGGACGATGAGGCCCTCGTACTCGCCGATCCGCGTAGCCAGGTCGCGCTCGCCCAGCGAGCCCGCCACCTCGACGTCGAGGCCGTGCTTACGGAGCGCGTCGACGCCGACCGTTTGCAGGCCGTCGGTGACGAGAACTCGCTTCACGACTTCTCGGCGAAGATCTTCTGCGCGGCGCCGACGCTCGCGCCGAAGTCGACAGGCTGGCCGAGGTCGGCGAGCACTTGTTCGAGCCCCGCCAGCCCGGCGATGACATCGAACTCGGCAGCGTACCCCATGTGGCCCAGGCGGAAGAGCTTGCCCTTCATCTCCCCCTGCCCGCCCGCGATCGTGATGTTGTGGCTCTTCGAGTACGCGGCCACGACCTTCTCGCTGTCGACGCCCCGGGGCGGCAAGACGGCGGTCAGCGCCGGGCTGGGCGTCGCCTTGGCGAACAACTCGAGCCCCAGCGCCTCAACGCCGGCCCGCGTGGCCCGCGCCAGCCGGTCGTGGCGCTTGAACACGTTCTGCAGCCCCTCGGCCTCGAGCATTCTCAGTGCCTCACGCAGGCCCACCATGATGGACACGGCGGGCGTGAAGCGTACCTCGTTCTTGGCCACGTACTTGAGCTCGTCGGCGAGGCTGAAGTAGAACTTCGGCAAGGTCGCGGTCTTTGTCTTCTGCCAGGCCTTTTCGCTGAGCGCGCAAAACCCGACGCCCGGTGGAAGCATGAGGCCCTTCTGGGAACCCGACACCACGAGGTCGACCTGCCAGGCGTCCATCGGCAGATCGGCGATCCCGAGGCTCGACACCGCGTCGACGATCAGGATCGCGTCGTGTTGACCGGTGACCGCCGCGTACGCCTTCACGTCGTGAAGGACGCCGGTGGAGGTTTCGCTGTGCTGCGCCAGCACGGCTTTCACGTCGGGCTGAGCCTTCAGCGCCTCGGCCAAGCGCCCGGCTTCGACCGTGTGCCCGAACGGGGCGCTGAGGTCGACGATCTCGAGCCCGTACGCGCGCGCGAGGTCGAGCCACCGATCGCCGAACTTTCCGGCGCGGACCACCACCACCTTGTCACCCGCCGAGAGCGTGTTGACGACGGCCGCTTCCATCGCGCCGGTGCCCGAGCATGCCAACGGCACCACTTCGGCGCTCGTCTGAACGAGCCGCTTGAGCCCGGCACGGATCTCGATGAAGACGGCGTCGTACTGCGGGGTCCGGTGATGGATGATCGGCTCCGCCATCGCGAGGAGAACCTCGCTCGGAACCGGCGTCGGGCCCGGCGCCATCAACTGGTACTTCTTCATGCGGACGGCCTCCTGCGAAGTGTCAGATTCGAATCGATCGTAACACCCTCTGAGGCCGACCGGCCCAGCGCCGTCACGAAGATCGCGTCCTTGCCGGCGGCGTGCGGCGAGAAGAAGCGAACGACGTCCGCGTCGTAGAAGGTGAGGCCGGAGGCGCCAAAGCCCTGCGCGTACGCGGCGAGATAGGCGCGGCCGCCAGCGAGCCCTGCCTCCATGTTCGCCAGCCGGTAGCCACGATCGCCGGCGATGTCGGACAGCTCGTCGAGCCGAGCCAGGAAGAAGATGACCGCCGCCGCGTCGCCGCCGAGCGGCTGCTCGAGACAGAGGTACGCGGACTGATGCCGGAAGTTTCCGACGGCGAGGAGCTCGAGGGCGTGCGCCGCCGGGCGATAGACGTACGCTCCGGCCGGAATGTCATCCACGGCGTTGACGATCAGATAAAGGTCGACCAGTCCTGCCGGCACGTCGGCCGCGAACCCGCGCGTCGCGGCCCACAGGGCGGTCCCGAGCTCCTCCGCCGTGAGCGCCGCGTGCCCGAACTGTCGAGTCGAGCCGCGACGCTGGATCGTCTCGCCGACCCCACGCCCCGCTCGCCCCCGTGGCGGCGGCAGCGCCACCACGCGCGCCCGGAGCTCGTCAGCGATCCCCATCCCTTCGCGCTCGCCCGCACGACCTGGATCAACGACGCGGGGTGACTGGGGTGGGCCGGGGTGCGGGGGGCGGCTATCGCGACCCGTGTTTTCAGGATCCGACCCGACC
>JBKPCO010000009.1:0-15408 GCA_046727415.1 Candidatus Methylomirabilota bacterium
ACGTCGCGGCGCACCTGGCCGGGCCCGAGCTGGGCGGGCTCCGCTACGACTACCGGCGCCCGAAGCATCCGTACGGCGACAAGTTCATGCTGGCGGCGGGACACTGCGCACCCACCTGCTACGCGCTGTGGATGATTCTGGGCCAGGCGCTGTACCGGAAGCATCACGCGACGGGCGATCCGCGCTATCACGTGGCGCCGGACGTCGCGATGCTGCCGGTCGACGCGCTGGGATTCCGCCGCGGCGCCGGCGCGCTGAGGACGCTGCTCGCGGACCAGGGGCTCTCGGACCATCCGCTGTTCGCCCAGGCCAAGGGGCGAGGCATCCGGGCGCTGTCCGGACACATCGAGTCCACCGATCTCACCAACGACGTCAACGGCGGTCCCTCGGGCATCGGGGTCGCGACGGCCGCGGGAAAGGCGGCGTTCTGGGACATCATCGGCGCCCCCGTGGGGACGCCGAAGGTCATCGCGCTCGAGGGCGAGTTCGCCATGACCGAGGGACACGCCCAGGAGCTCAAGACCCAGGCCATCGCGCTGCAGGTCGGCAAGCGGCTCCGGATCTTCCTGTCCGACAACAACGCGGGCATCGACGATTCGCTGATCGGCGGCGTTGTGGCCAGCAAGTTCACGGGCTATCGCTTGATCGACCAGTGGACCTCGTACGGGTGGAACGTGCTGTCGCTGCCGGATGGCCACGACTACGACCAGATCGTGGGCGCGCTCCGCACCATGGAGGCCTGGGATCCGTCGGATCGACGGCCGATGATCGTGATCGGCACGACCACCAAGGGCTACTGGCCCGGCGCGGTGAACGGCAAGATCCCCGGGGCGGGCGATCAGGTGGTGGGCTACCCGAGCCATCCGTACGGGATGAAGATGAACTCGGAGTACTTCGTCGCCCTCGCGCGCACCTTCGAGGCGCGCTACGGTGTCGAGTTCCAGGGGATCAGCCAGGGACCGGTCACCGACCCGCGGGAGCGGCTCATCCAGTTCAAGACCAACATCGACGTCGTCATGTCATTGCTCGAGCGCGATGGCCTCGGGGACTGGGTGGCCGATCGCCTGGTCGAGATCGGCGACTCGGTGCCGGCCGAGATCCCGCTCCGCGTCGATGTGAAGCACGACCCTTTCCTGGACGACCGTCTCAAGGTGGCCAATCTCCCCGAGGAGCCACAGACGCTCACCGTGAGGAATGCGATCTCGGGCAAGGAGAAGCAGCTCAAGATCGCGCTGTTCCGCAAGGCGGGCGAGACGGCGGGCGCACGCCGGGCCGTGTCCGAGATCGTCAAGTGGGCGAACTACGTCACCGACAACCGCGTGCTGACCCTGGCCGCTGACCTCTCGGAATCGATCAACCTCGAGCACGGCAGCATCTGGGGCCACTACGATCCCGAAACCAACCCGCTGGGGACGCGGCTCAAGGCCGCGATCGAGGAAGCGGGCAACGCGTCGAGCGCCATCGGCCTGGTCGGCCAGAGCGCGTCGCTGGACCCCGATAAGTTTGCCGGAGTGTGGGCATTCAGCGGCACCTACGGCGCCTTCACACCGCTGATGTACCTGCCCGCGCGCGTCTGGAGCCAGCAGAACCAGGACAGCAAGTTCCGCACGGGCGTCCTGCACATCCTCGCGGGGCATTCCGGCCCGGAGACCGCCGCCGACGCGCGCACGCACTTCGGGATCTTCGCGCCCCAGGTGTGGAAGCTGTTCCCGCGCGACCAGGTCATCAACGTGAGCTTCTGGGACTATAACGACGTGGCCCCCGGCTACTTCGCCGCCGCCGAGATCGCCGCGCGCGAAAAGAAGGTCGGCGTCATCGTCATCGAGGTAGCACGCCCGGACTTTCGCGTGGCCGACCGAAGCACGTTCGCCGACCCCGATCTACGGGCCGCCGCCAAGGGTCTCTACGTCATCCGCGACTTCGCGCCCGGCCAGCCCCGACACGGCTACGTCGTGGCCCAGGGATCGAGCTCGACGTTCAATCTCGTGAGCGTGCTGCCGCGGCTGACGGCGGCCGGCATCAACGTGAAGGTCATCGCGGCGATCAGCGAGGAGCTGTTCGACCGCCAGCCCGAAGCGTACCGGAACGCCGTGCTGCCGGCCGAGGCCCGCCAAGACCTCATGTTCGTGATGAGCGGAACGCGCCGCATGTGGCCGCTGCGCAACGTCGGCTCGCTGACCGATGAGTACTCCCTCACCGCCGACCAGGACAACGTGTGGCTCACCGGAGGCACCGAGGCGGACGTGATCGCCGAGGCCCACCTGGACCCGGACTCGATCTTCGCCGGGGTGCAGCGGTTCGCTCAGGAGCGTCCGCAGCGCCTGAGCCGGCAGCGCGCACTGCTGAACGCGCTGGGATGAACCTGCTGGCTCGTTGACCTTGTCCCGCGTCCGGGGGCTCGAGCCCCCGGGCGTGGAGCGGCGATAGCCTCAGGGCTTCCCGAACGTGGCGATCCGGTCGATCCGGCAGACGAACAGCACGCGCTTCTCGTCGATGCCGGGATCGCGCAGGCCGTAGGGCGGGGCCTGGCGCGTGTACTTGGTCCAGATCTTGTCGAGCTGCTTCGTGACGCGCTCGCCGCCCGGCGCATCCTCTCGCTGCTCGGATTCCACCGTGCACTTGATCTGCACCCAGTGGTACGGGTTGTCGGGATTCACGATCAAGAGCGTGAGCTTGGGGCGCGCGCGGATCCATCCGCACTTCGGCCGGTGCGACGCGGTGTTGACGAGGATCTTGTCGCCGTCGTAGTCGAACCACATCGGCGTGAGACCGACTCGCCCGTCCGGGCCGATCAGGCCGAGGATCACCGTGATGGGCCGATCGAGCAGCGCCTTGTAGATCGGGTCCAGGTCCGCGAGGCTGGTGATCTTCGTGCGCTCCCCGACCGCGAACTGCCCGGGCTGCAGTCCGTTGGCGACGTCCTTGAACTTCGCGACAGTGATCTGGCTCATCGGTTGTCCTCCGCGAATAGCTTCACGCGCGCCGAGACGCTTCGCGAGCACCGGCAAAGCGGTCGGGCGCGAATTGATGGAGCGCGATTCTGGTGTCGCGACCAAGCACGAGGCTGGCGAGCGCGTGCCCCATAGCGGGTCCGTAGAGGATGCCCTTGCGGGCACCGCCGGTGGCGACGTAGACGCGTTCGAGTGCGGCCACGCCGCCGAGTACGAGGAGCCCGTCCGAGGCCACCGGGCGCAGACAGGCGGTCTGCTGCGCGACCTGCGCGTCGGCCATCGCCGGCAGCATCCTGACGAGCGCGTCACCGATCTCGTCGCGCGCTGCGATGGTCGTCTCCTCGTCGAAGCCGGCCTCCTCCTCGGTCGTCCCCGCCCACAGGAGACCGTCGGTCTTGGTCGTGGCGTAGTTGTGACCCCAGCCGACGGAACACTCGACCGGCGGACCGGGAGCCTGCAGGCGGAGGATCTGCCCCTTGAGCGGACGAACGTCGATCGCCACGCCGATCCAGTCCGAGGCGTCGGCGCTCCAGGGGCCGAGCGCGAGCACCGCGCTCGCGCAGCTCAGCGTCTCCCGCTCCAGGACCACGCCGGTGACGCGCCCGCCGTCGCGGCGAAGACCGATCGCGCGCCCGTGCCGCACCCTCACGCCGAGGCGCTCGGCTGCCCGGGTAAGGGCCAGCACCAGACGATAGGGCTCGACGGCGCCTCCGCCCTCGGTGAGCGCCGCTCCGATCGTCTCGTCCGAGATCCGCGGCTCGACCCGCCGCGCGTCCGCGACGTCGAGCCAGCGCACCGCGTAGCCCGGCTGCTCCTGCTGCCATGGCAGCGCGGCCTGGAGCCTCCGCACGTCCGCCTCGGTGAAAGCCAGCGCCAGAGAGGAGCGCAGACGGAAGTCCACGTCGATCCCGGTCTCCTCCACGAGGCTCTTCGCGAGCTCGCGATGCAATCGCATGCCGTCCTGGGCGATCTCGGCCATCGGCCCGGGGATGCCGAAGCCGCTCAGCGGGCTCAGCCCGCCGTACGCGAACCCCGAGGCGTGGCTGCCGATCGCGTCGCGCTCGACGACCACGCTCGGCACGCCGGCCTTCGCCAGGTAGTAGGCCGCCGTCATACCCACGATGCCACCGCCCACGATCACGACGTCAGCAGAGCTCTCAGCCATCGCCCGGAGATGCTGTCAAAATCCGGCCGCGCGGTCAAACGGCACGAGTGCGATCCGCCCCCGGGTGTAGAGTCGCGCCATGATCCTTGCGAGGAGGGACACCATGAAGCGCATGGGCGTACTGGGAGGCATCAGCCCGCAGGCGACGATGGACTTCGAGGCGCGCGTACACCGCATCTCGCAGCAGCTGATTCCCCAGGACTTCAACCGCGGCTACCCGCCCATGGTGGTCTGGTACCACCGGCGGCCGCCCGTCCGTCTGGATAACGACGGCCGCGCGTTCATACCCATGGAGGTCGATCGCGAGCTGGTCGAGGCGGCCGGCTGGCTCGGCACGATGGCCGACTTCCTGGTCATTCCCTGCAACGCCGCCCACGTGGGGCTGGACGCGATCCAGAAGGCCGCCGGTAGGCCGGTGCTCAGCATGATCGAGATCACGGCTGACGAGGTCGAGAAAAGGGGATGGCGCCGTGCCGGCGTGCTTGGTTTCGCCGGCGCGCCCCGGCCGCACGTCGAGGCGCTCGGCCGGCGCGGCATCCGATGCGAGGGCGTGGATCCGGCCGCGCAGACTCCGCTCGATGCCGGCATCCGTGCCGTTGCCGAGGGCCGCAATGGAGCTGTGGACGCCCGCGCGGCGCGGACCGCGGTGGACCTGCTCCGCGCGCTACCCGTGGACGGCGTCGTCCTCGGCTGCACGGAGATCCCCCTGCTGCTGGGCAAGGACGCCGAGGCCAAGGACCTGGTGAGCCCCGCCGCGCTTTTGGCCGAGGCCGCCGTGCGTATGGCCATCGGCGGGGACCCGAGCCCCGGCCGTGAGTGCTGACCTCACCACAGGTCGACGGCAAGTGGTAGGTTGTCGCCGAGGGGCGAGGCGCGGCCATCAGCCCAGAACAGGAGCGGGCCCATGTCTCTGATGCGGCGCGAGATGCACTTCGGCGTGTTCGTGCTCGGCACCGGCAATCATTCGGCCGGATGGCGCTACGACGGCGCGGCCACCAGCAACAACGACCTGTCGGTTATCCAGGAGATCGCTCGCCAGGCCGAGCGTGGCAAGTTCGATCTTCTGTTCGTATCCGACGGGCTCGTCATGGACCCCGGCGACCACCCGTCGTTCCTGTGCCGCTTCGAGCCGACCACACTCATCTCGGTGCTGAGCGCCTCGACGCGACACATCGGCCTGGGCGCTACCGTGTCGACCAGCTTCGGCGAGCCCTACCATGTCGCCCGCACCTTCGGCTCCCTCGATCACATCACCGGGGGCCGGGCGGCCTGGAACGTGGTGACGAGCTCGGCGACCAAGGCCGCGCTCAACTTCAGCCGCGAAGCCCACATGGAGCACGACCTGCGCTATGAGGTCGCTCAGGAGTTCGTCGACGTCGTGAAGGGCCTCTGGGACTGCTGGGAGGACGGCGCGATCGTGGCGGACAAGACGACCGGGGTCTACCTCGACCCGTCGAAGGTACGCCCGCTCGACCATCGCGGGCGGTTCTTCCAGGTGAAGGGCCCCATCAACATGTCGCGTTGCCCTCAGGGCCATCCGGTCATCATTCAGGCCGGCGGCTCCGAGGCTGGGCTCGAGCTGGCCGCGCGGACGGCCGACGTCGTGTTCTCCGTCGTTCAGGAGCTGTCGGCGGCAAAGCGTGCTTACCGCGATCTGAAGGGGCGCCTGGCCAGGTATGGCCGCACGCCGGAGCAGATCACCGTGTTGCCGGGCGTGATGCCGATCATCGGAAGCACCGAGGCGGAGGCGCGCGACAAGCTCTCGCGGCTCCAGAGCTGGCTCACGCCAACCAACGCCCTCACGCTGGTGACCAGCCGCATCGGGTACGACGTCACCGGCTTTCCCCTCGACGGGCCCGTGCCGGCTCCGCCGCCTGACGCGAGCAGCCGCACCTTTTCACTTGTGCTCTACGAGATGGCACGGCGGGAGAACATGACCCTGCGCGATCTCTACAACCTGACCGCGGCCGCCCGCGGCCACTGGGTGCTCTGCGGGACCCCCAAGCGCATCGCCGACACGCTCGAGGAATGGTTCGTCGAGGAAGCGGCGGACGGTTTCAACGTGCTTCCCCCGTACTTCCCGGGCGCGCTGGTCGACTTCGTCGACCTGGTCGTGCCGGAGCTTCAAGCGCGCGGGCTGTTCCGGCGCGAGTACGAGGGCACGACGCTCCGTGACCACTTCGGGCTGCCGCGCGTGCCGGCGCCGGCGAGAGGTTAGTCGCGGTCTACTCGAGCCTCTTCAGGTATTGCCCGACGAAGTCGAAGTCGACGAGCCGGCAGTAGGCGTCGCTGAGCTGCCGCGTGACGGGCCCTGCAGTCGCGGACCCGATGCGAACGTCGTTCACGCTCCGCACCGGACAGATACAGAGGCTGGTCGAGGTGAGAAAGGCCTCGTCTGCGTTGTACGCGTCGTAGAGATCGAGGTCCTTCTCCACGACCAGCGCACCGAGTCCGCGTGCGAGCTCGATCACGGTTTCGCGGCTGATGCCGGCGAGCACGTGTTGCTCGCGGGGCGTGCACACCGTTCCGTCACGTACCAGGAAGATGTTACTACCCATGCCCTCGGCCAGATTGCCGTTGGTGTCGAGCAGGACCGCCCACGCTTCGGGATCGCGGGCTTTTACCTCGAGATTCGCCGCGATCACATTCAGATAATTGTGTGTCTTGACGCGTGGGGAAAGCGCGTCCGGCGGAGCGCGACGGATCGACGGCGTCAGCACACGAATGCCGTCGCGATAGAGCATTGCCCGCTCGCGGAGAGGGAGCGGCACGCATTCCACGATGACGGTCGGTCCTTCGTGGCCGAAGATCTTCTGATCGGAGGGATCGAGTCCACGCGAGACGCGCTGCGTGACCCAGTAATCGTCGTCGGGTTCGAGGAGCGGAAGGTTTCGCCGCAGCACCTCCTCGGTGACGTCGGCCATCGTCGTCGGCGGAAGGCCGGAATCGATGCGAAGATAACGCAGCGACCGGTAAAGTCGATCGATGTGCTCGCGCATCTTGAAAATACGGTGGCCAAAGGTGCGAGTGGTGTCGAACACCGCATCGCCGTACTTGAAGCCACGGTCTCGGAACGGGACGAGGACTTCTTGCTCGGGGACGAAGCGTCCATTGAAATACGCGATTCGGGCGTGCGCCGCCGTCGTCATGGTGTGGCCTCCGCGCTACGCCGGGTCTGTGGAGAGCTCGATTCGGTTACCACAAGGATCATAGACGTAGACGGAGTAGCCCGGCCCGCTGCCGTGCATACGGATGTTCTCGACCTTGATGCCCTTCGCTTCGAGCTCCTGCACCATCGCGTTGGGATCCCGCGGGCCCTCGAAGTCGAAGGTATGGTGGGGCACACCCGGCCGGGGGCCGTCCTTTGCGTCGAAAACGCCCAGACCGGTGCGACCGACCTTGAGCCGCACCACATCGGCACCGGCCACCTGGTGGCGCGTGGTCTCCTCCGCCCCCAGCGCGTCGCGATAGAAACGGACCACCGAGTCGAACGACTCCGCGTTCATGTTCCAGGACCGGAGACCGCTTACTTTGTAGGGCATCGGTTCGCCTCCTCTTGGCCTGTTCGACCCGACCTGAGGGCGATCATCTCACGTATGCTCCAGCCAGATGGCCTCACCCGAACCCGTCGTCGCCGGAGTCTCGGTATCGGTGAGCGGCCCGTTGCGTCGACAGGGTCAAGACGCGTACGACGGGATCAGGCTCTGGATGGAGCACGTCGCCTCTGCCGGAGGCCTGACGCTCGGTCGGAACCGGGCCACCCGCCCACTCCGCCTCGTGGCCCTGGATGACGCAAGCAACGTATCGCGCGCCCGGGCCAACGCGACGCGCTTGCTGACCCAGGAGCACGTGGATCTTCTCTTCGGACCGTATGGGAGCGCATCGACGCTTGCCGTCGCCGTCGTCGCCGCGGCGCACGGTAAGATCCTCTGGAATCACGGCGGGGCGTCCGACGCCGCCAGCGAGGCCGGCTCCGAGGGCGTCGTCAGCGTGCTGAGCCCAGCCAGCGACTATCTTCGAAACCTGCCGAGACTCGTCCGCCATCGCACCGGCGCGCATCAGGTCGTGATCCTCTACGCCGAGCGCGGCACATTCGCATCCAGCGTGAGGCGCGGTGTCGAGGAAGGAGCCCGCGCCGCCGGGTTCGATCGCGTACGGGCGGTCGCCTTCGAGACCCCGCTTCACGACCCGAAAGCGCTCCTGGACGCCGCGCTGGCCGACCGGCCTGACCTCCTCGTGGTCGCCGGGCGATTCGAGGACGATGCGACGATCATCCGGGAGCGACCCATCCTGGAAAGGGTCGGGACCGTTGCGTGTGTCGCAGCCGGTACCGATGCGTTCCACCATGAGCTCGGCGCGCTGGCCGAAGGCACGATCGGACCGAGCCAGTGGGAACCTCATCTGTACGAGCAACCCGCGATTGGACCAGCTTCAGCCTGGTTCGGCTCTGAATTCCGGCGAGTGTTCCAGCGCGACCCCAGCTACGTCGCCGCGCAGGCATATGCGATGGGGCTCATTGTCGGCGAGTGCATCCGGCGCGCGGGCAGTCTCGAGGACCGAGAGCTACTGGCGGCCGCTCGCGGGCTCGGCACGACGACGCTCTACGGTCGATTCCGACTCGACCCGAACACCTTGCGCCAGGTCGGGCACGAAATGCTCCTCGTCGAGTGGCGAGACGGCCGGAAGCATCGACTCGAGCCGACCAGCCTCTCGTGAGCGTGAGCCTCTCGCTCGACCCCACGCATCAGGGCATCGCCGTCTCCAGGGCTGAGAAAGCAGCCTGGCAGCACAGCACATCCTGGTCGGTCGTGTGTCCGCCCGCGACGCCGACGGCGCCGATGATCGTGATGCCGTCGAAGATCACCAGACCGCCGGCCGCGGGTAGGAGGCGCCCGCGATGCGCGACAAGGAGGCTCTTCACCCACGGCTGGCGCGCTTGAGCTACGAGATCAGCGGTGGCGAGGTGAAAGGCGGCCGCCGTGTAGGCCTTGCTCACGGCGAGCTCGGCTGTCCACGGGGCAGCGCCGTCCATCCGCTCGACCACGATGGGAACCCCCGCTTCGTCGACCACGGCTGCTGTCACCGCGATCCCCACGCTCCTCGCGTACGCGAGCGCGCGGTGCACCATCTGCTGGGCCATCTCTGCGGCGACTGGGCCGACGACGGCCTTGTTCTGCCGGAAAAAGCTGGCGTTGGCATCGATGGACGCCGCGTGCTCGGCAGGGACATCGACGTCCTTGAAGATCGCGTCCACCGGGCAAACGATCTCGCACTGCTCGCAGTCGATGCACACGTCGGGGTCGATGTAGAACTGTGGGGCGCCGGGCCGGGTATGGATGCAGGCGACGGGGCACACCTCGACGCAGGCGCCATCGTTCGTACACAGCCGAGTAATGACGTACGGCACGAGGACGCGCGAAGCGCCGCGCTACGCGGCGGTTAGAGGCAGGTCGGTACGGATCACGTCGGCCACGTGAATGCGGGTGCCGTACTCCGCGGTGACCAGCTGCCCCCTTCGGTCGAGCGCACCCAGCTTCGCCGCGACGGCAAGTCGTGCACCGTCCAGCGACGTCATGCTCGCGCGGTACCCAAGCTCGCGGATCCACGCGCTCAGCACGAACGTGACGAACAACCCGTTCTGTACGGGAACCTGACCGCCGATCCCAGCGGCCTCGCGGGGATCGTCGTCGGCGCGCACAGCGCAGACGATGGCGAAGGCGTGGCCGGCATCGTCCTCATCCAGCCGGGTGATACCCACGAGGTCAGCGCCGAGGTAGCGCGCCATCTCCTTGACGTGGCTCGCGGTGACCTCCGGCGAGTGGAGATCAGCCCTGGTCGGAAAGACGTTGCCCGCGGGCGCCTTTCGGATGACGTCGAGCACCGTGTTCGCCCGATCTGCCGGCGGGGTATTGATGAAGAAGTCCCAGTAGGGATCGTGGCTCCGCCGGTCTGCCCGTCGCCACGGAACCTTGAGCCAGCTGGTTGGTAACGCCACTAGGCGTCTCGCTTGACGAACCGGTTGGTGTTCTCCTTCAGCGGCGCATAGTAACCGAGGTTCCCCACCGGCTCGGCGGCGTGGGCCGTACCATGCTCCGCGGTGCACCCGGCCACCGTGCAGGCTTGCTCCCCCGGCTTGATGCCCGAGTCGTACCCAAGCCACCGGACTCGCGTCTGCCGCGTCGTGCCCCAGAACCGATCGTCGATCGCCTTGAGCGCGCGGACGAGCACCGGACGGGCGGGGATGGGGCACGTGCTGAGCGCCCACACCGTGAGGCTCCGCCACCAGACGTTCGGCTTGGTGAACGGGCAGACGGTGGCGCAGGTCAGGCAGCTTCCCCAGTGCGCGTCCATGTAGGGCCGCACCTTGTAGCACGTGAGCCAGTTGATCTTGTACTTCTCGACGCCGTTGAAGACGACCTTGTCGCCGAAGGGCACGCTGTTGGTAGGGCAGTTGATGGCGCACTTGCGACAGATCTTGCAGAAGTCCTCCACGCCGTTGTCGACGGGCTGGTCCGCGACGAGCGGGAGGTCGGTCATGATCGGGTCCGGCATGTGGATGCGCGCGCCGAACTTCCTGTGGATGAGGAGCCCGTTGCGGCCGAGCTCCCCGACGCCCGAGGCGAGCCCGGCCGCCTGCGGGTTCGACATACCTCGGAGCGCCGCGTAGCCCAGCTCCTTGATATAGCCCTCCAGGGCCTTGAGGATCAGCTGGGCCTTCATCTGCGAGACGTGGTACGCGGCGTCTCCGATGTAGTGACGGTGGGCCTGCAGCTTGTCGTAGTCCCAGGCCGTGGTCGCCACGATGATGTAGGGATAGCGCTCTGCCATCTGCGCCGGCGTGCGGCCCTGGTATACGTCGCCGGACCGGTTCTGGTAGACGTCGCGCGCCCCGCTGGGCGGGGTGCTGGCCGCATACAGGAAGGATGGATGCGCCCGGGCCACGGTGACCACGTCGGCGCCCATGTGATGGGCGACCGCCTTGATGTGGCGTGTCATGGCGGCGGGATCCGACACGGGGATCTGCTTCGAGTTGATCTTCCCCTTCGGCGCTTGGTTCACCACCGCGGCCAGGAAATTCCGCTGGTCGGCAAAGTGATTGGGCGCCGACACGCGCGTGAGCGGATCTCTCGAGATCGTGTTGCGATACCAGTTGAAGAGCGCCTTGCCCAGCTCCCCACGGGAGTTCTTGGGGTGCGGCGTCTGGTTCATGTCGACATTGGCGACCGGTCCAACGATGCGAACGGAGCGACCCAGGTAGGGCGGGGGCGGAGTCTCGGTCCCAGGCGTCCCGGCCATGGAGGATCCCCTTTCCCGATGCTGCGAGTCGATCGGACCCAATGTTGACACGTCATCCATAGGACGCAAGCGCTACTTCCGCACACCGCTGATCCTGCTCATCGGTGCCACCGGCCACGGCAATGGCACCCACGACGCTGCCTCCCTCGACGACGGGCAACGCTCCTGCGCCGGGCATGATGCGGCCGTTGCTCGACACGACCAGACTTTGAAACCACGTTTGCCCGGCGACGTCCGCCAGCTCCTTCGTGGGCTGCTCGAAGCTGGCCGCCGTGTAGGCCTTGTTCAAGGCAATCTCGACCGTGATGGGCCGAGCGCGGTCCATGCGGCCCAGCGCGATCATCCGGCCGCTCTGGTCGACCACGACGGCGGTCACGGCGATGTCCATCTGCGCAGCCTGGGCGTGCGCGCTGCGCACCATCTGGATCGCCTTCTCTCCAGGGATCGCCATGCCGGTGTGCCATCCCTCCTCGAGTGGATGCGGGCCGCGACAGTGTAGCAGGAAGTCGTTGTGCTCATCCGCAAGGCGGCATGGGGAGCACTGAGTCCTCTAGGTGCGCGCGACGTCGAAGCGCTCGGACTCCGGTGGCCTGGACCACAATGCGTCCGCGCCGCTCATGGCGGCAGCACGCGCCGGGCTTGCTCGCCAAGCGTCATAGATCTCGTTCGATGTCCACACCACCAGGGTGGTGATCTTGGTGGGATCAGTTCGGCTATACAGAGTCTGGCGGTTGACGAAGCCCGGGGCGTTGCTTTGCGCCTCGCCGTTACGATCCAACAGTTTACGGGCCTCGTCGATCTTGTCGGTCTTGGCCCAATGATGCGTCAGGACACCGATCATTGCTCCCTCTACAAGGTTCGCTCAACCTCGACGTGGTCCGAGAAGACCCGAGCCACGTCGAGGCTGTGCGCACAAGACCCTTACGGGGTGTTCACCGAGATGATGCCAGGTCGTAGCGATCGAGGTTCATCACCTTGGTCCAGACGGCCACGAAGTCCTGGACGAACTTCGCCTGCGCATCCGAGCTTGCGTAGACCTCCGCCAGGGCCCGGAGCAGGGAGTTCGACCCGAAGACGAGATCGACGCGTGTGGCCGTCCACTTGGGCGCGCCCGTCTTGCGATCGCGCCCTTCGAACACGTCCTTGGCGTCCGATGTCGCCTTCCACTCCGTGCCCATGTCGAGCAGGTTCACGAAGAAGTCGTTGGTCAGCGCTCCCGGCCGCTTGGTAAAGACGCCGTGCTTCGTCCCTCCGAAGTTGGTGTTCAAGGCGCGCATGCCGCCAAGGAGCACCGTCATCTCGGGCGCGGTCAGCGTCAGCAATTGCGCCCGATCGACCAGCAGCTCCTCGGCCGATACAGGGTACTTGCCGCCGACGTAGTTTCGGAAGCCATCGGCCACCGGCTCGAGGACGGCGAAGGATTCCGCATCGGTTTGCTCCGTCGAGGCATCCATGCGTCCCGGCGCGAAGGGCACCGTCACGGCGTGGCCGCCATTCTTCGCCGCCTGCTCGACGCCCGCGCAGCCGGCCAGCACGATCACGTCGGCGAGTGAGACCTTCTTGCCGCCGGACTGCGCTTTGTTGAACTCGCTCTGGATGCCCTCCAGCGCCTTGACGACCTTTGCCAGCTGGGCAGGCTGGTTGACTTCCCAATCTTTCTGCGGCGCGAGGCGAATGCGCGCGCCGTTCGCACCGCCGCGCTTGTCGGAACCACGGAAGGTGGACGCTGACGCCCACGCCGTCGAAACCAGCTCGGAGACGGACAGCCCCGACGCCAGAATCTTGCCCTTGAGGGAGGCAATATCTTTTTCATCGATCAACTTGTGATTGACCGCGGGAATAGGGTCCTGCCAGATGAGCTCTTCGGCCGGAACCTCCGGCCCGAGGTAGCGGGCGCGCGGTCCCATGTCCCGATGCGTCAGCTTGAACCACGCCCGCGCGAAGGCATCCGCGAACTGATCGGGATGCTCGTAAAAGCGCCTCGAAATTCTCTCGTAAACCGGGTCGACCCGCAGGGAGAGGTCCGTGGTCAGCATGGCCGGCGCATGACGCTTGGACTTGTCGTGGGCATCCGGAACCGTGCCGGCGCCGGCGCCGCCCTTCGGCTTCCACTGATGCGCGCCGGCCGGGCTCTTCGTCAGCTCCCACTCGTAGCTGAACAGGTTCTTGAAGTAATCGTTGCTCCACTTCGTGGGCGTGGTGGTCCAGGTGACCTCCAGGCCGCTGGTGATCGTGTCACCGCCTTTGCCCGTGCCGAACGTGCTCCGCCAGCCGAGGCCCTGCTCCTCGATGCCGGCCGCTTCGGGCTCAGGCCCCACATGGGACTCCGGGCCGGCGCCGTGGGTCTTGCCGAAAGTGTGGCCGCCTGCGATGAGCGCCACCGTCTCTTCGTCGTTCATGGCCATACGCTTGAATGTCTCCCGAATGTCCGTTGCCGCCGCGATCGGATCTGGATTGCCATTCGGGCCCTGCGGGTTGACGTAGATCAGCCCCATCTGCACGGCGCCGAGCGGATTTTCGAGATCCCGGACGCCGGAGTAACGCTTGTCACCCAGCCACTTGTCCTCTGAGCCCCAGTAGACCTCTTCCGGTTCCCAGACGTCCGGACGCCCGCCGCCGAACCCGAAGGTCTTGAACCCCATCGATTCCAGCGCGACGTTGCCGGTAAGGACGATGAGGTCGGCCCATGAAATCTTCCGGCCATACTTCTGCTTGATCGGCCAGAGCAGCCTGCGCGCCTTGTCGAGGCTCACGTTGTCGGGCCAGCTGTTAAGGGGCGCGAAGCGCTGCTGGCCGCTACCGGCGCCGCCGCGGCCGTCGCGGATGCGGTACGTGCCCGCGGCGTGCCATGCCATGCGAATGAACAACGGTCCATAGTGGCCGAAGTCCGCCGGCCACCAGTCCTGCGAGTCGGTCATCACGGCCGTGAGATCCCTCTTCACGGCCCTCAGGTCGAGGCTCTTGAACTCCTTGGCGTAGTTGAAGCCCTGCTCCATGGGATCGAACTCGCGCAGGAGGTTGAGGTTCAGCTGATTGGGCCACCAGTCCCGGTTCGACCGGGCGCTGCCAGCCGTGTGCATGAACGGGCACTTTGCTTCGCTTGACATCTATTCGCTCTCCTTTGTCATGTGCACCTCTGGTCGTCCGCACCCGCGGCAAGGCACGCAGGTCGGGACGACGGTTCGCGGCCGTTACCCACCTCGGGCCAGGAGGCTCGACATCCGCCGCTGATACAGCGCCTGGCGTTCGTTGCTGATGCCCGCTCTTCGCAGCGTGTCCTCGGGCGTGATGATGGCCTCGGGCGGAGCCGGCGATAGGGCTGACTCCAGGGCTGGAGCTACCCACCCGACGACGGCGAGAAACTTCTCGCGGCAGTGAGGGCAGAAATCGCGCACGCCGTAGGGCGGAGTCAGATCAGGCGTCATCACGCACCGTCCTTGTTCGGGGAGGATCTGCTGCTTCACTACCTTTGGAGGGCGCCGCGCCGCCGCTCGATTCCTGCCGCCCCCGTGGAAACCAACGAGGACGGCAGGAACGAGCGGCGCGAACTGCCTCTAGAGATTCGCCTGGAAATCGACGTAGTCGCGAACCTTCCGGTATACCTGCAGCCGATTCCGCTGGCTGTCGGCCACGATGATGCGATCGGTTTCTGGATCGAAGTCTACCGCCGTTGGGAAGCAGAAGCGATATTCGGGCTCCAGGCTCTTCACCCGACGGCGAGCCTTCATCATGTCGGGGTTCGCGTCGATGCTCATCTGGCCCCACTTCGACATCACCTGGGCATCACCGATGAGATTGGCGATCGGGTTCCCCTCAGAGTCGAAGACGCAGACTCGATGATTGCCCCAGTCGGCCACGTAGATATCGTAGTCGCTATCCACCGCGACGTCGGTGGGGTGGTTGAACAGGCCGGCCTTAGGATAGCCCGGCGTGCCGGCGGGCGACATGTAAGGCCCCATGTAGGTGACGGCGAAGGCCCCCGGCGCCACGGGAACC
>JBKPCO010000010.1:0-23861 GCA_046727415.1 Candidatus Methylomirabilota bacterium
GGTGTACTCCGTGAGCCACACGGAGTCGTACCAAGGATAGACGTCGCTCCGGGGAGGACGGCTCGGCACGATGCCGATTCTGGCACGGGCGAATGGTGACGCGCCACGGGATCGCGCTTCCGCGCTCGACGCCGCGCCAGAGGCCGCGGCCGGCGTCGCGGGCCTCGCGCTGTAGCTTCACAAGATCTCCTGGTGCTTGACGTTCAGCGGAACGGTCATCACCTGGGCGTAACCCAGGCGCACGAGCTCGGCGTTCACCGGCGAAGGTCAAACTTCAGATACGCGGAATTTGTTGTATCGAGTCCGTGAGACCGGCTGGATCCGAGGGCGCCGAGGCTGGGACAGGCTACTCGACGCGAAACATCGCGTAGCCGAGCGACCTGAGCTGGGTGTCGACGAACGGCTGATGGCGCCGGTCGGCGGTTCTCCGATCGACGGCGTCTCCATGGCCGTCCGCCAAGCGCCGGTCGCGACCGGATCGGCGATCCAGGAAGACGGCGACGTTTTCCTCGGACGCGAACTGCCGGACGAGGTATTCACACAAGCTCGTCTGGTCTCGCGCGACAATGAAGTAGTGCCGGGTCATGACGGCCACGGAGGTATCTTCTACGAAACGTTCGCGAGCGTCAAGGTTGGCGGAGCCGACCCAGGGCGCGTCGGGCCCTCCGCGCCTTTTTGGAAAGACGGCGGGGGTTGCCGCGCTTGTCGCGCACGGGTTCGGGGGCTGTTGCCGAACGGTCCTTGAAATCTTCGGCCGCCGGGTCTTCGGGGAACGTCAGGCCTTCCAGAAATTGGTCTGCGGTCAGGACCGCGCTTCCGGACCGACGGGCTGCGTCCTGGATCTTCCGATCGGAGCTGACGACAACCGCTCCGCTCTTCCACTGGCGCGCGAGTCGCACGATCTCGTCGTCGGCCGTCAGGGGCGGGCGGGAGAAGATCGCGCGGATGCGGCCCGCCGGTGGGGCCCCGCCGGTGGCTCGCGCACCGTCGAAGACGACAGTGAACTCGTCGCTCGGGTCGCGGTAAGCCCGCGCCAGCAGACGCAGCAGCGCCCGCCGACCGGCCTCGAGGCTTTCGGTCTCGCGGTCTCGAAGGTCAGGGTCGCGCCGGATGAGGTTGTAGCCGTCGATGAGCCAGCGCATCGATAAATATCCTATCCTCTCGGGGGCGAGCCGCCTCCACCATCTGCTACCATCGCGGCCGTGACCGAAGGGACCCGATGGCCCGAGGCCCGCGCGGTGCGCGGGCTCGTCGCCACGCCGCACGCGCTCGCCTCCCAGGCCGGCCTCGCGATTCTGGAGCGCGGCGGTAACGCGGTCGACGCCGCGATCGCCGCCGGCGCCACGATCGCGGTCGTCTACCCGCACATGAACGGCGTGGGCGGCGACAGCTTCTGGCTGATCTACGACGGCCGGAACCAGGTTCTCCGCGGGCTGAATGCCGCGGGCCGCTCGGCGGCCGCTGCCGACCTCGAGACCTACCGGACGCGCTTCGGCGCCGCCATCCCGGCTCGCGGCGGCGCGGCCGCGCTGACGGTGCCGGGGGTAGTTTCCGGCTGGTGGGAAGCTCACACCCTGAGCCGGGAAACTCTGGGCTCGCGGATCGGCTGGGAGGCACTCCTGGAGGACGCCGTCGCCCGGGCCCGCGACGGCTTTCCGCCCTCGCCCGGCCAGCGCCGCGAGACGGCCGATGCGGACGATCTTTTCGGCGCCGCCGCGCCGGGCGACCTGCGCCCGGCGCTCTGGCGCATCTTTCATCCAGCGCTCCTCACGCGCGAACGCTTCATACAAGGAGACCTCGCCGCGACGCTCGAGGAAATCGCGCTGGGCGGTGCCGACACGTTCTACGGCGGCGCGCTCGGCCGGCGGATCGCGCAGGGTGCCGCCATCGCCGGCAGCCCGCTGACCGCCGAAGATCTGGCCGCGCACCGGGCGGAGTGGGTCGAGCCGCTCCGCGTTCCCTACCGCCACGGAGAGGCGGCGAGCCTGCCCCCGCCGACGCAGGGCTTCGCCGCCCTGGCGATCCTGTCGCTGCTCGAGGGATTCGACATTGGATCGCTTCCCGAGGCCGACTACGTTCATCTGGTCGTCGAGGCGACCAAGGTCGCCTTCGAGGACCGCGATCGCTACCTGACCGACCCGACGTTTGAGCGCGTCCCGGTCGAGCATTGCCTGGACCGGGTTCACCTGGCCGACGGTCGCCGCCGCATCTCCCGGCGGGCAGCGCATCGGGCGCGCGGTGCGGCGCTCGAGGGCGATACGATCGCCATCGTCACGGCCGACGCGGCCGGCAACGCCGTGTCGGTCATCCAGAGCCTCTACTGGGAATTCGGCTCCGGCGTGATCGCCGGAGACACCGGGATCCTCTTGCAGAATCGTGGCGCGTTCTTCTCGCTCGACCCGGCGCATCCCAACCGGCTGGCGCCGCGCAAGCAGACCGCGCACACGCTGATCCCGTCGATGTACCTGGTGAACGGCCGCCCGCATCTGGTCTACGGCACGATGGGCGGCGAGGGCCAGCCGCAGACGCAGGCCGCTCTGGTCACGCGGAGCCTCGATCGCGGGCTCGGGCCGCAGGCGGCGGTCGAAGCGCCGCGCTGGCTCTACGGGCGCACCTGGGGCGATGAGACGCGGGCTTTGAGACTGGAGGCGCGCTTCGACAGCGACGTGTGCGAGTCGCTCCGGGCGCGCGGCCACGAGGTCGAGATCGTGGAGGACTGGAGCGATCTCATGGGCCACGCCCAGCTCATTCGCATTGATCCAGACGGCCTTCGCGGCGGCTCCGACCCTCGGGCCGACGGAGCCGCGCTCGGCTCCTGACGCGAGGCACGAGGCGATGACCGGCGAGTCGCTCTCCGCGCGGCCTGTTCGCTTTCCAGCCGCCTACGGCGCGCCGGGAGGAGCTGAGAGCCTCCTGCCGTGGCGCCACGTCGAGGAGCGCATGCGACGCGCGTCGAACTACTGGATCGTGACCATCGGTCCGAGCGCGCGGCCCCATGCGCGTCCCGTCGACGGCGTCTGGGTCGACGGGGCGCTCTGCTTCGGCGGCTCACCGGAGACGCGCTGGGTGCGGAACTTGATGGCGAACCCGTCGATCTCCGTCCATCTCTCGAGCGAGGCCGAGGCGATCATCCTCGAAGGCACGGCCGAATACGTCAGCGACACCGCGCACCCGCTCGCCGCCCCGGCCATCGCGGCGTCCAGGGAGAAATATCCGCAGCATTACTCCAACACCGAGACCCCGTTCCGTCCGTTCTGGGCGCTCCGCCCCGCGACGGCGTTCGCGTGGACCCTGGAGGGCTTCCCGCAAGGCGCCACGCGCTGGCGTTTCCCCGGGCGCTAGCTCAGGGGGATCTCGCGCTCGAAGACCGTGAAGGGCGAGCGGCGCGCCGCGTCGAGCGCTTTCTTGATGTCGGTCTCGCCCCGGCCGGCCCCCTGCTGCAGCAGAGTCTCGAAGAACCCGACATAGAACGCGTCGGGCTCGACGACGACGGCCAGGCGCGCGCGGGTCCCCGGACCCGGCACCTTCACGCGGAACGTGAGGACCGCGCTCTGTCCCGGCTCGAGACGCGTGTCGAAGACCTCGCGCGACAGATCCAGGGTGACTTCGCGGCCGACGATCTTTTCCTGCCGGCTTCCGGCGATCGCCAGCCCGGTCTCGTCCAGCATCTCGCCGCTCAGGACGACCCGCGGCGTGACATAGGTCGGAAACGCGTGGCCGATGCGCGTGCTGGTCACTCGCAGGGTGACGACCGCGACGTCGCCCGGACGATACCGGGCGACGCCTGGCTTCGCGGTGATCGTGAGCCCGGAGCGCACCATGTCGGCGTCGTGAATACCGCGCCACCGGTGCCGCCGCTCCGGCATGTGGCAGTCCTGGCACTGCACACCCTCGCGGGCGAAGCGGCTCGCCTTCCATTCGCGGTAGGTGTTC
Source organism: Candidatus Methylomirabilota bacterium (assembly GCA_046727415.1). GTDB lineage: Bacteria > Methylomirabilota > Methylomirabilia > Rokubacteriales > CSP1-6 > AR31. The sequence goes on from JBKPCO010000010.1 coordinate 3,934, forward strand.
TCCAGGAGCTTGCCGTTCAGCGCGAACCCGTCAGACGCGAACTGGTGACAGCCGGCGCAGAACTCCGATTTCAGGAACGCCGGCGTGCGGGTGACGCCGTTGTGGGGCAGGGTCTCGCGCGGCGCCGCGCTCACCAGCGAGCCGTCGCGGCGGGGCGGACCGAAGCGCTGGTGACCGCGCACGTGGCAAGCGGCGCACGGCACGCCCTTACCGCGCAGCGCCGCATCGTAGTCGGGATTGGGCCGCGGTCCTCCGACCCCGGGGATCAGCGGCGCCTGCTCGGCGAGCGGCCCGTGACACACGAGACACCCGATCGCCGACTGCGGGTCGCTCTGGAGCATCTCGACCAGTTGGCCCTCGATGCCGGGGCCCATGGCGGCCGCGTGGGTGCTCTCGCGCCAGTCAGCGTATTGCGCTGGATGGCAGCTCCCGCACGCCTCGGGGTTCAGCGAGGCCTCGAGCGGAGAGTAGCGCACGGGCGGCTGGCCCTGCGGGGCCAAGGGCAGGCGCCAGTGGCTTCGGAGAAAGTCCTGGACGGTGTCGGCACCGGCGGCGCCGAGCAGCGCGGCCGCGGCCGCCGCCGCGCACGCGGCGCGAAGTCGCGTTCGCATCGACCGAAGCATGATAGCGCGGGCGGACTGCGGTACAGTATGGGCGGAAGTCAATCTGACCGCTTCCCGGAGAGGTTCGTGGATCCGTATCGCCTGCCCCGGTTTGCGCGACCGACCCGTTACGACCTGCGACTCGAACCCGATCTCGCGACGCTCAGCTTCACGGGCGAGGAAACCGTGACCCTCGAGATCATCGAGCCGACGGCGGAGATCGTCATGAACGCGGTCGAGCTCAAGATCGGCGAGGCGACCATCACGGGAGAGCGCGGCGACGCGCACCGAGGCGTCGCGACGATCGACGAAGCGGCCGAGCGCTGCCGCATCGCTTTCCCGTCGACCCTGGCGCCCGGCATATGGCGATTGCGCCTCGCCTTCACGGGAATCCTGAACGACAAGCTCCGCGGCTTCTACCGGTCGAGCTACAAGGACGCGAGCGGCGAGATGCGGCTCATGGCCGCCACGCAGTTCGAGGCGACCGACGCCCGTCGCGCCTTTCCATGCTGGGACGAGCCCGAGTTCAAGGCCGTCTTCGCGGTCACCCTCGTGATCGACCCGAAGCTCACCGCCGTTTCGAACACCGCCGTCAAAGATGAGCGGGTCGCGGGCCGGCGCAAGACCATCACCTTCGCGGACTCGATGAAGATGTCTACTTACCTGGTAGCCTTCATCGTCGGCGAGCTGGAGGCGACCGAGCCGATCCCGGTGGGCCCGGCGTCCGTGCGTGTCTGGTGCGTGCCGGGCAAGCGGAGGCTTGCCGCCTTCGGTCACGAGATCGCCGTCGCCTCGCTGCGCTTCTTCGAGGGCTACTACGGCCTGCCGTACCCGGGCGACAAGCTCGATCTCCTGGCGATCCCCGACTTCGCCGCGGGCGCGATGGAAAACCTCGGCGCGATCACCTTCCGCGAGACCGCGCTCCTGGTCGACGAACGGGCCGCCTCGCATGCCGAGCTCGAGCGCGTCGCCGACGTGGTTGCCCACGAGAACGCTCACATGTGGTTCGGCGACCTCGTCACGATGACCTGGTGGAACGGCATCTGGCTCAACGAGGCGTTTGCCACCTTCATGGAGATCCTCGCGGTCGACGCCTGGAAGCCCGAGTGGCAGCGCTGGACGACCTTCGGAGTTTCGCGCGCGGCTGCGCTCTCGGTCGACGGGCTCCACTCGACGCGCCCGATCGAGTTCCACGTCGAGGCGCCGCGCGACGCCGACGCGATGTTCGACGTGCTGACCTACGAGAAGGGCGCGTCGGTGCTGCGCATGCTCGAGCAGTATCTGGGCGCCTCCGTCTTCCGCGACGGCGTCCGCGAGTACCTCCGGCGCCACGCGTACGCCAACGCTGATACCGGCGACCTGTGGGCGGCGCTCGGCCGCGCGGCGCGCCAGCCGATTCCCGAGGTGATGGACGGCTGGATCTTCCAGCCGGGCTATCCGCTCGTGAGCGCCCGGCTCGATGGCCGCCAGCTCGTGCTGACCCAGCAGCGCTTCACGTACCTGCCGGAGCCCTTGCCCGGATCGACGCCGACACCGCGGGACCAGGCCTGGCAGGTTCCCGTGCAGGTTCGGGTAACCGCCGGCGGACACTCCTCGGTCGAGCGCCGCCTGCTCGGCGCCTCCGAGAGCCGGTTCGACCTGCCGGATCGGGCGGGGGCCGTGCTCGTCAACGAGGGCGGCCACGGCTTCTATCGCGTGCGCTACAGCAGCGAGCTGCTCGAGCGGCTTCTCGGCGCCTTGCCCGATCTCGCCCCCATCGAGCGGTTCAATCTGGTGAATGACGCGTGGGCCGTGACCGTCGCGGGGTTCATGGGGCTCGGCGACTATCTCGACCTGACCGCGCGCTTCCGCAGTGAGCGTGATCGGAACGTGTGGTCGATCCTGCTCGCCTCGTTCGGGACCCTCAACCGCCTCATCGATTCCGCACACCGGCCCCGGCTGGCCGCGCTGGTCCGCGACCGCATCGCGTCGGTCTTCGGCGAGCTCGGCTGGACGCCGCGGCCAGGTGAGGACGAGCTGACCCGCCAGCTTCGCGGCGATCTCGTCCGCGTCATGGGCGTACTCGGCGACGACCGCGCGGTGCAGGCGAAGGCGGCCGAGCTGTATCGGTCGGCGGCCGACCTCGATCCCAATGTGCTCCCGGCCCTCATCGGAGTGCTCGCCCACGCTGGCGACAGAGCGCGCTACGACGAGTTCCTGGCGAAGTTCCGCTCGGCGACGACGCCGCAGGAGGAGCAGCGCTACCTCTATGCCCTGGCTGCCTTCCAGCAGCCCTCGCTCCTGTCGCAGACGCTCGCGCGCACGATCAACGGCGAGTTCCGCACCCAGGACGCGCCGTTCGTGGCGCGCGCGCTCCTGATGTCGGTCTACGGCCGCGAGGCCGCCTGGGAATTCGTCAAGACGAACTGGGAGATGATGGAGCGGCAGTATCCCAAGGCGGGGCTCCGGCGGCTGGCCGAGGGCGTGACCGGCCTCGCCACGCCCGAGCTCGAGCGCGACGTGCACGCCTTCTTCCAGGCGCGGCGGCCGGAGTTCGGGGGCAAGACGCTCGAGCAATACCTGGAGCAGCTGCGCATCGCGGTACGGCTGCGCGAGCGCGAATCGACCGCGCTCGCGACGTACCTGGCGCGGTTCGCCTGAGGCGAAATATGCCACGGATCATCGGCGGGACGACGGCCTTGGCGCTGGCCGGCCTTCTCGACAGGCGCGGCGCTCGCGTGGGGCCACTTCACCGCTAGCCGCCATCGGGCGCGTAGCGGAGCACGCGCACTTTCTCCATCGTGATCAGACCGCCCCGCATGAGGCGGTCAACCTCCGGCAGCACGGCATCGAGGTGCTCCTGGGTATCGACGACCTCGATCACGAGCGGCAGATCCTCGGATAGCCGCAGGATGTTCGCTGTATGGATCACGGAATTCGCGCCGAATCCGGCGACGCCCCGTACGACAGTCGCGCCGGCGAGGCCTCTGGCTCGGAACAGCTCGATGAGCGCGGAGGAGAGTGGTCGCCTGCCGGCGCGGTCGGACTCCCCGATGAACATGCGCATCAAGACTTGCTCGCCGTCGATCTTTCGCATGGTTACACCCGCACGCCGACGACCAGTCGACCCACGGCCGTGCCGAGAAAGCACACGGTCAGACAGAGCGCTGTCGTCGCCAGGACGTTGATCCACGCCTGACCCCACGCGCCGGTCTCCACGAGGCGAATCGTCTCGTAGCTGAAAGACGAGTACGTCGTGAGGCCACCCATGATGCCGACGGTCAGGAACAGCCGCGTCGATTCCGGGATGATCAGCGTCGTCGTGCCGACCTCCTGGATGAGACCGATCAGGAACGAGCCGACCACGTTCACGATGAAGGTGCCGTAGGGGAAGTCAACCCCGAGCCAGCGCGCCGCAAGCCCGGAGACCACGTAGCGGAGGCCCGATCCGATCGCGCCTCCCAGACACACCAGCATGAGCCGCCCCATCTGGTCCGCGCCCTCGCTTCAGGTGATGTCGATCGGCTCGTCGACGAACACCGTGTACGTACGCGGCCGGCCACGCTCGGCGTCGGCCGGATTCAGGTACATGATCGACGTGCGACCGCGGATCTCGCGCGGCAGGATCGCCACCCGGATGAAGCTGGTCTCCTCGTTCTTCGACGCGACGGCCAGAACGGGCTCGCGTCCGCTCTCGAACCACGCGCCGCCGGGCAGGATCCGGCGCGCGGGGGCGTCCCCCACGGTGACGTCGAGCGCGCCAGCGATGAGACAGCGGATGCCGCCGCCCCGGTGGCGATGCGGCAGCGCGACCCCGCCCGGTGCGAAGTCGACGCGGTCGGCGCGCATCAGATATTCCGCGCGCGGATCGAGGTCGATCGCGTGCTCGAGCAGGACCTTCGTGTCACCGCCGCCGACCGGCGCCGCGTCCCGGCTCAGCTCGTAGCGCAGGAGGGCGCTATCGTTCTCGCTCGCGGCCACCTCGCAGGCGATGGTCGCGTGCCAGGCCTGCCCCTCGGCGACGCGCGCGTCGCCGGCGCCGCTCGTGACCGCCACGGCGCCCTGTCGCACGTAGAGCACTCGATTGCGCGCGGGAAGTCGCAGGCGTCCGGCGGCGGGCAGTCGGTCCTCGTACAGGCGCAGCACGTAATTTCCGGACGTCACCGGGCGTCATTGTACGCTTCGCGCGCTCCGTGATACGTTGCGGAACGATGAGAGGCTTGGTGGTCGGGCTCCTGGTTGCGAGCCTGTCGCTCGCCGCCCCTCGCAGCGCCCCCGGCGCCCTCTCGATCCAGGAAGCGATCCTTCGCGTCAAGCCCGCGGTCGTGTTGATCACCACCGAGGTGCGCGCGGACGTGACGCTCAACTGCGGGCAGGGTCCGGTCAGCGTGACGCCCTCGCCGTTCACCGAGACAGGCACGGGCTGGTTCGTGGACGGGCGCGGCTTCATCATCACCAACGCGCACGTCGTCGATCCGGCGTACCGGATGCCGGCGTGGGTGGTGCACGAGCTCAAGAAGAAGGCGATCGACGAGGCGTGCGTGGTGCCGGTGCTGAGCGCCCGTGGAATCATGCGAGGGCAGCAGCCGGGCCTCGAAGAGGAGATCCGGCGGGCCGCCAGCGCGCAGGCGCTCGCGAGCGCCAAGGTCGAGGCCCAGCCCCAGATCATCGCCATGCTTTCGAACGGCGCGAAGCTCAAGGCCGAGGTGAAGAAGTTCAGCCCGCTGCTCCTGCTCGACAGTGCCGGCAAGCCCCTGCCCGACTCCGGCCGCGACCTGGCGCTCCTGCGCGTGGCCGACGGCCTCTATCCGGCCATCGGCCTGTCGAGGCGCGACCCGCAGATCGGCGATCCGGTGCACATCCTCGGCTTCCCGGCCGTCGTCCTTTCCCACGAGCTTCTCAATCGAAACGTCACGCTGGAGGCGACGGTCACGAACGGCGCCGTGTCGGGCATCAACAAGGACCAGATTGGGCAGGACCTCGTGCAAACCGACGCGTCCGCGTCGCACGGCAACAGCGGCGGACCCGGCGTCAACAACGAGGCCGAGCTGGTCGGTGTCATGGTCGCGGTGACGCTCTCGCCGTCGGGCGGTTCCATCGTTCAGGGGTTCAACTTCCTGATCCCAGCCAAGGACGTCGCCAAGTTCCTGGAGGGCTCCGAGGTCACGCGGCCTGGCGAAAGCAAATTCAACCCAGTATGGGCAGCCGGCATCGACAGCTTCTTCGATCAGCGCTACAAGACGGCCGTCGCCAAGATTACCGAGGCGAACAAGCTGGTGCCCGATCTCGTTGACGTCAAACGCACACTCGACGAGGCCGAGAAGATGGCGAAGAACCCGCCGCCCCGGCCCTTCCCGTGGGCGTGGGCGACGCTCGGCGTGACCGTGCTGAGCGTCGGCGCCTACGGCGGCATGTGGGGCAAGCGCTGGTGGAAGACCCGCTTCCGGGTCTCGCCGACGCAGGTGATCACGTTCATCGAGCGGGGGCTCAACCCGGTACTGCTCGATGTGCGTACGAAGGCGGAGTTCGAGACGAGTCCGCTGAAGCTGCCGGGCTCGATGCGGTTCGAGCCGGAGACGGCCGAGCAGACGCCGCTCAACCTGGAGCCGGAGCAGCTCATCGTTGCCTATTGCACGAGCCCCGAGGAGCAGCAGAGCGCCCGGGTCGTCCATCTCCTCCGCCAGCGCGGCTTCAAAAACGTGCGCATCCTCAAGGGCGGTCTCGGCGGCTGGACCAACGCGCGCCTGCCGGTCGAGGCGAAGTCGGCGCTACCGTCGGTCGGGCTCGAGCTCTACAAGAACCTCTCGCTCGGCGACATCGAGCGGCGGCGGTTCAAGCCGGGCGACTACATCTTCAAGGAGGGCGACGACCCGCGCGACGAGGCGTACGTCATCCATTCGGGCTCGGTCGAGATTCGCCGGACCTTCGACGGTGTCGAGAAGGTCGTGAACCGGAACGGCGAGGGCGAGCCCCTGGGCGAGATGGCCCTCTTTCGCGGCGGGGCCCGACGTTCGGCGAGCGCCGTTGCCACGGAGGACGTCGAGCTCCTCGTCATCAAGGAAGAGCGGCTCGAGTGGCTCGTTCTGAACCGCCCGCGGCTCGCCCTCGAGCTTCTCAAGCGCCTCTCGAACCTCGTCGTCTCGACCGATCAGGAGCGGGCGCAAACGGTCAGATGACGCCGCGCTCGGCGAGCCGCGTCAGCGCCTCGCGCGAGAGCCCCAGACGCTCGCCGTAGATCTCCTCGTTGTGCTCCCCGGGTCTCGACGGCCCAGGCGAATCGATCCGTCCGGGCGTCAGCGTGAGCCGCGGAACCACGCCCGGCATCGCGAGCCGGCCGAGCAACGGGAGCGCGACCGAGACGATGTTCTCGCGGGCCTTCACGTGTGCGTCTTCGAACAGATCGCGCACGCTCGCCACCAGCGAGGACGGCACCTCGGCCGCCTCGAGCGCCGCGAGCGTCTCCGACGCGTCGCACGCCGCGACCCAGCCGGCGACCAGGTCGTCCACGAGCCCGCGATGCGCGAGGCGCGCCGGCGTCGTCGTCATGCGCGCGTCGTCCGCGAGGTCGGTCCGCCCCATCGCCCGCAGGAGCCGCGCGAACATCCGGTCGTTCGTGCACGCGATGGCGATCCAGCGCCCGTCGCGCGCGAGGAAATGGTTGTGGGGCACCGCGCTCTCGGTGCCCGAGCCGATCCGCTCGCGCACGTGGCCGGTGCCGCCGTACACCGCGATGGCGTCGTCGAGCACGCGCAGGACCGGCTCGTAGAGGGCCAGATCGACGACCTGACCCTCGCCGGTGCGCTCGGCGTGGCGGAGCGCGACGAGAGCGCCGACCGCGCCGAAGACGCCGGCGAGGTAGTCGGGCACCGTCGGAGTTCCGGGCGACACCGGCGGGCGATCCGGGTAGCCGGAGAGATACGCAAGGCCGCCCACCGCGGCGGCGATGCGCCCGAAGCCCGGACGCTCGCGGCTCGGCCCGGTCTGGCCGAACGCCGAGATGCGCACCATGACGAGCGAACGGCGGGTCGCCGAGAGCGCTTCCCATCCGAGATTCCAACGTTCGAGCGTCCCGGGTCTGAAGTTCTCGGTCAGGACATGCGACTCCGCGACCAGACGCCGGATCAGCGTCTGCCCCTCCGGGTCTCTCAGATTGCAGGTGATCGACTTCTTGTTGCGCGACTCGACGAACCACCAGTAGGAGCCGCCGGCGTCAGGGCCGGCGGCGCGGCCCAGGCGTCGAAGGTCGTCGCCGACGCGCGGCTGCTCGACCTTGATCACCTCGGCGCCGAACTCGCCGAGCAGCGTCGCGCAGACCGGCGCAGCCAGATAAGTCGCGAGGTCGAGGACGCGAACGGAGTCGAGCGCGCCGTGGAAGTCGGGCACAGCGATCATCTTACCCGCCCGTGCTACGATTCGGCGGCCCGAGAGGAACGATGAAGGCGATGCTGGTACGCGCGTGGGGTGAGCCGTCGGCGCTGGAGTACGCCGAGGCGCCTTTACCCCGGCCGAACGCCGGCGAGGTGGTCATCGAGGTCCGCGCGATGGGCTGCAACTTCCCCGACATCCTGATCGTCCAGGGGAAATATCAGCATCGCCCCGAGCTGCCATTCAGCCCGGGCTGCGAGGTGGCCGGCATCGTCCGCGGCGTTGGCGCCGGCGTGACCCAGGTCGGTCTCGGCGAGCGCGTCTTCGCGACGATGGCCTGGGGCGGCTACGCCGAGGTGGTCGCCGTCGATCAGCGCCACGTCTACGCCCTCCCCGACTTCATGACCTTCGAGGAGGGCGCGGTGTTCGGGCTGGCGTACCAGACGGCCTGGTGCGGCCTCGTCCACCGCGCGGCGCTCCGGCGCGACGAGACGCTCCTGGTGCATGCCGCCGCGGGCGGCACCGGGCTCGCGGCGGTTCAGCTCGGCCGTGTCCTGGGCGCCCGGATCATCGCCACCGCCGGATCAGCGGCGAAGCTCGAGGTCGCGCGCGCCAGCGGCGCGGACGTCTGCATCGACTACCGGAGCGAGGCGTGGGTCGACCGGGTCCAGCGCGAGACGCACGGCGCGGGCGCCGACGTCGTGTTCGATCCGGTCGGTGGCGACGTCTTCGAAGGCTCGACCTCGTGCATCGCCTTCGAGGGGCGGCTGCTCCTGATCGGCTTCGCCGGCGGTCGCATCGCCGAGGCCGCCACCAACCGCGTGCTCCTGAAGAACTTCAGCATTCTCGGCGTGCACTGGGGGCTCTATCGCCAGCGCGACGCGGGGATGGTGCGGCGCTGGATGGTGGAGCTCCTGAAGCTCGCCGAGGCCCGCCAGGTCAGGTCCGTCATCTGGCGGTCGTTCCGGCTCGCGCAGGCGGCGGAGGCCCTGGCCGCCATCGCCTCGCGCGAGAGCCACGGCAAGGTCGTGCTCGTCCCGTGATCAAGCTGCTCGTCAAGCGTCTCGACCCCTCGATCCCACTGCCCGCGTACGCGCGCCCGGGCGACGCGGGGCTCGATCTCTACGCCGCGCACGACGTCATGCTGGAGCCGGGTGCCCGCGCCCTCGTCGGCACCGGACTGGCAGTGGCGATTCCCGTCGGTTTCGCCGGGCTCGTGCTGCCGCGCTCCGGGCTCGCTCGGGCGCAAGGCGTGACGGTGCTCAATGCGCCGGGGCTGGTCGATGCCGGCTATCGCGGCGAGCTCAAGGTTCTGCTGGTCAACCACGGCGGCGAGCCGGTCACGCTGCGCCGCGGCGAGCGCGTGGCCCAGTTGGTCCTCCAGCATGTCGAAGGCGCCGAGCTGATCGAGGTCGCCGAGCTGCCGGCGAGTGAGCGCGGACAGGGCGGCTTCGGGTCGACGGGCGCCTGACGGCGCCGGAGCTCAGTACCCGCCGCCCGCGGACGTCTCGCAGCGCGCGCCGCGCCACGTCCCGCCCGAGCGCTCGCACTCCTTCTGGGCGGTCGCCGCCGACGCCGGCGCCGAGGCCCCGGACTCCGCGCAGCCGGTGACGCTCGCCACCAGGAGCAGCGATCCGATGATCGTCCGCAGCGTCGTTCCGCCGAGCTCTACGTCAATTCTCATCCCTCTTGCCCTCCCGCCCGCCGGCCACGTACTTCGCGACCGCGGCCGCCGATTCGGCGTCCAGTGTCGCGAACTGGACCCCGGCCGCGTCGCCCCGCCTTGAAACAATCGTGGCGACCGCCAGGATCCGGCGCGGCAGGTCGCCGCCCTCGACGCGAACCTGGACCTTCGTCCCAATCGCCCAGTCCGGCGGCACACCAGAGAGCGCCAGCCCGCCCTCGCTGATGTCCACGGCGCGCGCGCGACAGACGCGCCCGTCGCCCGTCATAGTGAGCGTCGCGGCCGCGTCGAGCGCCGCGCGCGGGTGCTTGCGCGCGCTGGCCGGCACCACACCATAGATCTTCACCGGCTGCGACTTGCCCTTGACCGTGACGTCCCCGAGCTCGCGCGTCGGGAACTTCCCCTTCACGAGCTCGTAGGTGTACTCGCTGATGATGATTGCCGCACCGTAGTCCTTCGTGGCGGACTCGAGCCGCGAGCCGAGATTGACGTGGTCGCCGAGCGCGGTGTACTCGAAGCGCTGCCGGGAGCCCAGCGTGCCCACCAGCATCTCGCCGGTGTTGATTCCCACGCCGATGCGAATAGGGGCGCCGAGCCGCGCCTGCCACTTCGCCGAGACCACGAGCGCCCGCTCCTGGAACTCGAGGCCGGTCCGGATCGCGTTCAGCGCGTGCTCGGGATCGTCGAAGGGCGCGTTGTAGAGCGCCATGATGCCGTCGCCCATGTATTTGTCGACCGAGCCCCGGTGCTTGAACACGATCTGGGTCATCTCGGTCAGGTATTCGCCGAGCATTTCCTCGACCTGCTCTGGCTGCAGACGCTCGGAGATCGACGTGAAGCCGCGGATGTCGGAGAAGAGCACGGTGGCCACGCGGCGGCGCGGGCCGAGGCTCTCGACGTCGTGGGCGCGCACCAGCGCGCGCAGGACGTCGGGTGAGAAGAACGGCGAGAGCCGCCGCTTGTAGAGCTGGGCCGACACGAAGTTCTCGACGACCGTGGCGCCGTAGCCCAGGAGGAGCCCGAACGTGCATCCGACGCCGCGCAGCCAGAAGTCGCCATACCGGAACCCGGCATAGGCGGAGAGGCCGCTCGTCGTCAGCACGCCGAGCGTGACGAGCAGCGCGCGGAGCGCCTGGAGGCGGACGACCAGCAGCGAGCCGAGCAGCGCGAAGGCGATCGCCAGGAAGGTCGACACGGGCCTCGGCACCGCGCGAATCGGGTCTCCTCTGATGAAGGTCTCGAGCGCGTTGGCGTGGATCTCGACGCCCGGCATGGTGCCGGCGCGGGCGAACGCCGTCGGGAAGACGTCGTGCTGGACCTCGCTGGTGGATCCGATCAGCACGATCTTCCCGCGGAACAGTTCCTTGATGTCCTTGAACTCATCCGTCACCACGCGGTAGTACGGCACCCACTGAAACGTCCGCGGCCCGCCTCGGAAGTTGATCAAGACCTCCCGGGCGTCGGGGAGCGGCTTCGCCGGCAAGCCGGCCGCCTGCGCCTGCCGGTGAAGCTGGGCGTCGAGGGCGAGCCACCACTCGTAACCCTTCTGCGGGTCGGGCACCGCCACCCGGACGGGGACGCGCCGGATGTGGCCGTCGTGATCAGGAACCAGATTGACCGGGGCAACGGCCACGGCGCCCTTTCGAAGCACTGGAAGGGGGAGGTTCGAGACCACGCGCTCGACGCCTGTCACCTTGCCGCCCTGAGCGACGAGCGGCTGATCGTCCTGCGCGCCAGCGGCGACCAGGACGACGTTGCCGGCGCGCGCGATCGCGGCGCCGAGGGCGTCATCGTCCCGCGGCCCGAACATCGAGGGGCCGTCGAAGATCACGTCGACGCCGATGGCGATCGGCCCCTCGGCGCTGATCCGATCGATGAGCTTGCCGTGCAACGCGCGCGGGAACGGCCACGGGAGGTTGAGCTCCTGGAAGGTCGACTCGTCGATGGTGACGATGACGATGGGCGCAGTTGGCGGGCGGACACCGCGAAGCTCGAAGAGCTGGTCGAGCCACAGATGCTCCCACCGCTCGAAGGAGCCGGTGAACGCCAGCGCCGCCACGCAGAGGGCCGCGCCGATGCCGCAGACGAGCCGGCGAGTGTGGCCCAGCAGGCGGGCCCCGATGCGCCCCATCACCGCCACTCTAAGCCAGGCCCCGGCGCCCTCGCATCGCCATTCGCGCCGGCGAGCTTGACGCTCAGGCCGGGCGACGATACGCTTTTTCAGATCCCATGGCCCAGCTGGTCTTCATCGTCTCCCGCCACCGTCCCAAGCTGCGCGAGTACTTGCAGCGCGAGTTCGCCGGCAACGCCGAGGTCACCGTCATCGTCGACCGGCGGCTCAGCGAGCGGCGGCTGGACCGTGGACCGCGAAGTCCGGACCGGCGGGGCGTCAGCCGCCGTCAAGAGCAGATCGACGAGCGGCTCCGCGCGATGGGGTGGGCGATCGTATGGCGGGACGACGCCACCGCGGTCTGCGTCCCGAGCGAGGAAGGGGCGATGGCGCCGGGAGGGGGTCTCGACTAGGCCCTCAGTGCTTGCGGTGTCCCACGAGCCCCGCCGCCAGCGCCCGGCGGTCCACTCGTGAGAGGCTCCTGACCATGGCGGCGGTCAGAAGCCTGGTGTGCGGTACGCGCACCAGGCGCTCCGGGATCCACCAGACGTCGTCCTCCGCGGTCATCCAGCCCGGGTGCCTCCGGTCGAAGCGCCCCAAATCGACGGGCTGCGAGTAGGCCCGCAAGGTCCGTTCGCCGCGCAGGTTCATGTAGCTCTCGAAGAAGCTCATCACCAGCTCCCGCACCGTCCGGTATACGGGCTCGCGAAACCGGAGACCCGAGAAGTTCGACTTCGCGATAGCGCCCCAATGGTTCCGCAGCCGGTACACGGCGATCACGTGATCGCTGTCCTGCACAGCCTCGAGGTCGAGGAGGAGCGGCGGGAATCCGAGGGTGCGCAGAGCGGCGGCCGCGAAGACGGCGCCCTCGAGGCAGTGCGCGGTGCCCTCGCGCAGCACGCGTCGCGGGGACCACGCGGTGGTGGCGACATGATAGGGCATCGCCTCGAGTGCCTTCTGGATCCCGGCCGGAGACGCGAGGGCGCGCAGGGCACGCCACTCGCGCGACGTGAAGCCGAAGCGGCGAGCCGCTGCCGTCACTGCGTGCGGCCGACGTCTTCCTCCTTGGTGCCGGCGACCGGCACGAACAGGGGCTGGCCGTACTTGTCGACGCCGAACGTCTTGATCACCTTCTGAACGTCGGCCGACACTATGAAGTCGGCGAAGGCCTTGCCGCCCGCCGTGTTCACCTTCGGACCATTGGCCGGATTGACCTCCATGACCGAGTAGAGGTTGAGGAGCGGCCGGTCCCTCTCGACCAGGATCGGCAGGCGAACCCGCTTCTGGAACGCCAGGTAAGTCCCGCGGTCGGTCAACGTGTACGCCTTGCGGTCATCGGCGATGCCGAGCGTCGCGCCCATCCCCTGCCCGGACTCGATGTACCAGCCGGTCTGCGGCTCCACGCCGGCGAGCTTCCAGAGCTCTTTTTCCAGGGTGTGGGTGCCGGAGTTGTCGCCGCGAGAGACGAACCGGGAGCCGGTCGCGGCGATGGCTTTCATCGCCTCGGCCGCCCTCGTCATGCCCTTGATCTTCGCCGGGTCCTCGGCGGGCCCGATGATGACGAAGTCGTTGTACATGACGAGACGCCGGTTGAGCATCTTGCCGTCCTCGATGTACTTCCTCTCGAGCGCGGGCGCGTGGGCCAGCACGACGTCCGCTTCGCCTCTGCCCGCCAGCGCCAGGGCCTGGCCTGTGCCGACGGCAATCGTCTTGACGGTGTAGCCCGTCTGGCGCTCGAACAGAGGCACCAATACGTCGAGCAGGCCCGAGTCCTGGGTGCTCGTGGTGGTCGACAGGATCACCGGCGGCCGCTGGGCCTCGGCGGACACCGGCAGGATCGCCAGGACGAGCGCGGTCAGCAGCGCGTTGAGTCGTATCGCGCTCCTCGGCATCACTTTCTCCTCAGTACGACCAGGCGATCATCATCGTGTAGACGTTACGAGTGTAGTCGAACAGCGCGAGGTTCGACATGTTGACCGTCGACTGGTACTCGAAGGCGAGCGTGAAGCTCCGCGGAAGCGGCAGCTCGGCCCGGACGATGTTGACGATCTCGGTGTCCCGGCGCCGCGTCGTGCCCGGCGCTGAGGTGGGAAAGAGCGTGTTCGGGTTCTGGTAGTTGCGGAAGTGGACGTCGAGGTCGTACTTGAGCCGGATCGCGTACCAGGGCAGCGTGTACTGGCCGCCGGCGGTGATCCGGTTGCCCGTGTACTCATAGTTCTGTCCTACGGTGTCGTCCCAGTCGAACTGGTAGCCGATCTTGAGATAGTGCCGGTCCTCGGAGAAGCGGAAGAGCTGGACCCCGCCGATCATCCAGTTGTTAGCGTCGCGGTTCTCGGCCGGCAGGGTGTCGATGAGCTGGTTGAAGTTCTTGTGCTGATACCGCGCAAAGACCTGCGTCAGGTATCGATTGCTCTCGACGAGGCTGGCGTAGGCGCTTCCCGTGTGACGCTGGAGGAACCACTGCTGGTCGAGCCACAGGGCGTCGAACGAGTACTGCCCGCCGAGCAGGAGCGGCATGTTGTCGACCGCGGTGCGATACGAGGCGCCCAGGCTCCCGAGGTGGCTCATGATGTTGAAGCTCGGGAGGTCGTTGTTGTACGTGGCGAAGAACGAATAGCCGACCGTCGCTTCCCACTGATCCGTCCGGAGCCACGCATAGTCCGCTCGCAGCCCGAACAGCTCGCCGGTCGAGTCCCGGTTGGCCTGACGCAGCAGCCCCACCAGCGGCTCGCCGCTGTCGGCGTTGGGAATAACCGGGACGTTGTCGTCGTAGAAGAAGCCCAGGCGCACCTCGGCGGAGAGCCGTCGCTGGCCCTGACGCGTCGACACCATCGAGTCGCGCAGCCGCTCCGCCGGTCCGGTGAATGCCGAGCCCGGATTCGCCCGGATCGCCTGGTCGATCTCCGCAGTCGCCTGCCCGGGGAGGCCGAGGGCGCCGAGAGCGAGCCCCGAATAGAACTTGGTCAGCTGCTGCAGATCGGGGCTGCTGGTGCGACCGGCGTTGAACGCGTCGAGCGCGCCGCGATAGTCCTTCTTCTGGTAGCGCAGAAAGCCCACGTAGTATCCGATGCCGTCGAGCGTGGGCTGAGCCTTGAACGCTTCCTCGAGCAAGGGCTGCGCCTTGTCGTACTGCCGCTGCGCGAAGTACGCAAGCCCGAGCTGGAAGGCGATCGACGGAGCGTTCTTCGAACGCATTCGTGCCTTCTCGAGGAACGGCGTGGCTTCTGCGGGCTGGTTTTTGGCCATGAGCACGACGCCCATATAGTAGTTGGCCTCGACGTGGTCCGGTTCCGTGTGGATCGCCTTCTCGAGGTTGGCCAGCGCCTCGTCGTACTTGTTTTCCGAAAACTCGAGCACCGCCTGCGCGACGTAGACGTCGGCCTCGGTGGTCTGCGCGGTCGCGCGCTCACCGAGAACGAGCGGCGCCGCCAGCGCGACGACGAGGAGGAGATGCGCCTGGCGCCAAGAGAATCGGGACATTCCGGAATGTCGCCCGAGTCGCACGTGCGTAGGGCCTCCTCTTGACAGTCAATCACAATGACGCGATGATCCGTGTCTACTCTCTTGCGTGCGAGGCGTCCTCTGATGGCTGGATGGCAACGATTGAGTCTGGCGGGGCTCGTTCTCGCCGCCATGTACCTGTTGCCCGCGCCAGCATTCGCGCAAACCACGAAGGCCGGTGTGGTTACGACGCTCGAAGGGAACGTCACGGCCGTGCGTGCCGTGATGCCACAGCCCGTTCTCCTCAAGTTCCGGGACGACGTGTTCCTGCAGGATCGCGTCGTCACCGGCGACCAGTCGTTCGCCCGGCTCCTGCTCGGCGGCAAGGCCGTCATCAGCATTCGCGAGCGTTCAGCGGTTACCATCACCGAGGTGCCCGGGCGCTCCACCGTCGAGATCGAATCCGGCAAGATCGCTCTGAGCGTCGCGCGCGACCGTATGGTCCCGGGCGAAGTCATCGACATCAAGACGCCGAACGCGGTTGCCGGCGTCCGCGGTACGGTTGTGGTCGCCCAGGTGACGTATCGCCAGGGTCCCGGCGGCGTTCGGCAACCAATCAGCGACCTATGGGTCATGCGGGGCCTCGTCGAGGCCACCCACATCAACCCCGCGGGCGTGCCGCTGAGTCCTGCAGTGTCGTTGGCCGCACGGGAGTCGTTCAAAGCCGACCCGACAACGGCGACAAAGGGCTCGTTCACGCTGGAGCAGATCGGCACGATCGTGGAGGGACTCCAGCCTCACCAGTACGGGGATCCCGGCACGGCCAGTCAGGGCCCTGCCCTGCTCGAAGCGGTCAATGGTGCGATGTCGCTACTCACCAGCTTGACCGGTCGGCAATTGGTCGCCGGAGTTCCGAAGGACATCACGACCCCGGCCGACACGACGCCCAAGCAATCCGTTACCGAGGTAATGGATAGCACGTCATCGCCGACCGCGCTGCGCACCATCTCATTCCAGCCGACGTCCAGCATGATCACGCCTCAAAGCGTGGTCGTGCCTCCAGGCGTGGTCGTGCCTCCAGGCGTCGTCGCGCCTCCAGGCGGTCCGCCCGATGTCTCGCGCGATTGCGATGTCCGACGGCCGCCCGGCTCGCGCGACTATGGCCTTCGGGATCGGAACCGACGATGAGCCCAGCTACCACCTAGAGTCCCTTCGCATAGAGCCTATTCGCAATCGCTCCCACCGACCAGGCATCGAGAGGTCGCTCGAGCCCTTCGAGGAGAAATACATGAGCGGGACTGCGCCATCACATAGCCGACGCGCATTCATCACGACGGGCGGCCGCGCGCTCGCCGGCATCACCGGAATCCTCGCGGCCGGCCGCGCCCCGGCCAGCTGGGCCGCGCGCGAGCTGAACCTCCTGACGGCCGTGAACTACGCACCGGCCTCGGACGTGAAGCTCGACGAGCTGGCCAAACGGTTCACGAAGGCCTCCGGCGTCACCGTGCGTGTCGACCACATCCAGAGCGTGCAGATGCCGGCGAAGCTGTCCGCGGAGATGATGAGCAAGTCGGGTCACGACATCATCAGCCTCGAGATGCACTATCCGTGGCTGTTCCAGCCCGGGTTGGTCGACGTGTCCGACATCTGCAACGACCTGGCGAAGAAACACGGCGAGTGGTTCACGTTCGCCAAGGAGCACGCGCTGGTCAAGGGCCAGTGGCTCGGCGTGCCGTTCATGTTCACGTCGTTCCCCGGCAGCCACCGCATCGATCTGTTCGAGAAGGTCGGCGAGCGCGAGCCGGACACGTGGGAAGACCTGCTCCGCGCCGGGCGCAAGCTGAAGAAGCTCGGCCATCCGGTCGGCTTCGCCATCAGCCAGACCACCGACTCGGTGTCGACGCTCTACTCGATCCTCTGGTGCTACGGCGCCAAGGACGTGGCGGAGGACGGCAAGACCATCTCCATCAACTCCAAGCAGACCGAGGCCGTCATCGACTACGTGCAGGCGCTCTACAGCGACGCGATGGACCCGGCGGTGCTCTCGTGGGACAACGCCGGGAACAACCAGTGGCTGAACTCGGGCAAGGGCTCGTGGATCCACAATCCGATCAGCCATTACGTCGTCGCCAAGCAGGAGAAGCTCGCGGTCGCCGAGCTCACGGGCTTTCACGCCTCGCCGGCCGGACCGGCCGGGCGGCACACGGTCGGCGTGCCGCGCAGCCTCGGCATCTGGAAGTTCAGCAAGAACATCGACGTCGCCCGCGACTTCATGAAGTGGTTCTTCGAGCCCTCGCAGTACCACGAGTGGATCATGTCCGGCGACAACTACAACCATCCCACCTGGCGGGACATGGAGAACCACCCGGTGTGGGACGTGGACAAGAAGTACAAGCCCCTCAAGGGCATGGCGAAGTATTCGCACCTGTACGGGTGGCCCGCGCCACCCGACGAGAAGATCCAGCTCATCACCAACAGCTACATCATTCCCAACATGTTCGCGCGCGTGGTCACGGGTGCCTCGAAGCCCAAGGAGGCGATGCTCTGGGCCGAGACGGAGATCAAGCGGGCCTTCGAACGCGGCTAGTGTCCGGGCACACCGGGGGCGATATGCCGATCTCGCGATCCGCTCTCGTCCCCGCCTTCACCCGCCGCGACATGCTCCGGGGCCTGGGTGGGCTAGGGCTCCTCACGCTGGCCGGCGGAGCCGCAACGCTCCTGGGTGGCTGCGCCACGGCGCAGTCGGGGCCGGACCTGCTGGCGGCCGATCCGGAGATCGCGGCGCTGGTCGACAGTACCATCGCCATCGACATGCATTCCCACGCCGCTGGCGCCGGCGGGCGGCCCAAGCCCACCTACGATCTGGCGGAACGCATTCGCACGGGGCGCATGACGGCTGTGTGCCTGGAGCACTCGGCAGACAGTCCGGTGATCAAGCGGGAGCCCGACAACCGCATCCGGACCGTCCGTCAGCCGGAGCCCGGCGAGCTCTGGCGCCACACCCAGCGGCGGCTCGCGTGGTTCGATGACCTGGTCCGGGACCAGGGATTCCGGCGTGTGCTACGCCCGGGAGACCTGGAAGCGGCGCACCGGGACAGAGCCCCGGCGATCGTGCAGGCCATCGAGGGCTGCCAGTTCCTGGAGGGCAAGCTGGAGCGTATCGCCGAGGTGTACCGGCGCGGCGTGCGGCACCTGCAGCTGGTGCACTTCTTCCGGAGTGATATGGGCGACAACCAGACCGAGCCGGCGGACCAGGGCGGCCTCACACCGTTCGGCCGCGACGCGATCGTCGAATGCAACCGGGTGGGCGTCGTGATCGACGTCGCCCATGCCACCATGAAGTTCGTCGAGGCGGCGGCGAAGGTCAGCAAGACGCCGCTGATCCTATCCCACACCGCCGTCGCCCAGGGGCAGCCTGCCCAATTCTCTCGGCGCATCTCGCCCGAGCATGCCAAGCTGGTGGCGAGCACGGGCGGCGTCGTGGGCGTGTGGGCGAGCCCCACAACGCAGAAGTCGCTCACCGACTATGTCGACGCCGTCGCCCGCGCCGTGGACGCGGCGGGCGCGGAGCACGTGGGATTCGGCACCGACAACTCCGGCTTCGGCGCCACGCCGGCCGTATGGGATGACTACCGGGACTACCCGTTGATCGCGAGCCGGATACTCAAGCGCGGCTTCTCGCCCGACGAGATTCGCAAGATTGCCGGCGGCAACTATCTCCGCGTCTTCAACCTGTCGGTGAAGGCGGACTAGGGCCTGATGCGCTGGCTCTGGCTCCTCGTCCCGCTGGTCGCCGCCTGCGGCGTCACGGTCAAGGACAAGGGCAGCGACGTCAACGTCAGCGGCGTTATGCTCATCTATACCGACTGGATCCCGCCGACCGACAGCAACTGGGACAAGGACTCGCTCGAGTGCGACTACCAGGCGCGGGAAGCCGTCCCCGGGCTCATTCGCATGCCCGGACGGCGTCAGCTACTCGCCGAGCAGTGCCTCCTGTCGAGGGGCTACATCAGGCGCTAGACCACCCGCTGAGTCACTGCAGCCTGAACCCGAGCAGCTCGCGCGACGCGCGCCCGCCCGTTCTCACCGGATACTCGTCCCTCACCATGTGATGCACGACCGGTGAGTACCAGAGCGTGAGCACCCAGGCATTGGACTGCATATTGGTGCAGACGATTCGGATCGCCGCGAACGTGCCAGCGGGTACCGTGACGTCTTCTTGCGCTTCGGCCGCACACCGTCGCTCCACGCTCTCGGTTTCCTGCTCGATCGGCCTTCGCTCCAGGTACTTCATGGTCCAGGACTGGCCGACGCGCAACGGAAATGCGACGACTCGCCAGGTGGACGGAGAGATCTCGCGTGAGATCTTGCCACCCAGCGTCTCCTGCGTGAAGCCGAGGTCGTCGACGCGATAGAAGATTTCACGCGTGCCGGCTGTGACGACGTAGTGGGGCACGCCCGCGAGATTCTCCGTGCGATCCACACGCCAGACGAACGTTCCGCTTCCCGACGCGCCGTCGTAGCGATACGCCCATTCGTCTCCCGCCTTCCAGACCGGCTGCGCAACGGGGCCGGTCATGTCCCGCGCCGGCGTGACCTGCTTGGCGCTACACCCGGTGAGGACGACAAGAACAAGTCCAAGACCAAGGGTGCGCCCTCGTTGATACACAGGGCGCTCCTCCCGACGCTCCCTCATCAGTGACCTCCGTTGATCGACCGCCGCCCGGGGTGTCGGGCAGTGTACTCG
>JBKPCO010000011.1:0-5527 GCA_046727415.1 Candidatus Methylomirabilota bacterium
AAGCGACCCGTTCCCGAAGAGCGGCGGCGGAAGTTGTGCGCCCGGATGGAGCCCAGCCGTCGCGGAGCAGCGAACGCGCGCCGCGTGGTCGTCTCGACTCCGACCGCACCCCCCGGACCCGACGCCACCCGCCCGCCTCCAGCGGGAACGATCACGCAGAGATGTCTGTAGAACTGATGCGCTTGACGCCGGCGGCGAGCATGTCCTTCCACGCCCGCGCCAGCGACCCCTCGGTGTCAATGCCGCGGCAAGCGTCCTCGATGACGAGCGCCCCGAACCCAGCCTTGCGCGCGTCGATCGCCGACCACGCGACGCAGAAGTCGGTGGCGAGCCCGACGCAAAAGACCTGTGTGAGCCCGCGATCGCGCAGATAGCCGGCGAGCCCCGTCGTCGTCTTGCCGTCGGCTTCATAGAACGCCGAGTACGAGTCCATGTGCTTGCGATAGCCCTTGCGGATGATCAGCTCGGCGTGCGGGATGCGGAGGTCCTTGTGCAGGTCGGCGCCCGGCGTGCCCTGCACGCAGTGATCCGGCCAGAGCACCTGGGTTCCGTAGGGTAGCTGTGTCGTCTCGAAGGGCTTCTTGCCGGAATGCGACGACGCGAACGAGATGTGGCCGGGCGTGTGCCAGTCCTGCGTGAGCACGACGTGCTCGAAGGCACCCGCGAGGCGATTGACGAGCGGGATGATCTGATCGCCGTCCTTCACGGCCAGCGAGCCGCCCGGCGTGAAGCAGTTCTGCACGTCGATCACGAGAAGGACGTCGTGCGCTGTCGGCTTCATCTTCCTGCTCCCGGTTTGCGCGATCGTGTCCCGCGTCGCACCGGCGATGCCGGCTACGACCAGGCTCATGCCCGCGCGTCTGAGGAACGCCCGGCGGTCGCCCCACATGTCCGAGCCTCCGTCTGCGGGTCCGTGGACAGGAGAATTCTGCGCCCGCCGCCGATCGGCGTCCAGCGATCTCGCGTGCGTCACCGGTGGGCCTGCCCGTGCGGCAGCAGGCGCTCGACGAGCGCGCGCATCTCGTTGCTGTTCCACTCGCGCGCGCCCGTCACCATGCCGGCTACGTCGCCGCCGGGCCGCACGATGAACGTCGCCGGAATCGCGGTGACTCTCCACCGTGCGGACGTCTTGGCGTCCGGATCGAGGAGGATCGGGAAGGTGAGCTTCAGATTGCGGACGTAGGGCTCGAGGAGGGCCCGGGGCGCGCCACGGTCGACCGAGACGGCGATGATGACCAGACCACGGTCGCGATACCGGCTCCACAAGGCCTCGAGCGACGGCATCTCGAGGGTGCAGGGCTGGCACCAGGTGGCCCAGAAGTTCAGGATGACGAGCTTGTCGCGGTGGTCCGCCGGCGAGGCCATCCCGCCGTCGAGCGTGGCGAGCGAGAAGCCGGGCGCCGGCTGACCCTCCTTCAGCTCGACGACGCCGGCTTTCTCGAAGAGATCGACACGGGGCGCCGCGGCCCCGTGATGGCCGCCTTCTTCTCCAGGGCGGCGCACCGGCAGAAACCAGAGGACCGCGCCCAGGAGGACGATGGCGAGGCCCGCGCGGACCAGTGACTGGCGCCGGGTCGCCCCGAAGATCGCGTCAGACGCCCAGCTTTTCACGCGTTACCGGACTCTCCCTGAGTTCGTGTGACGAGGCGGCGAAGACGATCGAGCCTTTTTCCATGATGTAGCCGCGGTCGCAGACCGAGAGCGCGACGCGCGCGTTCTGCTCGACCAGCAGCACCGTCACGCCGAGGCGCTTGAGCTCGGCGATCATGTCGCGGATGTGCCGGATGAACGCGGGCGCCAGCCCCTGAGTCGGCTCGTCCATCAGGATGAGCCGGGCGCCGGCCATCATCACCCGCGCGATCGCCAGCATCTGCTGCTCACCGCCGGAGAGCGTCTTGCCCGGCTGCTCGATGCGCTCGGAGAGGCGCGGGAAATGATGAAACACCTCGTCGAGCCGCCGGCGACGGACCGCGGCGGATCGATCCGCGGCGGCCGAGAGCCCGAGCTCGAGGTTCTCCCGCACCGTGAGTCCGGGGAAGATCCGGCGGTTCTCGGGGACGAAGCCCACGCCGAGCCGGGCGATCTCGTGCGGCGCGCGCCGGGTCAGAACGATGCCCTCGAACTCGATCTCCCCGCGCCAGGGCTCGAGAAAGCCGATGGCAGTCTTCAGGAGCGTCGTCTTGCCCATTCCGTTCCGCCCGAGCAGCGCGACCGCCTCGCCGGCGCGCACCTCCAGCGAGACGCCGAAGAGAATCGGAGTCGCTCCGTAACCGGCGTGAACGTCCGTGAGCTTGAGCATCGCTAGGCGTCCTGGGGACCCAGGTAGGCCTCGATCACCTTGGGGTCGTTCCTGATCTGCTCCGGGGAGCCCTCGGCAATCTTCTCGCCGAAGTGGAGGACCGCGATGCGGTCGGAAATGCCCATGACGACCGACATGTCGTGCTCGATCAAGAGCACCGTCAGGCTGCGCGCGGACGCGATGCGCCTGATCAGCGCGGTCGCCCCCCGCGTCTCGCCCGGCGTCATGCCCGCCGTCGGCTCGTCGAGCAGGAGCAACGTGGGCTCGGTCGCAAGCGCCAGGCAGATCTCGAGATAGCGCTGCTCGCCGTGCGAGAGGTTCTCCGCCAGCTCATCGCGCCGGGCGGCGAGGCCGAAGGCCTGCAGGAGCTCCGAGGCCGCGCCCTCGACATCAGGCAAGCGCCAGAGCGACGACAGCCGGCCCGACTCGCGCGCGCGCGATTGTGCGGCGACGCGCACGTTCTCGAACACCGAGATCTCCGGGAAGATGTTGGTGATCTGAAACGTCTTGGCGACGCCGAGCCGGTTGATCCGCTCCGGCTCGAGCCCCCCGATGTCGTGGCCGCGGAACCGGACGCGGCCCGTGGTGGGCACGTGGAGCCCCGAGACCACGTTGAAGAGCGTGGATTTGCCGGCGCCGTTGGGGCCGATCACCGAGAAGATCTGGCCGGCCTCGACGGCGAGACTCACGCTCGAGAGCGCCGCGAGGGCGCCGAAGCTCTTGGAGACGTTGTCGACCTCGAGGACTACGCCGTCGCGCGCCATCGTCGCCCGCCGACGAGCCCGCGCAGGCCGAGGAGGCCCCGGGGCATGAAGAGCACGATGAAGATCAGCACGAGGCCGATCACGATGAAGTACCAGTCCACGAACGAGGAGACCTTCTCCTGCAAGAGGACGAAGAACGCGCCGCCGATCACCGGGCCGACGAGCGTCCCGATCCCGCCGATCATCACCATGATGATGAGCTCGCCCGAGACCGTCCACAGCATGAGGTCGGGCGTCGCGAACGCCGAGCGACCGGGGTAGAGGGCGCCGCCGATGCCGGTGATGAGCGCCGAGATCATGCAGACGGCCATCTTGTAGCGCTGCACGTTGTAGCCAAGGAACCGCGCGCGGTCCTCGTTCTCGCGGATCGCCACCAGGACTCGGCCGAAGTGCGCGGTGACGAGCACGCGACAGACCAGATAGGCGAGCCCCAGGTAGACCAGCACGAGGTAGTAGTTGCGGAGCGGTGTGTCGATGGCGAAGCCGGGGGCCAGGATCGGCGCCGGGACGCCCTGGATTCCGTCGGAGCCGCCGAACGTCTGCGTGTAGCGGAAGAACGTGTACACGACCTCCGCGAAGATCAGTGTGAGCAGTGCGAAGTAGATCCCGCGTCGCGCCGTGGAGAAGTAGCTCACCACGAGCGCGTAGAGACCGACGACCAGCACCGCGAAGAGCAGGCACACCCAGAGCGAGACGATACCGCGCTCCAACAGGATGGCGGTCGCGTATGCGCCCAGGCCGAAGAAGGCGGCGTGGCCGAAGGAGACGAGCCCGGTGTAGCCCATCAAGAGATCGAGGCTCATCGCGATGGCGCCGAAGAGGAGCGCGTCGAACGCGAGCAGCAGGTAGAACTTCGACATGAAGGGCAGGGCCGGCAGCGCGGCCAGCGCCGCCCACACCAGCACCGCGCGCCAGGAGAGGGCCCTACTCAAGCACGCCCTCCCGGCCAAAGAACCCCCGTGGCCGGACGATCAGCACCACGATCATGATCGCGAAGATCGCGATCGCCACGCGCTGCGGATTCATCCAGAGGGTCAGGAGGCTCTGGGCCAGCCCGATCACGAACGCCGCGATGACCGAGCCGCCCATCGATCCCATGCCGCCGAGGATCACGACGATGAACGCGAGCAGGATCATCTCCACGCCCATCTGCGGGTAGACCGTGAAGACCGGCGCGAGCAGAAGTCCGGCCAGCGCGGCGAGAGCGGCCGAGCCCGCGAAGGTGAGGGTGAAGACGCGCGGCACGTTGACGCCGAGGCCGTCCAGCATCTCAGCGTCTTGCACGGCCGCGCGTACAAGGATGCCGGCGCGCGTCTTGGTGAAAAAGAGCCAGATGGCCAGGAGGAGCACCGAGGCGGCGGCCAGCAGGAACAGGCGATAGTTCGGATAGGTCATGCCGAGCAGCGGCGTCGATCCTGTGAACGGCGGCAGGATGCGCCGCATGTCGCCGCCCCAGATCTGGCGCGCGCCCTCCCGGAAGACGAGCGCGAGGCCGAAAGTGAGGATGAGGCCGTAGAGCGGCTCGCGCCGGTACAAGGGCCGCAGCGTGATCACTTCGGTGACCGCGCCGATCGCGCCGACCGCCAGCGGGGCGACTACGAGCGCCACCCAGAACGAGTGGGTGAGGCCGACCACGACGATCCCAGCGTAGGCGCCCAGCATGTACAGCTCGCCGTGGGCGAAGTTCATGACGCCGAGCAGACCGAAGATGACGGTGAGGCCCAGCGCCAGCAGCCCCAGCGCGGCCCCGAAGACGAGACCGTGCAGGAGCTGCGGCAGCAGGACCGCGACGACGTAATCCAACTACTTCTTCTTGATCTCCCAGGTGAACCCCTCGACGGGGTCCTTGCCCACCATCGCCTCGCCGATCGTGTCGTTACCGGCGATGCGCGCGATCGGCAGGTTCTTGCCGCCCTTCACCTGATAGAGGTGCATGTCCATGATGACCTGGTGGTCTTCCTTGCGGATGCACTGGCGGCCGATGTGCGTGTTGTCGACGCACATGCCCTCGTGGGCCTCGGCCACCTTGTCAGAGTCGAACGACTTGGCCTTCTCGACCGCCGCCGCCCAGAACAGGACCGCATCGTAGGAGCCGGCGGCGATGTTGGCGTCGGTGCCGAACTTCTTCTTGAAGCGGGCGTTGTACGCCTGCATGTTCGCGTCGGGGTTGTACGGTGAGAAGTGATTGAGCTGGACGAACCCTTCCATCGGCTCGGCGATCGACGGCAAATCTTGCTGCAGGAGGAAGCAATCGATCCCGGCCAGCTTGTACTTCTTGGTCATACCGAAGGAGTGAAGCTGGGTCATGAGCCGGAGCGAGTCGGTGCCCGCGAAGGCCAGGAACAGCACGTCGGGGTTCGACTGGTTGATGGCGCCGAACCAGGGGCTGAAGTCCTTCGTGTCGAGCGGCGCGCCGGCCACGCCGACGACCTCGCCGCCGAGTTTCTCGAGCGCGGTCTTGAAC
>JBKPCO010000012.1:0-9487 GCA_046727415.1 Candidatus Methylomirabilota bacterium
CCATGTGCCGCGAGATGACCCGGGCGTAGGTGTCGAAACCGCCGCCGGGCGCGAAGCCGACGATGATCCGGATGGTCTTGCCGTCGAAGAAGGACTGCGCGTGGAGGCTCGGACGAATTTACCTTGCCGACCCCGGGCCCACACCGCCCCACAATAGAGGTAAATGCCGCAAGCGCCAGCTTCGTCAAAGAGTTGACAATCGGTGCTGGCGGCCGCCTCGCTGCGCCGGAGGCGACCGGGGAGGACCACCAGACATGACCTCACGGCAGGTCGTTGCAGGGCTTCTCGCGTTCAGCATGCTGGCCGGCACGCCGGCGCCGGCGTGGAAAGCTCTTGATGCTCAAGCTGCTCCTGCCGAGCCCGCGCCTCCTCCGGGTAACGCGCCCACGACGGAGGCGGTCGACGTCACCCCGCCGCGCATCAGCTACATCAACGGCCAGGTCTCCTTCTGGAGACCTGGCGCCGACGACTGGGCTCCGGCGAAGATCAACACACCGCTGGCGCCCGGTGATGTTCTCTACGCGGGACCGGACGGCAACGTCGAGGTCCAGGTCGGCCCGCGCGCGTTCGTGCGCGCCGCCGAAGGAACCCAGATCGGCCTCGACAACCAGGAGCAGGATTTTCTCCAGCTCCGGCTGACGGGCGGGTTGGCCGCGCTCGACTTTCGCGAGCTTCCGGCCGGCCAGACCATCGAGCTCGACACGCCCAATGCCGTCTTCACGGTCGAGCGCATGGGGTTCTATCGCGCCGACGTCGACTCGGACACGACGACCTTCCGGGCCCACCGCGGCGGTGTCGCCACGATGACACCCGCGGGCGGCGAGGCGGTCCAGATCGGCGGCAACCAGCAGGTCGTGGTCACGGGCGCCGAGTCACCGCGCGTCGAGACGAGCGCGGGACCGGCGCTCAGCGCGTGGGACAAGTGGAACTACGAGCGCACGGACTACGTCATCCGCTCCGCGAGCGCACGCTACGTGCCGCGCGGCACGTATGGCACCGAGGAGCTCGATCAGCACGGAACCTGGCGCACCGTCGACAACTACGGCACGGTGTGGGCGCCGTCGGGCGTGCCGGCAGGCTGGGTGCCGTACAGCACCGGCCGATGGATTTGGGATCCGCGCTTCGGATGGACGTGGCTCGATGACGCGCCCTGGGGCTGGGCGCCCTATCACCACGGTCGCTGGGTCTTCGTCGGCAGCTATTGGGCGTGGGCGCCGGGGCCCATCGTCGTCAGGCCCGTGTATGCGCCGGCCCTCGTCGTGTTCCTCGGAGGCCCCGTCAGGGTCGGTGTTCGCCCGGTCTGCTGGGCGCCGCTGGCCTGGGGCGAGCCCGTCGTGCCGTGGTGGGGTCGTCCCGGATTCGTCGGCGTCGCCACGTGGCGCGGCTGGGGTGGCCCGCACGTCGTCAACAACGTCGTGGTCAACAGGACGACGACGGTCAACGTGACGAACATCAACGTCTACCGCAATGTGGCCGTCAACAACGCGGTGGTCGGCGTCTCCTCCGATCGCTTCGGGCATCACGACGAGCGGCCTCGGCGGCTCGAGCAGGCCGAGGCGCGCCAGCTCACCCCGGTCCGCGGCGCGCTCGACGTGAAGCCGGTTGCGGCGAGCGTGACGGTCGCATCCGGCACGGCCGCGAAGCCGCCGGCGGCCATGGAGAAGCGCGCCGTGGTGGCAACGCGGCCGCCGCACGATGTCTCGACGCGACTTCATGACCAGGGCATCGCGCCGACCCGCACCGCGGAGCCGAGCGCGCCGCCCCGGATCGTGCCGGCGCCCAAGCCCGTACGCGGAACCGAGCCCATCTTCACGCGCCCGCAGCCCTCGGGGCCTCGGACTGCTCCCGCTCCGCAAGGGGACACCCCCGAGGGTCGGAACGAGCGACCCGATCGTGGCGGTCGGCGCGAGCGCAATCAGCCGCAGGCCATGCCGGCGCCGTCACAGACTCAGACACCGCCGCGCACACCGGAGCAGTCGCCAACGCCGGGAGCGCCTCAGACTCCGGCGCCGTCGCATCGGCCGGCACCGCCCCAGGCTCCAGCACAGTCGCAGAGGCCTGTCCCGTCGCGCACTCCGTCCGAGACACATGCGCCACCGCAGATGCCAGCACCATCTCAGGCGCCGGGGCCGCAGCGGCAGCAACCCGGCCCACGACCCGATCCTGCTGCGAAGGGCGGCGAGCGGCCGGAGCGCGACGATCGTCGGGCACGCGACCAGGCACAGCACCGTCCGGGTCCGCCCCATCCGCCCAGCCCGGCCCGGGAGGCGAGCCCCGCAAGGGCCGCCGAGCCGCAGACGAATCGGAGTGATCGGCAGTTTGAACGGGGCCAGCGGCCGCCGAACGCCGGTCCGGCAAGACAGGCGCCGCCGGAGCAGCGTGGTGAGCGGCCGGACCAGGGACAGCGCCCGGAGCGAACGGAGAAGCAGTAGCGAAGCAAGCGGCGAGCGCTGCGGTCAGCGGCGCTCGCCTGGTTCATCGGCCGTGCCGGTCAGCGTGAGCTCCTCGGCGCGATGACAACGCACCAGGTGACCCGCCACGATCTCGTGTAGCACGGGCGCGCTCCGTCCGGCACACGTCGACCACGAACGGACAGCGCGGATGGAAGTAGCACCCTGGCGGGGGATCGGCCGATTGGCGACCTCGCCGGCGAGCGCCACGTCGCTGCTCGGGGCGCGGGGATCGGCACCGGCGCCGCCCGCATCAGGGCCGCCGTGTACGGATGCCGCGGTCGCCCTCAGCTCGCGCCGCTCGCGGTGAGGCCGCGGATGAAGTGATCGAGGAACATCGTGTACAGGATGGCCACCGGCAGGCCGACCACGAGCGCCGCCGCCATCAACGAGCCCCAGTAGAAGATGTCGCCGCGGATCAGCGAGGTCGCCACGCCGACGGTCAGCGTCGTCTGATCGCGCGGGGCCACGTACACGACCGCGTAGAGCGACTCCTGCATGGCTAGCGTGAAGGCGAAGATGGCCGCGATGGCGATACCCGGCCGCGACAGCGGCAGCACGACGCGCAGGATGCCGCCCATGAGCCCGCAGCCGTCGAGCCACGCGGCCTCCTCGATCTCGCGGGGCAAACTACGGAAGAAGCCCATCAGCAGCCACGTGCAAAACGGGATCGTGAAGGTCGGGTAGACGACCACTAGGGCCCACCACGAGTCGAAGAGCCCGAGCGTCCCGACGACCCGCGCGAGCGGCAGGAAAATGATGATCGGCGGCACGAGATAGGTCATGAACATCGCGACGCCGAGGTTGCCGGCTCCGGGCAGCCTCAGACGCGCCAGCGCGTAGGCCGCGGGCACCGCGGTCACCAGCGTGACGAGCACCAGGCAGACGGAGAGCGACATGGTGTTGAGGAACCAGCCCGAGAAGTATGTGTGTCGGATCAGGTAGCGGAAGTGCTGGAGCGTCGGCGCCATGTGGAACCAGAACGGCACCAGGTCCATCCTGTAGAGGTCCGCGTCTTCCTTGAACGCGGTGATCGCCATCCAGTAGACGGGGAAGATCGCGATGAAGACGAAGGGCGCCAGCCCCAGGTAGATCAGCAGGAGCCGCCGGATCCGGCGGCGGGCTCGGCGTGTTTCGGCGGGGTGGGGGCTCAGGGGATCGCCGGCGCTACGTCCACGAAGCACGAGTTGAACGGGGCCGCGCCGGCCGGGGACGCGCGGTCCGGCGTCAGCACATTTGCGCATCCCCGCGTGTCGGCTCCCGAGGCGTCGGGTGTGAACCACGCGCCTTCCTTGATGGAGACGACCCCGGGCGCGATGCGATCGGTTACCCGCGCGGGCAGTCGCGTCACGCCCCGGCCGTTGAAGACCCGGACCATCTGGCCGTCGGCGATCCCGCGGGCGGCCGCGTCGGCGACGCTGATCCAGACGTCGTCCACGTCGGCCCGCGCGAGGACCGGCTGGTTGTCGTGGATCGAGTGCGTGCGGGCGCGCGACTTGGGCGTGACCAGGCGCAGGGGATAGCGCGGATCGACCGGGTCCTCGATCCAGGTGGGAATCGGTGGGATCGCGCCGAGGCCGTACGGATCGGGCTTCGCGGCCAGGGTCATCGAGTAGATCTCGATCTTGCCCGACGGCGTGCTGAACGGATGGCGCTCGGGGTCGCGGATCTCACGCGCGAACGCGACCGCGTCGTCGGGCGCCGGCAGGCGGGCGAGCCCCTTGTCGCGGAACGCGTCGAAGTCGTCGATCGCATCGCGGGTCAATTCGCGCAACCACTCTTCCTCGGTCTTGTCGCTGTAGCCCTCGATCCCGAGGCGGCGCGCCAGCTCGGCGCAGATGTCGAAGTCGTTTCGGCACTCGCCCACCGGCGCGATCGCCTGCTTCATGAAGATCGCGTAGTGGCCCGCGCCGGCCCACGGCGTGTGGACGTCGTTGCGCTCCCAGAACGTCGTCGCCGGGAGCACGACGTCCGCGTAGCGCGCGGTCGGGGTGAGGAAGTTGTCGTGGACCACCATGAACTCGAGCCGCTGCGCGGCCGCGACGATGCGTCCGACGTTCGGCACCTGATTGAAGAGATCGCCGGCCACCGAGTAGACCATCTTGATGTCGGCCGGATAGCCGCCGGCGCGGCCGCGATCGAGGAGATCGGCCAGCATCGACGAGGCGACCCGCGCGCCGGTGGGATTCGTCCCGGCGGGCAGCATGCGAATCCCGCAGCGTCCCGTCGCACCGTTGCTGGTGCCGGAGTTACCGCCGGAGATCCCGACGTTGCCGGTCATCGCCGCTAGCGCGTAGGCCGCCCGGTGGAACTGCTCGCCGTGGATGGTGCGGCCTGGCGCGTAGCCGCAGTGGAGCGCGGCCGGCTTCCAGGTCGCGAGCTCGACGGCGAGCCGTTCGATGGTCGCCGCCGGCATGCCGGTGATCGCCGCAGCCCAATGCGGTGTCTTCCGCACGCCGTCCGCCTCGCCCATGAGGTACGCGCGATAGGAGGCGCCCCTCGGAGCGCCAGGCGGCAGGTGGGCCTCGTCGAACCCCAGTACGTAGCGGTCGAGGTACGCCTGATCGTGTAGTCCGCGGCTCGCGATCACGTAGGCCATGGCGATGAGGGCCGCCGCGTCGGTCGAGGGGCGGATGAAGATGTGCTCGTCGGCCAGCTGGCGGCTCGAGCGCGTCACGCGCGGGTCGACGCAGACGATGCGCACACCGTGCTGCTTGGCGCGCTTGAGGTACTGCAACGTTCCCGTGCCGAAGGTGCCGTCGGCGGGACTCCAGCCCCACATGACGATGAGCCGCGAGTTGACATAGTCAACGGGCTCGCGTCCGGCGCTCTTGTACTCGGCCTTGGCGCCGTAGGTCTGCTTGACCGCGAAGACCTCGGCCTCCGCCGAGAGATTGCTCCAGAGCTCGGTGCAGCCCCCGAACATGTGGAGGAACCGCTGGCTGGCGCCGCGGCCGTGGAGCATCGACAGGCTGCCGGTGCGCGAGCAATCGAGGATCGCGGCCGGCCCGTACGTGTCACGCACGCGCCGCATCTCCCGCGCGACCGCGTCGAGCGCCACGTCCCAGGAGATGCGCTCGAACTGCCCGGAGCCGCGCGGCCCGGTGCGACGCAATGGGTGGCGCAGCCGGTCCGGGTGGTTGACGCGCTCGAGCTGACCGAAGCCGCGTACGCACGCGTGCAGCGGCGGCATCTCGGGGGTCCAGCGGCGCGGATCGGTGCTGATCTTGACGATCCGCCCGTCGCGGACGTGGGCGTTGACGGCGCACCGGCCGCCGCAGTTGTGGCCGCACGTGCTGGTGACGACGGTCTCCCCGGGTTGGGCCTCCACCCGCGGGGCCTCGTAGACGGTCTTCGAGCGGATCATGGGAGCTACCCTATCAAAGTTTCAGGATGGGGCGGAGCTCAGCCGACCTGGTAGCGCTTCATTGCTGCCTGGTCGAACGCGAGCCCGAGCCCCGGCTTCTTCGGCACCACGAGCTGGCCGGCCTCGATCGGCGGCGTCTCCTCGTAGAGCCGGAGCGTCCACGGCATGTACTCGACGGTGAGCCCGTTAGGAATGGACGCGACGAGATGAACGTGGATTTCCGGAACCAGGTGGCTCACGACGGGCAGGTTGAACGCCTCGGCCATGCCCGCCACCTTCATCCACTGGGTGATGCCGCCCACGCGCAGGAGATCGATCATGACGATGTCGATCGAGCGGTGCTCCAGCAGATGGCGGAAGGGCACGATGCCGTAGTGGTACTCGCCGGCGGCGATCGGCGTCGTCAACGCGTCCGCGATCCGGGCCATGCCGGGGTAGTCGTCGTGCGTGGTCGGGTCTTCCAGCCAGAAGAGGTGATAGGGCTCGATGCGGCGTCCGATCTCGATGGCCTGGTTGACGCTCCAGAGCTGGTTGATGTCACACATCAGGTCGATGTCCGGGCCGATCGACTCGCGCATGACCCGCACGCGCTCGACCGACGCACTCACGGTCGGCTCGCTCCCACACTGCATCTTCATCTGGCGGAAGCCCATGTCGCGCAGGCGCGGCCCGGCCTTGGCCAGGTAGTCGACCGGGTGCGGTCGCATGAGGGCGCCGCTCGCGTACGTCGCCACGCGCTCGCGCAGCCCGCCGAGCAGGGCGCACACCGACTGGCCCATCGCCTTGCCCTTCAGATCCCAGCACGCGATGTCGACGGCGGAGAGCGCCAGCGTGAAGATCCCGCCGGGTCCCGAGCTGCCGGCGGCGCGCCGCAGCTTGCCGGTGATGGCCTCCACCTGCGTGGGGTCCTCGCCCACGGTGAGTCGGGCGAGCTCGTCGACCGCGCTCTTGAGCGCCGGCGTGAGCGCGCCGCCGAAGAACGTCAGGCCGATCCCCACCGCGCCCTGGTCGGTCCCGAGCTCCAGGGTGACGAACTCGCGCGTCTCGGTGGGCGCGGGCAGCCCCACCACGAGTGGATTGTCGGCGGGCGTGCGGAGCACACGCGTGGTCACGTGAGTGATCTTCATCGGGCTCTCCTTCGAGGTTGTGGTCGCCTACAATACACTTCCGTGAACGTTCAATCCATCAAGGCCCTGGTCCAGCCGGACCGCGTCCACCGGTCGGTCTACACCGATCCCGCCTTGTTCGACCTCGAGATGGATCGGATCTTCGGCCGCGCCTGGCTCGTGGTCGGCCACGAGAGCCAGGTCCCCAACCCGGGCGACTTCTTCACGACGCGCATCGGCCGGGAACCCGTCATCGTGGCCCGGCACACCGACGGCTCCGTTCGCGTCCTGGTCAACCGCTGCGCTCACCGTGGCGCGCGCGTGTGCGAGGCGGCAGCGGGCACGACGCGCGAGTTCGTGTGCGCGTATCACGGTTGGACCTATGGTACGGACGGACGTCTCTGCGGCCTGCCGCTGCCTCAGGGCTACGAGCGGCCGCCGGCCGAGTCGACAGGCGGTGGCCTCGCGTCGGTGCCGCGCGTCGACGCCTATCGGGGCTTCGTCTTCGCGTCGCTGGCCGCTCGGGGCCCGACGCTGGCAGAGTTCCTCGGCCCCTTGCGAGGCTCGTTCGACGACTTCGTGGAGCGTGCGCCCGAGGGCACCGTCGAGGTGGCTGGAGGCGT
The DNA here is from genome assembly GCA_046727415.1 of Candidatus Methylomirabilota bacterium. Taxonomy (GTDB): domain Bacteria; phylum Methylomirabilota; class Methylomirabilia; order Rokubacteriales; family CSP1-6; genus AR31. Next base: position 7,547 of record JBKPCO010000012.1, read on the forward strand.
TTTCAAGCACGCCTACCAGGGCAACTGGAAGCTCGTGCTGGAGAACCACAACGACACGGTCCATCCGGCGTTCGTGCATGCTTCGTCGATCTGGGCCGCGCGCGAGCAGCCCGCGGGCGAAGGCACCTACTCGGAGATCGGCGTCCGCCAGATGCTCCAGAACGGCGCGCCGTGGGACATCTGGGAGAACACGGGGCTCTGGGTTGCCGGCTACGGTCACTCCTGGATGGGCGACTATCACGACGACCGCCGCTTGGTGGCGGCACTCGATCATCCGGCGTTCGCCGAGTATAGGGCCGCGCTCGAGCGGCGCCTGGGACGCGAGGGCGCCGCGCGCGTGCTGGGCGAGCGGCGCTTCAACAGCATCGTGTATCCGAACTGCTCCTTCATGAGCCAGTTCCGCCAGCTTCGGATCGTCCACCCGATCGCCGTGGACCGGACCGCCGTCCACGCGTACTCCTTCAGGCTCAAGGGCGCGCCGGAGGGGATGTTCCGCGACACGATCGCGTTCTCGAACGTCGTCAACGGCACCGGCTCTCCCATCCTCACCGACGACCTCGAAGTGTACGAGCGCACGCAGTCTGGGCTCGGCGCGCGCCGTTCCGACTGGGTCTATCTCGGGCGCGGCCACGGGCAGGACGTGCCCGACCGCGGCGGCGCCCTCCGCGGCGGGACCGGCACCAGCGAGATCCACATCCGTAACCAGCTCGCCGCCTGGGTCGAGTACATGACCGCCGACGCCTGAGATGGCCGCGGCCACGTCAGTCGAGACCCGCTCCGAGGTCGAGCAGTTCCTGTACCACGAGGCGTGGCTGCTCGATCGCCGGCGGCTCGACGAGTGGCTCGGTCTCTTTGCCGATGACGCGACGTACTGGATTCCGCTGCAGGCGAACCAGTCGGACCCGTTGACCACGTCGTCGATCGTCTACGACGATCGCCGGCTGCTCGAGGTCCGCGTCCGCCAGTTCCAGCACCCTCGAGCCCACGCCCGGACACCGGCTCCGCGTACGGTGCACCAGATCTCCAACGTCCACGTGCTGGAGGCCAAGGGCGACGAGCTGCGCGTCGCCTCGACGCTCGTCCTGCTCGAGTATCGCCACGAGCGCCAGCGTGTCTGGGGCGCCCTGGTCGAGCACCGTCTGCGCCGGACGCGCGACGGCTTCCGGATCGCCGCCAAACGGATCGACCTGGTCAACTCCGAAGCTGAGCTAGACGGTATCGTCTGCATTTTCTGATGGAGGGGCGAGTGATCGGGCTCGCGCTCCTGGTTGCGATGCTGGCGTTATGGCAGCTCGCGTCGAGCTTCGAGCGGCCGGAGTTCGTACTGAGCCCGCTGGAGATCGCCGGCCACTTGGTCGAGACGCTCCGATCTGGTGAGCTCTTGCCGCACGTCGGTGCGAGTCTCGTCCGATCGATCCCGGGCTTCGTCATCGGATCGCTGATCGGCGTGATCCTCGGGCTCCTGGCGGGGGTCGCACGGAGCCTCGACCAGCTTCTGAGCCCGGTGGTGTTCCTGACCTACCCGGTCCCGAAGATCGTGTTCCTCCCGATCGTCATGCTGTGGGTCGGGATTGGTGACGTGTCGAAGATCGCCGTGATCGCCCTGGCGTGCTTCTATCCCTGCTTCATCAACGCCTACTACGGCGCGCGGGGGACGCCAACCATCATGGTCTGGAGCGGCCTCAACATGGGGGCGCGACGGACGCAGATCTTTCGAAAGGTCGTGATTCCTGGAGCGCTCCCTTTCATTTTTGCCGGGCTTCGCGTGTCGCTGGCGCTCTCGTTCGTCCTTCTCTTCTCGGCGGAGATGATCAACGCGCGCTCGGGCTTGGGTTTTCTGATCAGACAATCGGAATCGAGCCTGCGCTTCGATCTGATGTACGTGGCCATCGTCGCGGTCGCGGCGCTCGGCTATGCGAGCGATCAGCTGCTCCTCTTCGT
>JBKPCO010000013.1:0-39520 GCA_046727415.1 Candidatus Methylomirabilota bacterium
GAGGTGCATGTCCATGATGACCTGGTGGTCTTCCTTGCGGATGCACTGGCGGCCGATGTGCGTGTTGTCGACGCACATGCCCTCGTGGGCCTCGGCCACCTTGTCGGAGTCGAACGACTTGGCCTTCTCGACCGCCGCCGCCCAGAACAGGACCGCATCGTAGGAGCCGGCGGCGATGTTGGCGTCGGTGCCGAACTTCTTCTTGAAGCGGGCGTTGTACGCCTGCATGTTCACGTCGGGGTTGTACGGCGAGAAGTGGTTCAGCTGCACGAAGCCTTCCATCGGCTCGGCGATCGACGGCAGATCTTGTTGCAGGAGGAAGCAGTCGATGCCGGCCAGCTTGTACTTCTTGGTCATGCCGAAGGAATGGAGCTGGGTCATGAGCCGGAGCGAGTCGGTGCCCGCGAACGCCAGGAACAGCACGTCCGGATTTGACTGGTTGATGGGGCCGAACCAAGGGCTGAAGTCCTTCGTGTCGAGCGGCGCGCCGGCGACGCCGACCACCTCGCCGCCGAGCTTCTCGAGCGCGGTCTTGAACTGGCGCCCGTCGGACTGGCCCATCGCGTAGTCGGTGTAGAAGATGTAGACCTTCTTGCCCATCTTGTCGACGATGTACTTGGCGAGTCCGGTCGCCTGCATTCGCGAGTCGGGCTGGTTCGAGAAGTAGTACTTGTGGAACTTCGTCGTGCGCATGAACTCGGCGCACGAGACCGAGTTCCAGTGGATGGTCTTGTGCTTCTTGGTGACGTCCATCACCGCCAGCGTCGCGCCGCTCGAGACGGCGCCGACCAGCAGCTTCACGTCGTCCTGGAGGATGAGCTTCTCGGCCTTGCGGACGGCCGGCGCCGGCTTGGTCTCGTCGTCCTCGGAGACCACCTCGATCTTGTGGCCGAGGACGCCGCCCTTGGCGTTCAGCTCCTCGACCGCCATCTGGATGCCCCACGTCTGGTACTTGCCATAGCCCTCGAAGACGCCGACCTTGGAGCCGAGGTCGCCGATCTTCACCACCTTCGGCTGCGAGACGGCTGGCGCCGACACCCAGACTAGCGTGGCGACGGCGACGAGCGCGACGAATCCCCACATCACACGCTTCATGAGCTCCTCCTCGCTGACGTTGACGACGTTTCGATCAGGGCCGACAGAACCTGGGCGATTCGCTGGATCGGCTGGCGAGCCTTCGCCGGGTCGTCGGGCGCGGCACTGCCGGCCGCCGGCTTCACATAGCCCTCTGCCTCGTCGAACGCCAGCCGGACGGCGACCGACGACTTGCTGTCACGCATCGCGACGGCGAAATCGACGAGGTTGTAGTAGCGCCAGATCGCCTCGAGGAACTTGCGTCCAGTCGCGGCGCGAGTCTCGGGCGTGACTCCGGGCTCGCCGAGCTGGCGATCGGCCTCGACGGCCAGGTCGCGGGCGAGCGCCGCGAAGAAGATCATGAGCCGCCGCTCCACCTCGAGGCCGTCGCCCGTGCGCAGCGCGGCGCGGGTTGCCTCCTCGAGGCCGGCGGGCAGCACCGCGGCCTGGGCGCGCATCTCGGCGCGCACAGCGCCGCTCTCGAAGAGCTGGAGCGCCACGTCAAAGCGCTTGGCCTGGACCGAGAACTTGATCTGCTTGAAGTTCGTGGTAACCGCATTGTCCCGGGGAACGTAAGAGCCGACGTGATGCGCGGCAGCGGAACTCGTGATTGTAATTACTGTAGCGAGTATTGTTGTAGCGAGTGCCATGAGCACGGATAGCTCCGAGGGTGGCCTGACACAGACGCAAGCCGGCTCCGGTCGCCCGAACACCCGTACGACACGTTCTATGCCCACCATCTATTTCTCAGGCCGGAGCATGCGGAGCGCGACTAATCCGACCAGCCACCAGAGCGCCGCGATGGTGGCCGAGCCGAACGGCACCCACACGAGCCATTCGGCGATCGTCTTCGCGCCGTCCGGACCGTACGACGGAATCAACGCGCTCCATAAAAGGTAGCCGACAGGATAGCCCGCTCCGCCCGTCGTGAGAAGCGCGGTGATCGTCCGGCGGACCGCGACCGATTGCGCCATGGTCGTCGCGACCATGGTGGTAGCGATGATGACCAACCCCATGCCCTCGGCGTGCATATGAAAGAGGCGCAGGCCCGCGTCGAACTTCACGAGCGCCTCGTCGAGAATGCGCTCGTCCACGTCGCGGACGCCGACCAGGCCGTGCACTGCGGGACGCGCCAACATGCGGTCGCGCGCCCAGCGCGCCAGCTCCACCTTGAAGCGCGCCATGGCGGCCCCGCCGATCTCGGCGCACGCGATCGAGAGCAGGGCGACCAGCAGGACCCATCGCGGCGGCAGCCGCCAGACGGACGCGTTGGCGACGACGCTCATGCGCGGCGGCGCGCGGTGACGAGCATCAGGCCGAGCAGCCCGGCGATCGCCGCGACGCCCAGGGGCGCGAGCAGCCACCGCTCGGCCAGGCCGATCCCGGCATCGCGCCCGAGCTCCAGGACCGCCGCTCCGTACGCGAGATAGCCCACGGGAAAGAGCCCGCCGAGCGTCAGCAGGATATAAAGGAGTGTTCGCACGCGTCGGGCCGGCACCAGGGCAGCGACGAGCGTTGCGGCGAAGAAGAGGACCAGTCCCACACCCTCGGCGTGCAGGTGAAAGAAGGAGAGCCCGGTCTCCGCGCTGAAGATCGCCTGGGCGCGCACCTCGTCGTCGTACTCGGCGGAGCCCGAGAACCCGTGGGCTTCGGGATTGGCCGCGACGCGAGCCGCCGCGTAGCGCTGGATCTGGGGCTTGAGCTGAGACATCGTGGCGCCGGCCGTCTCTCCGAGCGCCATCATCGCGATGGCGACGAGAACCACGGCGAGGGGCGGGCGCCTCACGGGCCGGGACATTATCATCGCCGCCCCGGGTTTGTCATTATTCGCCGCCTGTGGCAAGGTTGGCGCGCTCATGCGTAGCGGCGCCGCGTATGTCGCGAGTCTCCGGGACGGGCGGTCCGTGTTTCTCGACGGCGAGCGCGTCGACGACGTCACCAAGCACCCAGCCTTCGCCGAGCCTATCCGGTGCGTCGCCGAGACCTACGACCGCGCGAAGGCAGCGGCGAACGACACGGCGCTCACCTTTGCTGATCCGGCGACCGGCGCGCGGCACAGCAACATGTGGCTGGTGCCGCGCTCGGCAGAAGACCTTGGCGCTCGGCGCCGCGTGCACCGCTTCTGGGCGGAGCCGTCGTTTGGCCTCATGGGACGAACGCCCGACCACGTCGCCTGCGTGCTCACCGCGTTCTCCGCCTGGCGGCAGCTCTTCGATCGCGGCGGCGCGCGCTTCGGTGACAACGTCGTGCGATTCCACGCCCGCGCGCGCGACGAGGACCTTTACGTGACCTACGCGATCGTCCCGCCGCAGGTGGATCGGTCGCAGCCCGCCCATCGTCATCCCGAGCCGTTCCTGCATCCGGGTGTGGTCCGCGAGACCGATCGCGGCATCGTGGTGCGCGGCGCCCACGCCATCGCCACGTCGGCGACGATGGCCGACTGGCTCTTCGTCTCCTACATCACGCCGCTGGTGCCGGGGGACGAGGACTACGCGATCTCACTCGTCATGCCGATGAACGCCGAGGGCCTGCGCCTCTATCCGCGCCGCCCCTTCGCGTCGATGGCCACCAGCGTCTTCGACTATCCGCTGTCGTCGCGATTCGACGAGGTCGACACCACGGTCGTCTTCGACGACGTGTTCGTACCCTGGGACCAGGTTTTCATCTACCGGAACGTCGACCTGGTCAACGCCCAGTTCCACGAGTCGCCCTCCCACACCACGGCGAACTTTCAGGCCCTCGTGCGCTTCGGCGTGAAGCTCGAGCTGATGGCCGGCCTCGCGCTGCGGCTCGCCGAGGTCCAGAAGGCGGAAGGCGACCCGGGCATCCAGGCGACGCTCGGCGGGGACGTCGCCGCGCTCTGCGCCGCGTTCGACGCGCTAGTGAAGGCCGCCGAGCGCTTTCCGCTGGTCACCGGCGGGGTGGCGCGGCCGCACCCGCAGTACATCTACGCCGGCATGGGGCTCCAGCGGCGCCTCATCGTGGACATGACCCGCACGCTGCGCGAGCTGGCCGGCGGCGCGTTCCAGATGGTGCCGTCGTCCGAGGCGGCGTTCACGAGCGCCGAGACCCGCGGCGACACCGAGCGCTACTACCAGTCGGCTGCCGCCGGCGCGCGCGAGCGCATCAAGCTCGTGAAGCTCATATGGGACTTCGTCGGCACCGAGTTCGGCGGCCGCCAGCTCCAGTACGAGATGTTCTACTCGGCCTCGCAGCCGGTAGTGAACCGCCGCATGTTTCGCTCCTACGACTGGGATGCCGCGAAGCAGATGGTCGCCCGCTGCCTGGGGGAGTACTGATGCCGACGCTGGGACTCGTCAACATCGGAGCGTTGGCGACGGGAGTGCTGGAGCAGCCACGCGACGAGGTAGAGGCGATTCTGGTCGAGAACGGGCGCATCGCAGCGCTCGGCGCCGCGTCGCGCATCGGCGCGGCGGGCGCCGACGTGGTCGTCGATTGTCTGGGGACGACGGTCATCCCGGGCCTGATCGACTCGCACTGCCACGTCGTGCTCGGCGACTACACGCCACGCCAGAAGACGGTGGACTTCCTCGACTCCTACGTGCACGGCGGCATCACGTCCGTGGTCTCGGCCGGTGAGGGCGTGCACGCGCCGGGCCGGCCGCACGATCCGGTGGCCGCCAAGGCCCTGGCCATCGCCGCCGCGAAGTGCTTCGAGAACTTTCACCCGAACGGGATGAAGGTCAACGCGGGCTCGGTGGTGCTCGAGCCGGGACTGACCGACGAGGACTTCGCCGAAATGGCGAGGCACGGCGTTCGCCACGCCAAGTACGGGTTCGGCGGCTACGCGCAGCCGCGGGACGGCGAGCCCGAGGTGCGCCGCGCCCAGAAGCACGGCCTCTGCGTCATGTCCCACAGCGGTGGGACGTCCATCCCGGGCTCGAGCCCGATCAGCCACGAGGTGCTGCTGCACCTCTTACCCGACGTCTGCGGCCACGTGAACGGGGGCACCACATCGCTCGACGAGGTGGGGATTGACCGGATCATTCGCGAGACGACGATGGCGCTGCAGGTCGTGCAGGCCGGGAATCTCCGATCGGCGCTCTACATCGTCAAGCGAGCCCGGGAGGCGGGCGCGCTAGGGCGCGTCTGCATCGCGAGCGACACGCCGACGGGCACCGGCGTCATGCCGATGGGCGTCATGAAGAGCGTGTGCGAGCTGGCCTCACTCGGCGATCTCGCGCCGGAGATCACGATCGCGCTGGCGACCGGCACCAACGCGCGCGCCTTTCGTCTGGCGGCCGGAACCGGGACGTTCGCGGTGGGTGCGCCGGCCGATCTGGTGGTGTGCGACGCGCCGTCGGCGTCGCTCGCGAGCGACGCGCTGAGCGCGATCGCCCGCGGCGACATTCCTGGTATCTCCTGCGTGGTCATCGACGGGCAGGTGCGCGTGGGTCGCAGCCGCAACACGCCCCTGGCCAAGCGCCTGGCGACGATCAGGGGCGCGGCGGTCGCCGGCGCCGGGCACTGAGAACGGAGAGCCTCGCCCTCGGGTCACGGGCATTGCGCCCGAAGTGGCGGGTGAACTGCCCTGACTTCGACGTCGATACTGCCACCCCACTCTCACGCGGGCTCGGAACGCGCGGACGCCGCGACCGCGCGGCCGGGCGCTTCTGGTTCCGGAAACCGACCGCCCTCCGAGACCGGTAGGGCGCCGTCCGTCGTCGACCAGCGCCATGCTCGCGTCTTTTTCGTAAACTTGCGCGAGATGCGGAGCACAGTTATGGCGTAGCCGGAAGATGAGGACGTGCGATCACCGGCTCTTAAGGTGACTCAGGCGTCGCCGGAACACAGTTCGTTCTCGACAAATCGGGAGCGTAAGCTTAGGTTCGATCCACTTCGCCACCTACATCGTGGTCCTCAGTTGGGTCACTGTGTGCGTTTGGCCGGAAATCTGCAATTGATATTGACGGCCGGCGCCCCCGTGGACCATGCCCGCGCAGATCGTGGTCGCATTTGCGAGCTATCAATCGGTCTTGTCGGCGGGCGCCCAGGGGATCGACTTCGCGCCGCTTCTGCAGCTGCATGCCTGTCTGTTCGAGACGTGCGATACGGTGCTCGGCGTCGGCAAGGCCGAGGCCGACGGCGCCCAGGCGGCGTTCAGCCGAGCGCCCGCGGCAGCGGTCCCGGCAATCTGCGGGACGGCCCCGGTGATCTGCGGTCCGGACGCTATGCAGCTGCTCGAGAGCGCGCGCAACGACGACTGATCCAGATGAACTTTCTGGAGATCGTGAAAGCCTTATGTCCGACGGCCTCTCGCAGATCGAGAAGCTGGCCGGCGAGATCGAGAAGTCTTTAGGAGGTGCGAGATGGCCAAAGCCAGTGGCCAGCAGTTCTTCGCTCGCGACCGCGCGCCCCGCGTCCAGATCGAGTACGACGTGGAGCTCAATGGGGCCCAGAAGAAGATCCAGTTGCCCTACGTCACGGGGGTGATGGCGAATCTCTCCGGCAACTCGGCAGAGCCGTTGCCCGACGTTGCCGATCGGAAGTTCCTCGATATCGACATCGACAACTTCGACCAGCGCCTCAAGGCGATGAAGCCGCGAGTGGCGTTCCAGGTGCCGAACACGCTCACCGGCGACGGCAACCTGATCGTCGATATCACCTTCGAGAGCATGGACGACTTCTCGCCGGCCGCGGTCGCCCGCAAGGTCGATGGGCTGAGCAAGCTGCTCGAGGCGCGTCAGCAGCTGGCGGCCCTGGTCACGTACATCGACGGCAAGAGCGGCGCCGAACAGCTCATCAAACAGCTGCTGCAGGATCCAGCGCTCCTGAAAGCGATCGCCGTCGCCCCGAAGCCCGCCGAGGCCGAGCCGGAAGCACCGAAGCCCTAAACCATCCGACTTCCTATCTGACGAGGTCAGGCTATGTTGCCAGAGCAACAGGCCCGAGGTCAGGGTGCGGCGTTCGAGCCCTCTGAGCTTCAGGCACTTCTCAACAAGGAGTTCAAGCCGCGGTCCGACGCCGCGAAGGAAGCGGTGGAGACGGCCGTGCGCACGCTTGCCGAGCAGGCACTGGCGCATACCACGCTGATCTCGGCGGACACGATCGGAACAATCGAGGCGATGATCGCCGCGCTCGATAGGAAGCTCAGCGGGCAGGTCAACCTGATCATGCACCACACGGCCTTTCAGGAAGTCGAGAGCGCCTGGCGTGGACTCAATTACCTGGTGACCAACACCGAGACCGACGAGATGTTGAAGATCCGGGTGCTCAACGTCTCCAGGTCGGACCTCGTGCGGACGTTGAAGCGTTACAAGGGTGTGGCCTGGGACCGGAGCCCGATCTTCAAGAAGGTCTACGAGGCCGAGTACGGACAGTTCGGAGGCGAGCCCTTCGCGTGTCTGGTCGGCGACTACTACTTCGATCACACGGCGCCAGACGTGGAGCTGGCCGGACAGGTGGCGAAGATCGCGGCGGCATCCCACTGCCCGTTCATCGCGGGGGCCTCGCCCACTGTCATGCGGATGGAGACCTGGCAGGAGCTGGCGAATCCTCGCGACCTCACCGAGATCTTCACGACGGCGGAGTACGCGCCGTGGCGGTCGCTGCGCGAGTCGGAGGACTCGCGGTATCTCGGCCTGGCCATGCCGCGGGTCCTCGGGCGGTACCCCTACGGCAAGGCGAACCCGGTCGAGGAGTTCGACTTCCAGGAAGACACCGAGGGCGCCGGGCACGAAAAGTTTAGCTGGGTGAACTCCGCGTACGCGATGGGCTTGAACGTCGCGCGGTCGTTCAAGCTGTACGGCTGGTACTCGCGCATCAGCGGCGTGGAATCGGGCGGGGCGGTCGAGGGGCTGCCGGTCCACACCTTCCCGACCGACGACGGTGGGGTTGACATGAAGTGCCCCACCGAGATCGCGATCAGCGATCGACGCGAGGCCGAGCTGGCCAAGAACGGCTTCATGCCGCTGATGCACAGAAAGAACACCGACGTCACGGCGTTCGTCGGCGCCCAGTCGCTGCAGAAGCCGTTCGAATACACCGATCCGGAAGCCACCGCGAACGCGAACCTGTCAGCGCAGCTGCCGTACCTTTTCGCCGCATGCCGGTTCGCGCACTACCTGAAATGCATCGTGCGCGACAAGATCGGCTCGTTCAAGGAGCGCAACGAGATGGAGGTACGGCTGAACAAGTGGATCGCCCAGTACGTTCTGAGCAACCCGGGATCGGCGGGCGAAGACACCAAGGCCAAGTATCCGCTGTCGGCGGCCGAGGTCACCGTCGAGGAGATCGAGGGCAATCCCAGGTATTACAGCGCGAAGTTCTATCTCCGGCCGCACTATCAGCTGGAAGGATTGACGGTGTCCCTGCGGCTGGTGTCAAGGCTACCGTCGGCCAAAGGCGGCTGGAAGTGACGTGCAGCGCCAACGGCGGCGAGACCTGGGCGCTGATTCCCGCCCGCTACACCGGCTTGGGTCCGACCGCGACGGACTGATCCAGCTCGGCCGGAAGACTGAGTGGAACGAGGTGGTGGCGAGATGATCGAGGTCGGCGCGCGTGATGCGCTGCAGCCAGCCCATTTCGACCGATCTGACCAACCACGACTCAACTTGTAGACGCTGCCCATGCCGCCGCGGCCAATACGCTCGATGATCCGGTACTTCCCGATCGTCTGGTCCATTACTCGTACCGGAGGAGGATCGCCCTGATGTTGTCGCGCCCCCGCGGGCGTTCGCGCTGTCCGCCAGCTGATCGCACGTCTTGGCCAAATGGCCGTCGTAGCCGCTGACGATCTCGAGAATGGCGTCGTCGTCGAGCATGTTGGTGAGCCCGTCGGAGCACAGCAGCACGGTGTCGCCGGCGACGAGGTCATGGGCGGCGACGTCGAAGTCCACCTCGCCGCGCACGCCGAGCGCCTTGGTGAGGACGTTCTTCATGGCCCCCACGATGCCGCCGTCTTCGGTGTGCCACGCGGCGATCCCCCGGAAAATGTAGAGATTCCTGGGACGATTCCGTCAAGCGAGCGGCTCATGATCGGGCGGTTTGCCCGATGGGTCAGGCAGGCCGAGCTCCCGACCCCTTTGCAGGCCTATCAGGCCGCGCTACAGTGACCCCGCGATCGGGTAACGCACAGCGGTTCGGGAGCCTCATAGTGGCGCGGACGTACGACTACGACCTCGTATGCATCGGAAGCGGCCCCGCCGGCCAGCGAGCCGCCGTCCAGTCGGCGAAGCTCGGCAAGTTCGCTGCGGTCATCGAGAAAGACCCGTGCCTGGGCGGTGTTTGCCTCGGCACGGGCACCATCCCGAGCAAGACCTTCCGCGAGGCGGTGTTGTTCTTCAACCGCGTTGCGGCTCGGCCGGACAGGGCGCGCTCGGCGCAGGCCGACGCCCGTCCCACCGCGGAGCAGCTCCTCGCCAAGGTCGGCGAGGTCCTCACGCGCGAGCAGGACGTCATCGAGGCTCAGCTGCGCCGCAACGACGTGACGGTCATCAGGGGGGAGGCCTCGTTCGCCGACCCGCACACCCTCCAGGTGCGCCAGGGCGACGGCTGGCGACGAATCACGGCCGAGAACGTCGTCATCGCCGTCGGGACGAGGCCGGCGCCCCCTCCCGGCGTCGCCGCCGACGGTGAGGTCGTCATCACCGGCGACGACGTGGTCGACCTCAAGCAAGTTCCCAGGACCATGGCCGTAGTAGGCGGCAGTGTTATCGGAATCGAGTACGCCTCGATGTTCTCGGCGCTCGGTGTTCCCGTCACGCTCATCGAGAAGCGGCAGCGTCCGCTCGAGTTCCTGGACCGAGAGATCGTCGAGGAGCTCATCCACCAGATGCGGCATCGCAACGTGACGTTTCGCCTGGGCGAGACGGTCGAGTCGATCGACATCTCGGACGGTCCGCCGCGGCGGGCGGTCATCCGCCTCGAGTCCGGGAAGCGCCTGACGTCCGACGTGGTGCTCTTCTCGGCCGGGCGTATCGCTGCCACCGGCTCGCTGAGCCTGGCCGCCGCCGGGCTCGAAGCCGACGATCGCGGTCGCCTGAAGGTGGACGAGTCGTTCCGCACCCGCGTGCCCCACATCTTCGCGGCCGGGGACGTGATTGGCTATCCGAGCCTCGCCGCCACGTCGTCGGAACAGGGCCGGCTGGCGGCCTGCCATGCGTTCGGCGTCGAGGCCGGTCCGATGGCCGCTCACTTCCCGATCGGCATCTACGCCATCCCTGAGATCTCGATGGTCGGCGCGCCGGAGCACGAGCTGACCGAGCACAAGGTGCCGTACGAGACCGGCGTGGCCCGCTACCGGGAGATTGCGCGAGGCCAGATCCTCGGAGACGACAGCGGTCTCTTCAAGATGCTCTTCCACCGGGACGATCGCCGGCTCCTTGGCGTCCACGTAATCGGGAGCGGTGCAACGGAGCTGATCCACATCGGCCAAGCGGTGCTGGGTCTCGGAGGCGGGATCGACTATTTCCTGCAGACCGTCTTCAACTACCCGACGCTCGCCGAGTGCTACAAGGTCGCGGCCCTCGACGCCTCGAACAAGCTGCGCGGCTAGACCGCATGCGCCCGCATTTTCGTATCAAACACGCACTACTATGCGCTGTCGGTAGAGGACCCACATGAAGCCCCACCACAGGAGCAGGTACGCGCAAGCGTAGGCGAGCGAGGCGTTGATCGGCGACGCCCACGGGGCGAACAGCCAATTGAACAGGAGAGATTTGAGGCTTGCGTTCTCCAGGCCCGCCCGGATCGTGACCAGCATCTGCGCGACCGCCGACGACAGGAAGTACAGTGCTAGGGCGTTCACGCCGAACGCCACGAAGGGAGTGGCCCAGCGGCGATAGCCCTGGACTTCGATCAGCCAGTAGCACAGAGCGAGTGTGATCAGCGCGAGCCCGGCCATGAGCATCACGTACGAGCTCGTCCACAGGGACTTGTTGACGGGGAACCACGCGCCCCAGATCTGCCCCACGACGGCGCAGAGCAATCCGGCGAGCGCGAGGCGGGCGGCAGTCGCGGCCGTTGTCGGCTGGCGGCGTAACCACTGTCCGGTCAGGACACCCAGCAGTGCGGTCGCTATCGCCGGCAGCGTGCTCAGGATGCCCTCGGGGTCGTAGACGCGGGAGACCCGCCATATGTGCGCCTGTCCGAGGATCACGCGATCGAGGTAAGCCGCTAGGTTGCCGGCCTGGCTCAGATCACCCTCGCCGTAGCCGGGAACCGGGACGAGCGTCATGACGGCCCAGTAGCCGAGCAGGAGTCCGGCCGTGACGAGGGCCTGAGTCCGCCAGCTCGTCAGCAGGAACAGAGCGCCCGCCGCGAGATAGCAGAGGGCGATGCGCTGGAGCACGCCCGGAATCCGGAGCGTCGCCCAGTCGAAGGACGGAAGGGCTTGTAACAAGAGCCCGAGCCCGAAGATGATCGCCGAGCGCCGCACCACGCGCCCGAGGGCGCCGGTCTGTCCGGTACGCTCGAGCCGAGGGCCGAGGGCGATGGGGATCGCGACGCCGACGATGAAGACGAAGAACGGGAACACCATGTCGGTGGGGGTCCAGCCGTGCCAGGCCGCATGGCGAAGCGGGGCATAGATGGCGGACCACGTGCCGGGGTTGTTGACCAGCACCATCCCCGCGACCGTGAGGCCGCGGAGTACGTCGAGCGAGACGAGACGCGGCTGGCCGGACGGCGGACGGGATTCGGTTACCGTTCCTGACCCCACATCTCTACGGTACTATCGCGGGCTCAGCCCCGAGCCATGTTACTCGCGGGCGAGTTCGATCACCGCCGTCCGCAACTCTTCGCCGTCGACCGGCTTGCCCAGATAGCGCTCGAAGCCCGGGGCGCGTACGCGGGCGTCCTTCAAGCCCCGCGCGACGAGCGCGATGGCCGGTACCCGACGGCCCTGGCGGATGTGCATGTGCCGCAGCCGCTCCAGGAACTCGCCGTTGGCGCGCTCCGCCGTGGTGAGGTCGCACACGATGACATCGGCGATGAGGGCTACCCGGATCGCGTCAGCCGCGCCGGTCGCGGTGACGATAGCCCCCCACAGCTCGAGCACCGACCGGAGGTAGTGACGGGCGTGCAGATCGTCGTCGATGACCAGAACGTGAATACCCTGAAGATCTGTGAGACGGACGTCACGCATGGCAACAACAGCGTAACCAGGGCGCCGGCGGCGTTTCGGGGTCGCGGACGCCAACTTAGCGGTCTGGCGCGACAAGCGCGCGGCCCAGAGGGCGGCTAGTCCGAGGTGCTTCGGAAGGCCCGCGGGGACCGACCGAACCATCGCCGGAAAGCCCGCTGGAATGCACTCGGATCCTCGTAGCCGAGCAGGAACGCTACCTCCGACACGGCGAGCCGGCCATCGCGCAGGAGCGATGGTGCCAGCTCGCGACGGAGCTCCGCGAGCACAGCGGCGAACGTCGTCTGCTCTTGCCGGAGCTGACGTTGGAGAGTGCGGGCGCTGACACCTAACGCTTTCGCCACACCTTCCAGGTTCGGGACCGCTTCGGCCAGCTCGGACCACAGCACGCGGCGCACCCGCTCGCGCACGGTTCGCTCGCCGCCGAGCGTCGCCAGCGCCTGGTCGGCGAGCCGGTCGAGATAGCCGGTGAGCGTGGGATCGGCCACCGCGACGGGCCGCGCGAGGTCTTCGTTACGCAGCAGGAAGGCCGTCGCCAGTGCGCCGAACTCGAGCGGAGCGGCGAAGAACGTTTCGTAGTTCTTCACCTCCGGCGGGCGTCGATAGGGGAGCTGTACCGTCAGCGGCGCGATGGGCGCTCCCGTGATCTCCCGGCATGCGGAGAGCACGGCCGCCAGTCGCGCATCGACCGCGGGCCGGAAGGCCCGCAGCGCGGGCTGGACGTCGAGACGCAGCCAGGTCGCCTCGCCCTCCGTCTCGAGCGAGACCACGAGCGCGTCGGACATGATGCGACTGTAGTGAACGAGACGGCGCAGCGCCGAGCCGAGCGTGCTGCTGAAGGCCATCGCGTAGCCGACGAGCCCGAACTCGCGCACGCGGGCGTCGGCGCCGAGGCGCAGGCCGATCGCCGGATCGGGTGAGTGCTTGGTGACCACGCGCCACAGCCGGGCGACCGCGGTCAAGGGAATGCGGGAGTCGGGATCCCGAACCTGGCGCTCGTCGAGCTTGGCCTCTCGCAGGAGCGTTTCCCGGGATACTCCCAGCAGGGCCGCCCGTTCCAGATGCACCAGAGCCAGGCGTGCGAGCCCCAAGGGTTCGTTCACGTTCCCTCTCCTGATCCGCTAGGGTAGCCGATCGTCCTGGCCCCGGTTGTTATACTTCCAAAGACGCGCCCTCCTTTGTCGTCGCGGTATCCTCGAAGCCTTCGGCCAGGAGAACGAGCAAGGTGCCATGTCGGAAGTGACGAGACGAACCGGGGGCCCCGACCTCTCGGCCCTCCGGATCGACGAGCGCGCGCGACGCGATGCGACGCGCCCGACCGGACGCCTGATCGCCGTCGGAGTGGCGGCGGTCCTGGTTGTCGGCGTCGCCGCGTGGTTCCTGTTGCGCGAGCGCGCTCCCGAGATCGAGGTGGCGACCGTGCGATTGGACAAGGGAGGGCGTGCCGCACTGCTGAATGCGAGCGGGTACGTGACGCCCCGGCAGCGTGCGACCATCGCCGCGAAGATCACCGCCCGCGTCAACGAGATCTTCGTCGACGAGGGCATGCGCGTCGAGCCGGGCCAGATCCTGGCGAAGCTGGACGACTCCGACGCGCGCGCGCGCCTCACGTCCGCCTCGGCCGAGCGGGACGCGACGGCCGCAACCCTGGTCGATCTTCGCGTCAACCTCGACAACGCCGAGCGCGAGCTGCGGCGCGTCGAGGAGCTGTGGGACCGCAAGCTGGTGGCCGAGCAGAATCGCGACCAGGCGAAGATGGCCGTCGACAGCCTGCGCGCCCGCATCGCCCTCGCGCGTGAGCAGGTGACCGCCGCGGAGGCCCGGGTGAAGGTTGCCCAACAGGACCTCGACAACTGCATCGTGCGCGCGCCGTTCGGCGGCATCGTGGTCTCGAAGGACGCCCAGCGTGGTGAGATGGTGTCGCCGGTGTCGGCCGGCGGCGGCTTCACGCGCACCGGCATCGCCACGATCGTCGACATGGGGTCGCTCGAGATCGAGGTCGACGTGAACGAGTCGTACATCGCCAGGGTGAAATCGGGGCAGCCGGTGACGGCTGTGCTCGACGCGTACCCGGACTGGCAGATCCCGGCCAAAGTGCGCACGGTGATCCCGACGGCCGACCGGCAGAAGGCAACTGTTAAGGTACGCGCCGCGTTCGACCGTCTCGATCCGCGGATCCTGCCCGACATGGGCGTGAAGGTGACCTTCCTCGGTGAGGAGCGGAGCGTGCCCGCCGGTGCCGCCAGAGCGCTGGTGCCGAAGACGGCTGTGCTCGAGGAAGGCGGTACCGCGGTGGTCTTTGTGCACCGCGAGGGGCGCGTGGAGCGCCGGGCGGTGCGCGTGGGCGAGGTGCGCGGCAACGAACGTGAGGTGCTGGCGGGCCTGTCCGACGGCGAGCAGATCGTGACGACCGGCATCAAGGACCTGCGCGACGGTCAGGCCGCGCGTGTGAAGCGCTAGGGGCCCCGCCGGCCGAGGCGAGCTTAAGAACGTGGAGCGTTGATGGTCAGGATCGATGGTCGAGGCAACGGCGACGCCCTGATCCGGGCGCGGGGGCTCGGCAAGACGTACCGGCGAGGCGGCGAGGAGATCCACGTGCTCCAGGGGCTCAACCTGGACGTCGACGCAGGCGAGTTCATCGCGTTCATGGGCCCGAGCGGCTCGGGCAAGACCACCCTGCTCAACCTGCTCGGGGGGCTCGACGTGCCCTCGGAGGGGAGCGTGACGGTCGCCGGCGACGAGATCACGCGCATGTCCGGGCGCAAGCTGACGGCCTGGCGCTCGCGGCACGTGGGCTTCGTGTTCCAGATGTACAACCTGATTCCCGTGCTCACCGCGTTCCAGAACGTCGAGCTGCCGCTGCTCCTGACGAGCCTCTCGAAGGCCCAGCGCCGGCAGCACGTGGAGACCGCGCTCGAGGTGGTGGGCCTGGCCGATCGCATGCACCACTATCCGCGGCAGCTCTCCGGCGGGCAGGAGCAGCGCGTGGGCATCGCGCGCGCCATCGTGGCCGATCCCACGTTCCTGCTCTGCGACGAACCGACGGGCGACCTGGACCGCAAGAGCGCCGACGAGGCGCTCGACCTGATCGACCGGCTCGTCCGCGAGTACGGCAAGACGGTGCTGATGGTGACCCACGACCCGCTGGCCGCCGAGCGCGCGCACGTCGTCCTCTATCTGGAAAAGGGCGTGCTCGTGGACAAGGTGACCACGGGCCGGGCTCGATGAAGTACGTTCATCTCGTCCTGTCCAACCTGTTCCGCAAGAAGACCCGCACGGCCCTGACGACGGGCTCGTTCGCGGTCGCGCTCTTCCTGTTCGGCATCCTGGCGGTCGTCGACGGCGCCTTCCAGCAGGGCGTCGACGTGGCCGGCGTCGACCGACTCGTGGTTCTCAACCGCGTCTCGATCATCCAGCCCCTGCCGCTCGCCTATCGCGATCGGCTGTCGCGCGTTCCCGGCGTGACCCACGTGACGTTCGCCAACTGGTTCGGCGGCGTCTATCAGGACGAGCGCAATTTCTTTCCGCAGTTCGCCATCGACCGCGAGAGCTACCGGCAGATGTTCACCGAGTTCATCGTCCCCGACGACCAGTGGCAGGCATTCCAGACCGACAAGGAGGGCGCGATCGTCGGCGAGGCCCTGGCCGAGCGGTTCAAGTGGAAGCTCGGCGACCGTATCCCGATCAAGGGCACGATCTTCGCCGGTACCTGGGAGTTCAACATCCGCGGCATCTATCGCGGCCGCCGCGTGCAGGACGACACGACTCAGCTCTGGTTCCGCTGGGATTACCTCGACGAGCGCAAAGCGTTCGGGAAGGGCTGGGTGGGCTGGTACACGGTGCGGATCGCCAACCCGGACGACGCCGTGCGCCTGGTCAAGCTGATCGACGAGCAGTTCGCGAACTCGCCTGCCGAGACGAAGACCGACACCGAGAAGGCGTTCGCTGCGTCCTTTGTGAAGCAAATGGGCAACATCCAGCTCCTGATCATGACCGTCGGTAGCGTCGTGTTCTTCACGCTGCTCCTGGTGACGGGCAACACGATGGCGATCGCCGTGCGCGAGCGCACGCGGGAGCTGGCGGTGCTGAAGGCGGTCGGGTTCTCGGATCGGTTCGTGCTGGCGCTGGTCATCGTGGAGACGATGATCGTCGCCGCGGTCGGCGGCGGCATCGGTCTCGGCCTGGCGAAGCTCTTCACGCTTCGGGGGGACCCGACCGGGGGCCTCTTGCCCTTCTTCTATCTGGCGCCCGAGGACATCGCCGTCGGACTCTTGCTCGCGCTCGCGGTTGGGCTGGCGGCCGGCGTCCTGCCGGCCCTCTCGGCCAGCCGGCTCCGGGTCGTCGACGCGCTCCGGCGGGTGTGACGTGGCGATCCCGCTCGTCTACAACGTGCGAAGTCTCAGGGCGCGGTGGACCTCGACGGTCGTCGCCGTGCTGGGCATCGCCGGCACGGTGGGCGTGTTCGTGGCGATGCTCTCGTTGGCCCGCGGCTTCGAGGCCACGCTGGTGGCGTCGGGCTCTCCGAGCAACGCGATCGTCCGGCGCGCCGGCGCGACGTCGGAGATGGACAGCAGCGTCATGCTCGAGCAGGTGCGCGTCATCGAGGACGCGCCCGGCGTGCAGCGCGGGAGCGCCGGGCCGCTGGTGTCGCCCGAGGTCGTCGTGATCGCCTCGTTCCCGCTGAAGGGCCGTGGCACCGAAGGCAACGCTCAGGTCCGCGGCGTATCGCCGAAGGCGCTCGCCGTCCGGCCCACCGTGAAGATCGTCGAGGGCCGTGCCTTTCAGCCCGGGCTGACGGAGCTCCTGGTCGGGCGCAACGTGGCGGCGAGCTACGTCGGCCTCGAGCTCGGCAAGACCGTCAAGTTCGGCGGCGGCACCTGGACGGTGGTGGGTGTGTTCGACAGCGGCGGCACCGCGTACGACTCGGAGCTCTGGTGCGACTTCAGCGTCCTGCGCCAGGTCTATCAGCGGCCGCAGAACATGTTCCAGTCGGCGACTGCCCGGCTCTCGTCGCCGGACGCGCTGGGGCACTTCAAGGACGCGCTGACCGCCGACCCGCGCGTGACGGTCCAGATCGATCGCGAGATCGACTACTACGCGAAGCAGTCGCGCCAGCTGACGACGCTGATCACCGTTCTGGGTACCATCGTGGCCGTGGTCATGGGCATCGGCGCGGTCTTCGGGGCGCTCAACACCATGTACTCGGCGGTCGCCGAACGCGCGCGGGAGATCGCCACCCTGCGCGCCCTGGGCTTCGGTAGCGGCAGCGTCGTGATGTCGTTCGTGCTCGAGTCCCTTTGTATCGCACTCGTCGGCGCTCTCGTCGGCTGCGTGGTCGTCCTGCCGTTGAACGGGCTCACGACCGGGACGATCAACTGGCAGACGTTCTCCCACCTGGCCTTCGCGTTCCGGGTCACGCCCGATCTCCTGGCCATGGGCGTCGGCTTCGCGCTCCTGATGGGCCTGGTGGGCGGCGTGCCACCAGCCATTCGAGCCGCGCGCGCCCGAATCGCGGTCGCGCTCCGGGAACTCTAGCGGGGGCGCCTCAAAAGGCGCCTCTAGTGGGCGCCGAGGCCGGGGATCGAGACCAGGAGGTGGAGCGAGCCACCCAGCTCGTTAAGCCTCCGCGTGTCCCAACGCACGAACGCGTCGCGCTCCTCGTCGGACAGATCGGCGTCGGCGAGAACCTGACCGGGATTCGACTTGAAGCGATCGCGAAACGCGGAATCCTTCTTGAGCCGATAGAGCACCACGTTCGTCTCGTAGCGGCTCATGCCACGTCCCACTCGAGCGCCGCCAGGTCGATGCGCCCCATCTCGCCGAAGAATCGCACCCGGGCGCGCGCGGGGCTCACCACGCCGAGGAGGACCATCCAGTTGAGCAGCTCGTGCGAGCCGCTCTCGTGGAGCTCCTTGGCGGTGAGCGCGCTCAAAGGCTCGTGGTCGCCCGCTTCCATCAGCCTGACGATCCGCCGGTCGAACGCCGGATCCGACTGACCGATTCGTGCCAGCGACAGCTCGGGGAAATGGCTGAGGCCGCCCGTGGCGATGATGGCGACGTTCCACGGCCCGTCGGCCACCACGCGCGCGATGTGACGACCGGCCGCGAAGCAGCGCTGCGCCGTCGGCTGCGGGGCCACGAAGCAGTTGACCCAGAAGGGGACGAGCGGAGGGACGGGACGGTCGCCGTACAGCGTCGAGACCGGGCTCAGGAACGCGTGGTCGAGCGGCGCCGACCACGAGGCGGCGAAGTCGAAGCCGGCCTGCACGCCCTTTTCCAGGATGCTGTTGGCGAGGTCCTCGTGGACGGGATAGCGCTCCGGGAGCCCGTCGAGGGCGCGGTCGAACTCGATCGCGTCTGCCTGGATCATGCGATTCACCGAGCGGCCGACCCGCACGCAGAGGGCCGGCACCGCGTCGAACGAGAAGACGTTCAGATGATCGTCGGCGACCACCACGAGCGCGTCGGGCGCGGCCGCCGCGAGCGTACGGCCCATCGCGCGCACCACGGCGATCAGCTCTTCCACCATCCGCCGGCCGTGCGGCCCGACGTTCTGGCCGTAGTAGTCGGGGTAGAGCACGTGCGACATCGCCGCCGCGTACACGATCCTGCCCATGGGGCCCTCCGGCGCCCCATCATGCCGCCAAAGGCGCGGCGCGTCGACCGGATTCCGCGGCCCGGCGCGAGACGCCGCATCGGTGGTAGGCTGTCGGGCGGCATCCACCAACACGGCCATCAGGAGAGTGACTCACATGGACAAGAAGGTTGCGATCGTGACGGGCGCCGGGAGCGGGGTCGGCAAGGCGGTCGGGCTCGCGCTGCTGCGAGAGGGATATCACGTCTCGCTGGCCGGCCGGCGCAAGGACGCCCTGGAGAAGGTGGCGGCCGAGGCCGGTGACGCGCGTTCGCGGGCGCTGGTCGTGCCGACCGACGTGTGCGATCCCCAGGCCATCCGCTCGCTCTTCGCGCAGACCAAGAGCGCGTTCGGGCGGCTGGATCTCCTGTTCAACAACGCCGGCATCGGCGCCGCCGGGCTCCTGGAAGACCTGACCGTCGAGCAGTGGAAGGCCGTCGTCGACACCAACCTGACGGGCTCGTTCCTCTGCACCCAGGAAGCCTTCAAGATCATGAAGGACCAGAACCCGCGCGGCGGGCGGATCATCAACAACGGCTCGATCTCGGCCCACACCCCGCGGCCGAACTCGGCGCCCTACACCTCGACCAAGCACGCGATCACCGGGCTCACCAAGGCGACGTCGCTCGATGGCCGCAAGTACGACATCGCCTGCGGTCAGATCGATATCGGCAACGCCGCGACCCCGATGACCGAGCGCATGGCCAAGGGCGTCCCGCAGCCGAACGGCACCACGATGATCGAGCCCACCATGGACGTGGAGAACGTCGCCAACGCCGTGCTCTGCATGGCGCGGATGCCGCTCGACACCAACGTGCTCTTCATGACGGTCATGGCGAACAAGATGCCGTTCGTCGGCCGCGGCTGAGCCTCGACGCGGAGAGACGCTCATGCGTGTGCCAGCCGACCAGATTCGCCGTCAGCTCGTGTCCGTGTTCCGGGCGTGGGGCATGTCGGAGGCTCACGCCGACACCACCGCCGCCATGATGGTCGAGACCGACTTGCGAGGCGTCGACTCGCACGGGATCGGGATGCTTCCAACCTATGACCGGGAGTTCCACGCCGGGCGGCTCAACATGAGTCCGGTCTTCAAGAAGGTGCGCGAGACGGCCGCGATGGCGCTCATCGACGCCGACGCCTCGCTCGGCCACCCGGCCGCCGCCTACGGGATGAACCTGGCGGTCGACAAGGCCCTCGCGGTCGGCGTGGGCGTCGTCGACGTGTTCAACTCGCACCACTTCGGGGCGGCGGGCTGCTACTCGCGCATCGCCGCCGACCGCGGCGTGATCGGCATGGTGACCTCGGCCACCCGCGGCGTGACGATGGTGCCGACCTTCGCGGCCGAGCCCGTCATGGGCACCAATCCGCTCGCGTTCGCCGCGCCGGCCAAGCGTAATCCGCCCTTCGAGCTCGACATGGCGACCACAACCGTCGCCGCCGGGAAGGTGCGCGTGTACAAGGAGAATCACAAGCCGCTGCCGGCGGGGTGGGTCATCGACGGCGACGGCAAGACCGTGACCGACGCGGCGAAGGGCTTCCAGCACGTCAGCGATCACGACGGCGGCATCACGCCGCTCGGGGGCTCGCGCGAGGCGGGCGGCCACAAGGGCTACGGGCTCGCGGTCATGGTGCACATCCTCGCCGGCACGCTGGCCGGCGCGTCGTTCTCGCCGATCCGCAACCAGACGCAGAAGAAGTCCGATCCGCACAACATCGGGCACTTCTTCATGGCGATCGATCCCCGCGCGTTTCGCGCCGATGGTGATTTCGGGGACGATCTCGATCAGGTGATCGACGTGCTGCACAACGCCAAGCGCGTCGATGCCAACCAGCCCGTGCTGGTCGCCGGCGATCCGGAGCGGGCCAACAAGAAGGAACGGCTCGAGCAGGGCGTGCCGATCCCGGACGATTTGATGGACCAGTTGCGCACCGTGGCCAAAAACGCAAACGTGCCGTTCCTGCTCGCTGGATGATGGGCGCGGACGGCGGGAGGGGTCGCTCAACCACGCGGCACGCGTCCGCATGGCCCGTGGCGGCTGGGCTCCACCCGGGCGCTGTGCTTCCGGTTTCAGCTCGGAGGGAACGGGTTTCGTCGACCCCTCCCGCCGCCCGCGCCCATCATCCAGCGACGGGGCGGCCGATACGTTGGCCAGGGGCTCGCTAGCGTGGGCGAGAAAGGCTGGATCGGCAAGCCGGTCAAGCGTGTCGAGGACGCGCGGCTCCTGACCGGCCGCGGCACCTACATCGACGATCACCCCCCGGTCGCCAACGCCCGCCATGCGGCGATCGTGCGCTCGCCGGTGGCCCACGCGAAGATTCGCGGCTACGACCTGTCGGCGGCGCTGGCCCTCGACGGCGTCGTCGGGGTGCTCACCGGCGAGGACGTCGCCCGCCACACCAAGCCGTTCTCGGTCGGCGTGACGGCGCCGATCCACTACTACTGCGCTGCGACCGATCGGGTCCGGTTCGTGGGCGAGCCGGTCGCGATCGTCGTCGCCCGCGACCGCTACGTGGCCGAGGACGCCGCCGATCTCGTCCGGGTCGACTACGAGCCGCTCCCAGTCGTGATCGATCCCGAACGCGCGCTCGAAGGGAGCGCTCCGGTTCTCCACGAGGCCGTCGGGTCGAACCTGGCGGGACATCGGCGCCTGGTCTATGGCGATCCCGAGGGCGCCTTCCGCGACGCCGACGTCGTGATCAGCGACCGGTTCAGCTTTCCGAAGTACGGCTCGACGCCCATCGAGACGTACGGCGTCATCGCGCGCTGGGACCCGCTCGACGGCGTGTGCACGGTGTGGTCGAACTTCATGGGACCTTTCATCATGCACCCGTTGACGGCGCGCGTGCTCGGCCTGGCGGAGAACAAGCTGCGCTTCATCGTGCCGCCGGACATCGGCGGCTCGTTCGGGATCAAGTCGTCGATCTATCCGTACATCGCGCTGATCGCGCTGGCCGCCATGCGGCTCGACGTGCCGGTCAAGTGGATCGAGGACCGCCGCGAGCATCTGCTGGCGTCGTCGAGCGGCACCGATCGCATCGCCTATCGCGAGGTGGCCGCACGCAAGGACGGCACGATCCTCGGCATGCGCTTCCGGTGGCTTGACAATGTAGGCGGCTACATTCGGAGCCCGGAACCCGGTTGTAGCTTTCGCCCCACCGGCAATTTTGTTGGTCCATATCGTTTCGAGCATCTGGAAGTGGATGCATCGGTCGTCATGACCAACAAGAGTCTCACCGGGCCCAACCGCGGCTATGCGTGCGGCCATCTCTACTTCGAGACCGAAGGGATGATGGATCGACTCGCCGACCGGCTGGGCCTCGATCCGGTCGAGGTGCGGCGCAAGAATCTCCTGCGCGCCGATCAGTTCCCGTATCGCACGCCGACCGGCGGTCTCTACGACAGCGGCGATTACCCGGCGGCCTTCGACAAGGCGCTCGAGGTGGCCCGCTACGACGAATTGCGGCGCGAGCAGGCGAAGGCGCGCGCCGCGGGGCGCTACTTCGGAATCGGTCTCGCGCTCGCCGTCGACCCGTCGGTGTCGAACATGGGCTACGTGGCCACCGCGCTCGACCCGCAGTTCCGCGCGAAGCCGGAGTATCTGCCGAAGTCCGGGGCCGTCGACTCGGCGACGATCAAGATCGACCCGCTCGGCCGGGTCATCGCGATCCTCGGCACCACGCCGCAGGGCCAGGGCCATCAAACGGTGGTCTCGCAGATCGTCGCCGATGAGCTCGGGCTGGCGCCGGGCGACGTGACCGTCGTCGACGAGATGGACACGTTCACCCGGGTGTGGTCGATCTCGTCGGGGACGTACTCGAGCCGGTTCGGCTCGGTGGGCACCAGCGCGGTCGCCCTGGCCGCCCGGAAGCTCAAGGCGAAGCTCGTCGACTACGCGGCGCACCTGATGGAGCTGCCGGCGGCCTCGCTCGAGTTCCGGGACGGCGCCGTGCGCCCGCGAAGCGGCAAGGGGCCGTCGTACTCGATCAAGGACCTGGCCGGCCGCGCTCACTGGAACACGGAGTCGCTGCCCGAGGGGATGGAGCCGGCGCTCCAGGCGACCGCGGTGTTCGGCTTCACGGTCGCGAAGGCCGTGGACGCGGAAGACCGCGTGAATTCGTCGAACACGTACGGGTTCATCGCGGAGGTCATGGCGGTCGAGGTCGATCCCGAGACCGCCGCGATCAGGATTCTCCGCTACGTGACGGTCCACGACGCCGGCACGATCATCAACCCGATGATCGCCGAGGGGCAGATCTACGGCGGCGCCCTGCACGGGCTCGGCGGCGCGCTCTACGAGGAGCTGGCGTACGACGACAATGGCCAGCTCTTGACCGGGACGTTCATGGACTATCTGGTGCCGACCGCCAGCGAGGCGCCGCAGATCGACATCGCCCACATCGTGTCGCCGTCGCCGCTCACTCCGCTCGGCTCGAAGGGACTCGGTGAGTCGTCGTCGATGACGGTGCCCGCAGTCATCGCGAACGCGGTCAGCGACGCGCTGGCCCCGCTCGGCATCCGCATCAACGATCTGCCCATAACCCCCTCGAAACTATGGCTGGCAATGGATCGGGCCAGGCGAAGCCAAGCCAGAGGCCAGGATCGGGCCGCGGTTGATCGGGCGGGTCGGAGCCACGCCGCATCTGAAGCAGGCCACCCTCGGTCCAAGCCGGCCGCGAGGACCCCGCTACAATGAAACCTCCCAAGTTCGAGTATCACGCTCCGAAGAGCCTCGATGAGGCGCTGGACGCACTGGGCCGCTACGGCGGCGACGCCAAGGTACTGGCGGGCGGCCAGAGCCTGATGCCGCTCCTGAACTTCCGCCTGGCGCGGCCGGCGGCGCTCGTCGACTTGAATCGCGTGGCGTCGCTCGCCTACATCCGCGAGCAGGACGGCCAGGTGCGCTTCGGCGCCATGACGCGCCAGCGGACGATCGAGTTCTCGCCGGTCGTCGCGCAGCGGCTGCCGCTCCTGAAAGAAGCCACCCGGTGGGTCGGTCACCTGCCGATCCGCACGCGCGGCACCATCGGCGGCTCGATCGCCCACGCCGATCCGTCGGCCGAATACCCGGCGGTGCTCACGGCGCTCGAGGGCGAGGTGGTGGCGCGCGGTCTCAAGGGCGAGCGGGTCATCCGCGCCGCGGACCTGTTTCAGACGTACCTCACGACGAACCTGGCGCCGGACGAGATTCTCACCGAGGTGCGGCTGCCGGCGATGCCGGCCGGCGCCGGCTACGCGCTCGAGGAGTTCTCGCGCCGGCACGGGGACTTTGCGATCATCGGGATCGCGGCCGTCGTCGTGCGCTCGGGCCAGCGCTGTACGATGGCGCGCCTGGCCACCGCCGGGGCCGGTCCCGTGCCGGTGCGGCTGCGCGCCGCCGAGGAAATTCTGGAGCGGGAGGGCCTCGGCGAAGCGGCCCTCGACGCGGCTGCGCGCAAGGCCACCGAGCTCGTCGATCCCGACGCCGACATTCACGCTTCGGCCGACTATCGCCGCCATCTGACTGGAGTGCTCACGAAGCGCGCCCTCATGAGGGCGATCGGAGTCGCCCGTGGCTGACCTGGTGACCGTCCGCTTGAAGGTGAACGGCGTCGAGCACGAGGGCCGGTGCGAGCCGCGCAAGCTCCTCGTGGACTTCATCCGGGAGGATCTCGCGCTCACCGGGACGCACGTCGGATGCGAGCACGGAATCTGCGGCGCGTGCACGATCCTGTTCAACGGCGAGGCAGCGCGCTCGTGCATCATGCTCGCCGTCCAGGCCGAGGGCGCCGAGCTCGCGACGGTCGAGGGCCTGATGCGCGACGGCAAGCTCCATCCGCTTCAGGAGGCGTTCCGCGAGCACCACGGCCTGCAGTGTGGCTTCTGCACGCCGGGGATGCTCATGACCGCCCTCGATTTCCTGCGCACGAACCCCACGCCCAGCGAGCGCGAGATCCGCGAGGGCATCTCGGCCGTCCTCTGCCGATGCACCGGCTATCAGGGGATCGTGAACGCGGTGCGCGCCGCCGCTCCCGTGCTCGCCGCCGAGCGCTAGGCTTCGGAGCACGCCCGTGTCGGTCGGCCTGCCGCGGCTCGTGGGCGCCCGGGTGGCGCGGCGCGAGGATCCTCGTCTCCTGACCGGGCAGGGGAGCTACGTCGACGATCACCGCCCCGCCCGGATGCTCTACGCGGCCTTTCTCCGCTCGCCCCACGCCCACGCGCGCATCAGACGGCTCGACGCGTCGGCCGCCCTCGCGCTGCCCGGTGTCGCGGCGGTGCTGACCGGCGAGGACATCGCGCGCTGGTCCAAGCCGGTGCGCGCCGCCTCCAAGACACCGAACGTGAAGACCACGAGCTATCCGACGCTTGCGCTCGGCAAGGTGCGCCACGTCGGTGAAGCCGTCGCCATGGTCGCCGCCGAGAGCCGCTACGTGGCCGAGGACGCCGTCGAGCGCATCGTCGTCGAGTACGAGCCGCTGCCGGTGGTCCGCGACGTCGCGTCGGCGCTCGATCCGGCGAGCCCGGTGCTCCACGACGAGGCACAGACGAATCTCCTGGTCAGCCGCGAGTTCGTTCGCGGCGACGTCGACGCGGCGCTGGCGGGCGCCGCGGTCGTCGTGCGCGAGCGCTTCCGCTTCCATCGCCACACGCCGGTGTGTATGGAGAACCGGGGCTGCCTCGGCGAGTACGCGACGGCGAGCGGCGCCCTCACGCTGCGCTCGTCGGCCCAGTGCCCGGGCCTCGTCCGCGACGTCCTGGCCGACCTGCTCGACATACCCGAACACCTCATCCGCGTGATCGCCAACGACGTGGGCGGCGGCTTCGGTGCCAAGGCCTCGCTCTATCCCGAGGAGATCGCCACCTGCGTCATGGCCCGGCGGCTCGGGCGCCCGGTGAAGTGGATCGGCGATCGCCGAGAGGATCTCCTGGCGACCACGCATGCGTGGGACGAGATCGTCGACGCCGAGCTCGGGCTGAACCAGGACGGCACCATCGTCGGGCTCCGGGCCGAGGTCACCGTCGACGTCGGCGGCTACTCGATCTACCCGTGGACCGCGGCCATCGAGCCCGTGCAAACCATCAGCTTTCTGCCGGGTCCGTACCGCGTGCCGACCTATCGCGGGCGCGCGCGCGGCTTCGCCACGAACAAGGCGCCGCTCGGCCCGTATCGCGGCGTGGGACGGCCACCCGCGGTGTTCGTGATCGAAGGCCTCATGGATCGCGCCGCGCGCCGGCTCGGCCTCGATCCGACGGAGATCCGCCTGCGGAACTTCATCCGCGACGAGGATTTTCCCTACAAGTCGCCGTCAGGCATCGTGTGGGACCGCTCGAGCTTCACCGAATCGCTCCGGAAGGCGCGCGAGGCGCTCGATTACAAAGCTGCGCGCGACGAGCAGGCGCGGGCGCGCGCGGCCGGGCGCTGGGTCGGGATCGGCATCGCCTCGTACGTCGAGCTGACCGGGATCGGCTCCGCCATTCCGGTCTCGCCCGGGATGCCCGTCTCCACGGGCACCGAGGCGGCGACGATCCGCTTCGACCCGGCGGGGAAGGTGACGGCCGTGTTCGGTGTCGCCTCGCACGGCCAGGGACTCGAGACGACGCTGGCCCAGATCGTGGCCGACGAGGTGGGCGTGCCGATCGAGGACGTACGCGTCGTCCACGGCGACACCGACGCCTCGCCGTACGGGACCGGCACCTACGCGAGCCGGAGCCTCGTGCTGGCCGGCGGCGCGGCCATCCTGGCCGGGCGCTCCGTGCGCGAGAAGATGCTGGTGATCGCCGGCCACCTGCTGGAGGCCGATCCGGCCGACGTCACGCTGGCCGACGGCCGCTACGCGGTGCGGGGCATGCCCGACCGCAGCGTGACGGTGCGCCAGATCGCTCGCGCCGCCTACTCGGGCGCCAAGCAGCTCCCGAAGGGGCTCGAGCCGGGCCTCGAGGCGACGCGCTTCTACGATCCGTACTACGGCACCGCGTCGAACGCGACGCACGCGGCGATGATCGAGATCGACCGCGCGACCCTCGAGGTGAAGACCCTGCGCTACGTCGTGGTCGAGGATTGCGGGCGCATGGTCAACCCGCTCATCGTGGACGGCCAGGTTCACGGCGGCGTCGCGCAGGGGATCGGCGCGGCGCTCCTCGAGGAGATCGTCTACGACGATCAGGGCCAGCTGCTGAGCGGCACGTTGATGGACTACGTGGTGCCCTCGGCATGCGAGATTCCCACGATGGAGGTGCACCACGTGCAGACGCCGTCGCCGGTCGCGCTCGGCGGCTTCCGCGGCATGGGCGAGGGCGGGACGATCGGCGCGCCCGCGGCCATCGCGAACGCCGTCGCCGATGCGCTGGCGCCGCTCCAGATCGAGATCGCCGAGCTGCCGGTCACTCCCGAGCGGCTCTTCCGGCTCATCGGAAAGCGCGCGTGAACCTGGGGCTCGGCGGCAAGGTCGCGCTGGTCACCGGCGGGGCGCGCGACGTCGGGCGCGAGATCTCCCTGACGCTGGCCCGCGAAGGCGCGGCCGTGGCCGTGAACTACCTGCACTCGAAAGCGGACGCGGATTCGCTCGTGGGCGAGATCACGCGGCTCGGCGGCCGCGCGGCGGCTTACCAGGGCGACGTCGCCGACTACGCGGCCGTGAGCCGGATGATCGATCGCATCGTCGCCGATCTCGGCCGCCTCGACGTGGTCGTCAACAATGCGGGCTACGTCGAGGCCAAGCTGTTCCTCGAGACGACGCCGGACGAATGGCGCCGCCAGGTCGACGTCGACCTCTACGGCGTCTTCAACACCTGCCACGCCGCCGCGCCGAAGCTCGCGGCGCAGAAGGGCGGGCGCATCGTCTCGATCGTCGGCGACTCGGCGCGCGTTGGCCAGGCGCGACTCGGCGTGTCCGCGGGCGCGCGCGGCGCCGTGCTCTCCCTCACGCGCACGCTGGCGAAGGAGCTCGGGCGCTTCAACATCACCGTGAACGCCCTGGCCCTCGGCTGGATCGAGACCTCGCACGCCGATCAGGAGTGGCTCGCCAAGAATCGCGAGCGCATCCTCGCGTTCTATCCCATCCGGCGACTCGGCAAGCCGGAAGACGTGGCGCCGCTCGTCGCCTTCCTGGCCTCGGATTTTGCGGGCTGGGTCACCGGGCAGACGATCAGCGTGAGCGGCGGCTATTCGACGGTCTGAGGCTGACGCGCGTCGGAGCGGGAGCTACGAAGGTCCGAAGCCGACCGTCGGCTGATTGCCGATGACGAGCGGGCGGAAGCGAACCGGCAGACCGACGCTGACCTTCTCGAGCGGGATGTCGACGAGCCGGCCCAGGATCGACACGCCTTCCCGGAGCTTCACCACCGCGAGGGCGTAAGGGGCGTCGCCCGCGTGGGCTCTCGGCGCGACCCGGATGATCGTGAAGCTCGCGATCGTGCCCTCGCCGCGCAGGTCGACCGGCTGCCATGCCTTCGCGTGGCAGGCCGGGCACAGCTGCCGTGGTGGAATCGCAAGCTCTCCGCACGAGCCGCACTTGAGGGCCGTCAGCTGACCGGCGCGCACCCGCTCGAAGAAGGCGCGCGCGGTGATGGGCGACTCAGTCGCGGCCAAAGAGACTCACCAGCACCGTCGCGGTGTTACCCCCGAGCGTATGGGTGAGCCCGGTCTTGGCGCCGTCGACCTGGCGCGGGCCGGCCTCGCCGCGGATCTGCGTGACGATCTCGGCGATCTGCGCGGCGCCGGTCGCGCCGATCGGATGCCCCTTCGCCTTCAGGCCGCCGGAGGGGTTGACGGGAATCTCGCCGCCGAGGCTCGTGCGACCCGCCTCGGCCGCCCGGCCGCCGGCGCCCGGCTCGAAGAGGCCGAGCCCTTCGGTGGCGACGATCTCGGCGATCGTGAAGCAGTCGTGCAGCTCCACGACGTCCACGTCGCGCGGGCCGACGCCGGCCTGCCGGTACGCTGCCGCCGCCGCGCGCTCGGTCGCCGGCACGCGCGAGAGGTCGCGCTTGTCGCCGAGGAGCATCCAGTCCGACGCGGCCGCGGAGCCCAGCACCCATACCGGCTTGCGATGCCGCCGCGCCACGTCCTCGGAGGCCAGCACGAGGGCGGCGCCGCCGTCGCTGAACGGGCAGCAGTCGTAGAGCTTGAGCGGATCGGCGACGTACGCGGAGCGGAGCACCTGATCGATCGTGATCTGCTTCTGGAACTGTGCCTTGGGGTTGAGCGCGCCGTGCCGGTGGTTCTTCACGGCCACCGCCGCCATCTGCGCCTCGGTGGTGCCGTACTTGTCCATATGGGCCCGCGCGATCAGCGCGAACACGCCGGGGAAGGTGAGGCCGAGCGGCTGCTCCCAGACGGCGTCGGAGGCGTAGGCGAAGTACTCGGTCGACTCCGCCGTCGAGACGTTGAGCACGCGCTCGGCGCCGCCGACCAGGATCACGTCCGACACGCCGGCAGCGATCTCCATCACCGCGTGGCGGAACGCGGCGTGCGAGCTGGCGCACGCCGTCTCGAAGCGGGTGGTGGGCACTGACGGGATGCCCAGCACCGACGCCGCCTGCGGGCCGGTGTGGAGCTGATGCTCGGTCTCGCCACCGACGACGTTGCCGTAGTAGAGCGCCTGGATAGCGGTCGCCGGAACGCCGGCGTCGGTCAGCGCGTCCTGGGCCGCCTCGGCGAAGAGCTCGGCCGACGTGCGGTCGTGCAGTCCGAACTTCGTCACTCCGACTCCGATCACGGCGACGCGGCGCATGAGTGTCCTCCTCGTCGCATGCTAGCATTAAAATTCATGGCGTTGCGAGGGCTCGTGGTCTTCGGCTGCGGCTGGATCGCGCGCCGCCACGCCGTCGCGGCCCGACGGCTCGGCGTCCCGCTGCTTGTGGCCAGCCGAGACCTCGCGAAGGCCCGCGCGTTCGCGCGCGAGTTCGGCGGGGCCGATGCCTTCGGCGCGTACGCGGAAGCCGCGCGCGACCCGCGCGCCGAGGCCGCGGTGATCTGCACGCCGCACGACCGGCACTGCGCCGACACCCTCCTGGCGCTCGGCGCGGGTCTGCACGTCCTCGTCGAGAAGCCGATCGCGCCGACGGTCGAGGAGGCCGATCGGATGATCGCGGCGGCGCGCGATGCCGGGCGCGTGCTGATGGTCGCCGAGAATTTTCACTTCATGCCTGCCTTCCGCCACGTCCACGCTCTCTTGACGTCCGGCGCCCTCGGCGCCCTCCGCTCCCTGCACCTGGTCGCGCGCGGCTATCGCCAGCACTCGGGCTGGCGCCTGGTGGCGGACGCCGCGGGAGGCGGCGTCCTGATCGACGGCGGCATCCACTACGTACACAACCTGAGCTGGTGGGGCGGCGAGGTGCGACGGGTCTTCGCGCTCCGTCCGCCCCAAACGGTTGAGCTTGGCGGCGAGGACGCGGTCGAGCTCCTGGCCGAGCTCCCGGGCGGGATCGTCGGCTTCGTCTCCAATTCTCTTGGCGCGCGCGGCGCTCCGCGGGTTCAATGGTCTTCAGTGACGGGCGTCGACGGAACGATCTTTGCCGATAATCGCGGGCGCTTCATCCTGTCGCGGGGGGGCGGCCGCATACGCCTTCGCCTCTTCCGCCGCGATTCGCGGGGCCACGAGGCGATGCTCCGCGAATTCGCCGACGCGGTCGGGTCCGGCCGGCCGCCCGAGACCGACGGCCAGTCAGGTCGGCGTGACCTGGCGGTCGTGCTGGCGGCGTACCGTTCGGTGGCCGAGCGCCGGCCGGTGGATCTGGCGTGCTGAGCGAAGAAGCGTTGATCCTCGGCATCGTCGCCGCAGCCTGCATGCTGCTCGTCCTCGGCGTGCTCGAGCAGGTATGGCCCTCGAGGCCTCGCCATCCGATCCGACGCCCCAGGGCTCTACCGCCGTCTCCGCCGCCACCGGCGCAGCCGGCCGAGTCGGCCATGTCCCCGCGCCTCACCGGGAGCCTCTCGCCGTCCCGGCCGCCTGCGGAGACTGTGTTCCGACGGCCCGCGGGCCACGTCGAGCCGCCGCCGGAGCACGTCGAGCCGCCGGTTCGCGTCGAGCCGGGGGTACGCGTCGAGCCCACCGTACCGGTCGAGCCTGTCGTACACGTCCCGCCCGTGGAGCCGGTCGAGCCCCCGACGCCGGCCGAACCGCTTGTGCCGACCGAGCCGATCGCGCCGAATGAGCCCTCCGCGCGGCCGAAGCTCATCGTGTCGGCCGAAATCCTTACGCCGGTCGAGTCTGCGGCGCCGGGGGTGCCCGAGCCGGCCCCAATCCCGACGTCAGCCCCTACACTTGTGGTTCCGCCACCTCCTACGAACGTCGTGCATCTTCACGAACGGCGCGAGCCGTGGTCGCTACCTGAACGCCGTGATTTTCGGCCGATCGAGTTCCCCGAGCTGCAGCCGGGTGACCTCGCGAGATCGGTTCGACCGTCGGAGCTTGACGCGCCAACGCCGGAGAAGGAGCCCGATACTCCAGGCCTGCTCCCGCGCCGTCGCCGCAGCAAGATCTCGCCCCACGCCCGCCCGCACCGGGTACTGCGGTCTACCGGGAAACTGGCCGAAGCGGGCGTGGAGCCCTCCGCGTCCGAATCCGACGTCCCCAGGCTCGGCGGCGGCCCTATCGCGCCGGTGCAGCCCCTCCGGCAGTGGGACCAGCCGGCGGAGCCGAAACCGAAGCGAGATTCGCCCCTCGTGGAGACCTGCTTCGCCCTGTATCAGGAGAAGCGCTACAGCGAGGTCGTGTCGACCGGTGAGGAGATGCTGGCAAAGCTCCCGGTGCAGTGGCCGGCCGGCACGTCGCACGACATCGCGGCGCTCCAGTCGGTGATCGGCCTGGCCAAGCAAGCCCTCTGCGATGACGACGGAGCGCGCCTGGCGCTCGAGGCGGCGATCGAGGCCTCGCCCGAGACCGAGCGGCCGACCTATAGCCTCCACCTCGCAGCGCTCTCGCTCGAGGCCGCGCAGGCCCGGCTCGCGCGCGCCGCGGGTCACGACACGGGCGACCGGATCGCCACGATCCGATCGGCCATCGCATGGAGCGAGCGCGGGCTGGCCGCGGTGGCCTCCGACGCGGGGCTCGCCGGCGCGCGCGAGGCTGCGTACGACGCGCTCTGGCACGCGTACGAGCTCTCCGCGACGGCCCTCCTACAGCGACAGGACTTCGGCGGCGCCCGGCAGCTTCTCCGCGAGGCGCTCGATGACCCCGCGCTGCCAGCCGTTCGCGCCGCGGGATTCCGCGGGCTCTTCTCGAGCACCTTCGGTGCCGAGGTCGGCCAGCTCACCGCGCAGGCGATCCTCGGCATGCAGGAGGGTCACGAGGTCGAGGCTCTCGAGTCGCTCAAGAAGGCCGAAGTAGTGCTGGCGTCGATTCCCGGCGACGCGCTGCCGCCGACCCGCCGCGCCGAGGTCGATCAGCGGCTCTGGTGGGGCTACGCGGAGCTCGGGAGCCGCCGGCTCGAGGCCGGCGAGTACGAGGAAGCGCTCGACCCGCTGATCCATGCGCTCCGGTTCGAGTCCATCGGCGCCGAGCGCCAGGCCGAGACCCGCGCGGCGATCGTGCGCGCGCTCGAGGGCATCTCGGCGATGCGCGCCATGTCGATCCGCCGTCTGGCCGACGCCGGCTGCCATGATGAGGCGGTGGAGGGCGCCGAGGATCTCCGCAAGCTCTTGCGCGACTGCGTCGATCTCGGGATCAGCGAGATGGACCTGTGGGCGGCCTACACGCGCATCCTGCGGCTCAGCGAGGAGCTGGACCTGCAAGAGCCCGCCTGAGTCGTCGGGCTACGGCTCGACGCTCTTCTTGCGGATCTCGGCGAGCAGCGTTTCCGGCACCCGGAAGAACGCCGCCACCACGGCAGGATCGAAGTGCTTGCCAGAGCACCGCTGGATCTCGGCCTTTGCGGCCTCGAAGGGCTGCGCCGTCGAGTACGGGCGATCGAACGTGATCGCGTCGAAGGCGTCCACGACCATGAAGATCCGCGCGCCCAGCGGAATCTCCTCGCCCCTGAGCCCGCGCGGGTATCCGGTGCCGTCCCATTTCTCGTGGTGGGCATAGACGATCGGCACCGCGCCGCGCAGGAACGGAATCCGCTCGACCAGCTGCTTGCCGATCTCCGGATGGCGCCGCATGATCGCCCACTCTTCGGGCGTGAGCGGACCGGGCTTGAGCAAGATGGCGTCGGGGATCCCGATCTTGCCGATGTCGTGGAGCAGCACGCCGTGGGCGAGGTCGGCCAGGTCCTTCTCCGGCACGCCGTACTCGCGGGCCGTCGCCATCGCATAGCCGTGGACGCGCCGCGAGTGGGACTCGGTGCCGACGTCGCGGGTATCCAGGGCCGAGCCGAGCGCTTCCAGCGTGGTCTGGTAGGTGTCCTGGAGCTGCCGATAGGCCTGCTCGAGATCGTGCGTCGCCTCGACGACCCGCCGCTCGAGAAGCTCCTGGTACTGACGCCGCTCGATCAGGAGCTGGCGTCGCTCGAGGGCCCGGTCGGCGGCGATCAGGAGCTCGTCCACGTTCACCGGCTTCATGATGAAGTCGTACGCCCCGAGCTGGAGGCTGGCGATCGCGGTCTTCACGTCTGCGGCGCCGGTGAGGACGATGACGGCCGCGTCCGGATCGGCCTGTCGCACCTGCTGGAGCAGCTCGATGCCGCCCATGACCGGCATCTTGAGGTCGGTGACGGTCAGCGGCGGCCGCGAGGCGCGGAACACCTCGAGCCCCTCGTGCCCGTCGTTGGCGAGCAGACACTTGTAGTTGGCGCCGAGGAAGATCTGGTGCAGCACCTCGCGGACCTGTCGATCGTCGTCGACGATCAGGATGTCGCGCCGCTCCATGTCAGTCCGCCTTCTCAGCCGGCCCAGCGCCCATGACCTGGTTTTTGCCCGCTCGCTTCGCGGCGTAGAGCGCCTCGTCGGCGGCCCGGAAGAGCCCCTCCGACGTCGTGGCTTCGTCGTCGGGAAGGCTCGAGACGCCGAAGCTGGCGGTGACGGTCTTGCCGTGCGAGAACGGGAAAGTCGCGACGACGTGCCGGATCCGGTCCGCGTAGAGCCGTGCGCCCGTCTTGGACGTCTCGACCAGCAGGACGGCAAACTCGTCGCCGCCGTAGCGTGAGACGACGTTGATGCCGCGCGAATGCTTCATGAGGATCTGAGCGATGTCGCGCAGCGTCTCGTCACCCACCGCATGGCCGAACTCGTCGTTGACGCTCTTGAACCCATCCACATCCAGCACGACCACGGACACCGGGTGATTGAACCGCCTGAAGCGAGAGATCTCCTCCTCGAGGCGGAGCGAGAAGAAGCGTCGGTTGTAGAGGCCGGTCACCTCGTCCTTGAACGACGTCTCCTTGAGCTTGGCGTTGGTGGCCTCGAGCTCGCGGTACGCCGCGTCGAGCCGCATGGCGAAGGTATTGATGTCCATCGCCTGCTGCTCGACGGTGCCGAGCATGCTGGAGAACGACTGCATGAGGGTACCGACCTGGTCACTCTGCGTGCCGATCTCGGCGATCCGGGTGTCGTTGGACAGGAGCTCGGCCATGCGCGAGAACGCCCGCCCGATCGTCCACATGATGTACGCACCGCCGATCATGCCGAGCACGGTGAGCAGGATCAGGGCCTGGAGGCCGTAGAATCGGCCGACGTTGGCCGGGTCGAGGCTGGGCTGCACGTATCGGTGCACCACGTACCCCAGAACGAGGATTGGGATCAACGACGAAAGGGTGAGCGCCAGCAGGACTTTGCGTCTCAGAAGCAGTCCTGCCGACGCGGCATCCCCCGAGAAATGCTCGGACATACGAGATTATTCTATTGCCGCAATACCCGGTCAATGTCAGAATTTTCAAGGAAATAGCCGATATGCCGCTCGTCGCGGACCTGAAAATCGATTGTCTGGGGCTCTTTTGCCCGATGCCTATTGTGAAGACCCGTGAAGCCCTCCGGCGCATGACCGTGGGACAGATCCTGGAAATGAGCTCGGACGATCCGGGCTCCGAGGCCGACATGAAAACCTGGTCGGCCCGGACCGGGAACGACCTGCTAGGGATAGAGAGGGATGGCCCGGTCTTCCGCTTCTTCGTCCGAAAGACTCGGTAGGTCGCCCCTCCCGCCGTCGGGACCGCGGGTCTACCTCGACTATGCGGGCTTCTCCCCGGTCGACCCGCGAGTCGTCGCGCTGATGCGCCCATTCCTGGAGGGCGGCGTCGGTAATCCCAACGCTCCGCACTCGCTGGGCCTCGAGGCCCGGGCCTCGCTGGACGGATCCCGGGCCAAGGTGGCGCGCCTGTTCGGAGCGACACCGGCCGGCGTCATCTTCACGGGCAGCGCGACCGAGGCGAACAACCTCGCCATCAAGGGCGTTGCCCAGCGCGCCGCCGGACACCACGTGGTCACCTCGGCGATCGAGCACATCTCGGTGATCGACTCGTGCCGCGACCTCGAGAAGCGCGGCTGGACCGTCAGCTACCTGGATGTCGATGCCGACGGCCGTGTCGACCCCGACGCGGTGACCCGGGCGATCCGTGCTGAGACGGCGCTGGTCTCGATCATGGCCGCCAACGGCGAGATCGGTACGATCCAGCCGGTTCAGGAAATCGGTCGGGCGACTCGTGCCCGCGGCGTGCCGTTCCATGTCGACGCGGTCGGCGCCGCGGGGCGGGTCGCCCTCCATGTCGACACTTGCCACATCGACCTGCTCACGCTCTCGTCCAACGATCTTTACGGCCCGCCGGGCGCCGGCGCCCTGTGGGTGCGGCCGACCGTCAAGCTCGCGCCGCAGATCCTCGGCGGAGGGCAGGAGCAAGGCTACCGCGCC
Organism: Candidatus Methylomirabilota bacterium; assembly: GCA_046727415.1. GTDB lineage: Bacteria > Methylomirabilota > Methylomirabilia > Rokubacteriales > CSP1-6 > AR31. The sequence goes on from JBKPCO010000013.1 coordinate 35,571, forward strand.
GGAACCGAGAACCTACCGGCCATCGCCGGCATGGGCGTCGCGGCCGATCTCGCGCGCATCGAGGTGGCGGGCGAGGCGGCGCGGCTCAGCGGGTTGCGCGATCGGCTGCTGTCGGGGCTCCTCGAGCAGATCCCAGAGGCGCGAATGACGGGTGCCCGCGGCGCGGCGCGACTGCCGCACCACGTCTCGATCGTGGTGCCGGGGGTAAAGGCCGAGGGTGTCTTGATGGAGCTCGATCTCCGCGGCATCGCCGCGTCGTCGGGCGCCACCTGCACGGTGATGACCGGTGAGCCGTCGTACGTCCTGCGCGCGATCGGCTGCGACCGCGTCGCCGCCGAGGGCTCGCTCTGCTTCACGCTGGGCCGCTGGACGACTGCCGGCGAGATCGACACGGTGCTCGAGGCCGTTCCCGCGGTGGTCGCGCGCCTGCGCCGTCTGGCCAACCAGTAGCGTGCGCCTCTTCCTGTTCGACATCGACGGCACCCTGGTATCGGTGCGCGGCGCCGGCCGCGCGGCATTCGCGCGAGCGCTCGAGGCGACGTACGGCACGGCGGGCGCCATCCAGCAGTTCGATTTTCGCGGCCGCACCGACCTGAGCATCGTGCACGAGCTCATGACGGCGGCGGGGTTGGAGGTCGAGCGCATTCGGGCCCGCCTCGACGCGTGCTTCGAGACCTACGCCCGCGAGCTCACCGTCCAGATCGGCGACGGCTCGCAGGTGCGGGTACTGCCGGGGGTCGACGCGATCGTCCGGCGGCTCGGCCAGCGCGACGACGCCGTCGTCGGCCTTCTGACCGGGAACATCGAGGCCGGCGCCCGGATCAAGCTGACGCCGACGGGACTGTGGCCGCTCTTCCGGGTGGCCGCCTACGGCAGCGAGAACGCCGATCGTCGTCGGCTGCCGCCCATCGCCCTGGAGCGAGCACGCGCGCTCGGCTACGACTTCACGTTCGACCGCATCACGATCATTGGCGACACACCGCTTGACGTCGAATGCGCCCGCAGCTGCGGCGCGGTCGCAGTAGCGGTGGCGACCGGCCAGCATCCGACCGACGAGCTGGCGTGCTGCAAGCCTGACCACCTCTTCAGCAGTCTCGCGGACGTCGATCGCGTCGTATCGCTCCTGACCGCGCCGTGACGCCGGCGCTCCTGATCCTGTGGCTGCACCTGCTGAGCGCCGCGGTGTGGGTGGGCGGCCTCGTGTACCAGACGCACGTGCTCCTGCCCGCGGCGCGGCGCGGCGGCGCGGCGGCGGTCGCCGACATGCTGCGGCGTGGGCGCCCCGCGACGTGGACCGCGGTCGCCCTCGTGGTGCTAACCGGGTTCTACAACGTCACGCGGCTGGGCCCGCTCGATCGCGTGATGGAGAGCGGCGCCGCGCTGACCCTAGCCCTCAAGTTCATGCTCGTGCTCGCCGCCGTCGCCATCGCCGGCCAGCGCGACTTCGCCCAGGTGCCGCGTCTGGCGCGCGCCCTTGGTGACAGGGACGATCCGCGGCCCGCGCTATCGGCCATCGCCTGGATGGACCGCCTCGTGCTGCTGTTGTCGGCAGTGATCGTCTTCCTGGGGTTGGCGATCTCGCGGCGCTGACCGGCGGGGCGCGGCGGCCGGCCGGCTCGTCAGAGCCCGGTGATGATGATGCCGGAGTTCTTCAGCTTGTAGCGCCGGTTGATCGTGGCGAGGACCGCGGTGATGCCCTCGAGTGGTCCGGCGTTGGAGAGCGCGCCGACGTCGATCGGGCGTAGGTTCATCGACTTCGCCAGCTCGCTCACGGTTGCCTTGGCCGCCGCGTCGGCGCCGCACATGAGCAGGTCGCACTCGATCGGGTGGTCGGTCGCGGACAACTCGTGGGCCGCGATGTGGTGGAACGCGGCGACGACCTTGGCGTCGGGCAGCAGCGCCTGCGCCTCCTCGGCCGAGGAGCCAGCCGGCGGCGGCGTGAAGAGGCGGGGCCCGCCGAACGTGAGCGGTACGACCGTCGAGATCACGACCTTCCCCCGGCAGCCGTCGCGGACTTCGGGGAGCGTCGCCGCGAGGCCCTGCGCCGGCAGCGCGATCACGATCACCGCGCCCTGACGGGCGGCCTCGGCGTTCGACTCGCCCGTGATGGCCGCCTTGTGGGTGGCCTCGCGCAATTCGACGGCCTTGGTCTTCGCACGCTCGGCATCGCGCGAGCCGATGATGATCGAGTGGCCGGACAGCGCCCAGCGCGCCGCCAGGCCCGCGCCTTCCTTGCCGGTACCACCGAGAATCGCGATGTTCATGGAGTCCCCGTTCTACCGGAAGAGATCGCGCGCCGGATCGCGCAGAAGCGGCTTCGAGCCCTGCTCGCTCGCCTTCAGGGTGAGCCCGCGCACGATCGCCGCCGGCACGCGGTCGAGCTTGCCCATGACGGGCTCGGCCGCGCCGGCCAGCTCGTCGGCCAGCGCGAGGATCGTCGCCTGCAGCGGCCGGCCGGCCGGATCGCGCTCGCCGAGATAGCTGAGCAACGGAGCGAACCCGGCGACGCCGATCGCCACGTTGGTGAGTCCTTCGCGCCAGGGCCGGCCGAAGGTGTCGGTGATGATCACGAAGACGTCGGCACCGGTGAGCGCCCGCACGCGATCGCGCAGGGCGCGCGCAGAGCGGTCGGAATCCTCCGGCAGGAGCGCCACCGCGTCGGCGTCGACGTTGGACTGATCGACCCCGGCGTTCGCGCACACCCAGCCGTGGTGCGTCTCGGTCACGAGGACACCCTTGTCCATGCGCACCACGCGCCGCGACTCGCGCAGGATCACCTCGACGAGCCGCGGGTCCTTGGCGAGCCCGGCCGCCATTGCGACGGCGATCGGCGACGGCTCGACGTCGCTGAGCCTGACCAGGCGGCCCTCGGTCTTCGACACGATCTTCTGACCGATCACGAGGAGGTCGCCTGCTTGCACGGGCGTCGACTGGCGCGCCGCGGCCTCGACCACGAGGCGGCCGATGTCGTCGCCGCGGCGTACTTCGCCGATCCCGGTGACGCCGATGACTTCGTAGCGAGTCATTGTAGCGGGGTCCGTGAGGCCGGCTTGTTCCGAGGGTGGGCTGACACAGATGCGGCGTGGCTCCGCCACGCCCGATCAACCCATCCGAACCGGTCAGGTTCGGTGAGCCACGCGGCGACGAGCTGGCCGGTTTCGGTCATGACCGTCTCGGCGGCGAGGGCGCTGAGGTCTTCCGGCGTGTCGATGTCGAGGCCGAGGCCGGGCAGCATGAGGACGTGCGGCGAGAGGCCGCGCGCGCGCGCCGTGCCGAGGTGGCGCTCGAACGAGGGCTCGCCGAACGTCAGCGGCATCGCGTCGGGCGGCGCCAGCGCGACGCCGTTGGTGCCGAGCCCGGAGCGGGACGGAACGAATGCCGGCGTGCCCTCGCCGGCGGCGCCGGCCAGCTCCCGGAGCTCGCCGGCGGTGACGCGCGGCACGTCCCCGGGCACCGTCAGGAACACACGCGCTCCTCGCCGCGCGGCTTCCGCTTGCGCCAGCGCAACGGCCGCGGTGTGGCCGCGGTTCTCCGCCTCGGCGAGCGGCTCGGCGCCGAGCGCGCGCGCGATCGCCACGACCGCCGGTTCGCAGGTGACCACCCAAACATGATCGAAGCCAGCGCCGCCGAGGGCCCGCAATACGTCGCGCAGCATCGCGCGCGCCAGATGCTCGCGCTCGGCGAGCGTGAGGACGCTCGCGAGGCGCTGCTTGGCGACGCGCAGATCCTTGATCGGGACGGCCGCGACGATCATCGGCGCTCGAGCACGCGCGCGGCGAGCGCGGCTTCGTGGGCGCGGCTCGTCATCACGATGTCTGCTGGGTCCGCTTCCACGCCGAGCCGCGCGAGCTCCGGCGCGCACGCGTCGTCGCGCCGGTCGATCAGCAGGCGTCGGAGCCAGGGCGCGTACGCCCGCGCGATGCCGAGGGGCGAGACCGAGAGCCCGCGCG
>JBKPCO010000014.1:0-3835 GCA_046727415.1 Candidatus Methylomirabilota bacterium
TGGGTCTCGCGGGTGAGCGGCGCGCACATGACGACCACGTCGGAGCGCGCCAGCAGCGCGTCGAGGCGATCGGGGGAGAACCACTCGTCCGGCAGCGCGCCCGCCGGATCGCCCGTGCCCGGCGGGCAGTAGCCGGGATCGGCGCGCCGCTTCGGGTCGCGCTTGCACGCGAGCACGGTCATGGCGAACGCGGTCTTGGCGATGCGCGCCAGCTCGCGCCCGATGCTGCCATAGCCGATCACGCCGAGGGTCGCGCCCCGCAGGGGGGTCGGCACGAAGAGCGGCCACCGCTGCTCGTCGGGCGGCCAGGCGCCCTTGCCCTGCCACTCGACCATCCGGGGCACGCGGTGCGCGAGCGCCAGGATCGTCGTTATCGCGTACTCGGCGACGGTCGCCGCGTGCACACCGCTGGCGGTGGTGAGGGCAATCGCGCCGTTCGCATAGATCGGGTGATCGTAGAGGGTGTTGACGCCGGCCATGTGCACCTGCACCCACGAGAGGTTCGGCGCGCGACTCAGATCGTGCGGAAGCGTCACCGCGTAGAGCACGTCGGTCGTCGTGTAGTCCGCGGTGTCGGGCTTCGCCTGGGTCACCCGAAGGCGCGACGAGACCCGGCGCAGCCGCTCCAGCTGCGGCTCGGCGAAGGGAACCGTGACCAGGACGTTGAGCCGGCTCGCGGCCGGGCGCTTCCGAATCGGACCCCGGCGGCGCTTCACTTGAACTGGTTGAGAGTGCGGAGCGTCTCTTCCAGCCGCTTCTGCTCGGCTCCGTAGGTGGCCCAGTCACCGCGGCGCAGCGCGTCCTGCGCCCGTGTCCAGATCTCCCAGGCGCGCTGGGCGAGCTGGCGCGTTCCCGTCGTGCCCGCGGCCGCCGCCGCTTCCGCCGGCGCGGCCGGCGCGGCGGGCGCCGGGCGGCCCCCGAAGACGCGGGCGAGCGACTGCTCGAGCGTCGGCTCCATCGCGATCTGGTTGCCGTACGCGACGATCACGCGTCGGAGCTCGGGCAAGGCCCCCTGCTCGGACGCGGCCAGGTACAAGGGCTGCACGTAGACCAGCGACTGGTCGATCGGAATCGCCAGCAACGAGCCTCGGATCACCGTCGAGCCCCGCTGGTTCCAGAGCGCGAGCTGCTGCGAGATGACGGGATCCTGGTCGATCCGCGCGTCGATCTGTCGCGGTCCATAGACGAGCTTCTGCTTCGGGAAGTTGAAGACGATCAGGCGGCCGTAGTTCGGCGGATCAGATCGGGCCGCCATCCACGCGATCATGTTGTCGCGCCGCGCCGGATTGAACAGCGTGAGCAGGATGAACTCCTCCTTCTGCTCACCCGGCATCCGCATGATCGTGTAGTAGGGCTCCATGTCCCGGTCGCGCCCCTCGATCGCCCGGCGCGGCACCGCCCAGAGGTCCTCCTTGTTGTAGAAGACCTGGGGGTCGAGCATGTGATAGCTCGCGTACTTCCGCGCTTGGATCGCGAAGAAGTCCTCGGGATAGCGAATGTGGCGGCGAAGCCCCTCCGGCATTTGCTCGAGCGGCTTGAGGAGCCCGGGGAACGCGCCGCTATAGGCCCGCACGATCGGATCGGTCGGGTCGGCCAGGTAGAAGGAGACCGTTCCGTCGTAGGCGTCGACGGTGACCTTCACCGAATTGCGAATGTAGTTGCCCACCCCCGGCACCGGGTCCGAGTAGGGATACCGACTGGTGGTGGTGTAGCCGTCCAGCATCCAGATCAGCCGCCCGTCGTCGGCGACGACCATGTACGGATCGCGGTCGAACCGGAAGAACGGCGCGATCTGCCGGACGCGCTCGGCGACCGATCGGTAGAACATGATCCGGCTCTGGTCGGTGAGGTCGTTGGACAGGAGCATCTTGATCTCGCCGAATCGTACGGCGAACAGCACCTTGCGGAAGAACGACGAGAGCGGGATGCCGCCGGCGCCGGCGTAGGTCGCGTAGACGTTCTGGTCGCCGGAGGGATAGTCGAGCTCCTGCGACTTCGTCTTCACGAGCACGTACTCGTTGGAGATCTCGCCGTAGTAGATCTGCGGCCGCGTGATCTTCGGAAAGCCGCTGGTCGACTGGGGCGGGATGTCCTTGACCAGGAACTCCGGCAACCCCTCGGCGGTGATGCGGTTGACGGGCCCGACCACGGCGCCGTAGCCGTGCGTGAACGTGAGGTGCTCGTTGATCCAGATGCGGGACGGCAGATGCTGGTACGATAGCTCGCGCGGCGACAGCATGAGCTGCCGGTACTCGCCGTTCACGACGTAGCGGTCGTTGTCCACGTCGACGAACTTGTAGTAGGTCCGGATCTCCTGGAGCTGCGCGAACGTGCGCAGGAGCGGGCGGTAGTCCCAGAGCCGGATGTTCTTGACCGTCGCCGCGTTGCGCTCGAGCGCCCGCGCGTCCAGGGCCTCGTCGGCAGGGAACTCCCGCTCGACGATCCGGTCGAGGCCGTAGGCCTGGCGCGTCATGCGGATGTTGTGCTCGATGAAGGGGCGCTCGGCGACGAGCTCGTTGGGCGTCACGCGCAGGCGCTGGAGCAGCGCCGGGTAGATGCCGAGGCCCAGTACCCACACCAGGGCCAGCGCGATCAGGCCGCCCGCCACCAGCCGCAGCCCCGCCCGCGCGATCTGGGCCAGGCACGCGACCGCGCAGAGCGCGGCGAACACCGCGAGAGCGCCGAGGACGGGCAGCGACGCGTAGATGTCGGTGTAGGCGGCGCCGAAGACGATGCCGCGCGGCGAGAAGACCAGCTCGAACCGGTCGAGCCAGAACCCGACCGCCTTGAGGGCGAGCGCCACGGCGCCGAGCACGAGCAGGTGCGTGCGCGCGCCGGCGGCCAGCCGGGGGCCGCGGCTGGTGAGCACGAGGCTTCGCTGGAGCACGTAGACGGCGAGCGTCAGGACGACCGTCGCGATGACGAGCGTGATGGCCCAGCCGTATACGAGCCGCCAGAGCGGCAGGACGAAGACGAAGAAGCTCAGATCGCGCCCAAAGAGCGGATCGGTGACGCCGAACGACGTCGCGTTGAGGTAGCCGAGCACCGTCTCCCAGTGCACGGTCGCCCGCATCCCGGACGCCAGCGCGATCAGCCCGACCACGACCGGCAGGAAGCGGCGGATCAGCGGCTCGATCACCACGCGGCTCGGCAGGCCGAGCTGGTCCTCCAGCTCCCAGATGACGTCGGGCGCGGCCGTGCGGGCGGCGAACGTCAGGTTGGCGTAGAGAAACACGAGCACGGCGACGGCCAGGGCGACGAAGAGCGAGCCCCGGAGCGAGAGGGTCTTCAGAAACACGGTCGTGTAGCCGACCTCGTCGAACCAGAGCCAGTCCGTGTACAGCGGCACGAGCTGAGCGACGACCCCGAGCGCCAGCAGCGCGAGCAGGAGCAGCAGGACCGGCGGCGGACGGTTCACGGTGCGCGGCGGCGGGCGATCAGGTTCCGTGAGTCCAGGACGCCAGGTAGTCGCGCTGCGCCTTCGTGAGCTGGTCGATCTCGACGCCCATCGAGCCGAGCTTGAGCCGGGCGATCTCCAGGTCGATCTCGCGCGGCACGACGAACACCTTGCGGGGCAGGGTCCGGCCGTTCTTCACCATGTATTCGGCGGCAAGCGCCTGGTTGGCGAAGCTCATGTCCATGACCGACGCCGGATGTCCCTCGGCGGCCGCCAGGTTGATCAGCCTTCCCTCGCCCAGGACGTAGATGCGCCGGCCGCTCGCGAGTACGAATTCTTCCACGAAGGGGCGCACCGGGCGCCGCGAGCGCGCCATGGCCCCGAGGGTGTCGAGGTCGATCTCGACGTTGAAGTGGCCGGAGTTACTCAGGATCGCGC
>JBKPCO010000015.1:0-12890 GCA_046727415.1 Candidatus Methylomirabilota bacterium
GCGTGTCGTCGATTTCCTGCCCGAGGCCGCCGCCGACGCGTTCTGCCTGCGCGGCGGCGCTTCCGAGATCGTCGCGCAGCTGCTCGACGTGCTGCGCTCGGCCCCGGCGAGATTCGACTACGTGTGCCTGCACCCGATCCCGAATCCGACGGCCCCCGACGACCCGGAGCGCGGCTTCATGGCCCGGGTCGCGCGCGAGGTGCTGCCGCCGGTGCGCGCCGCCCTTGCCGCGCAAAAATAACGACGACAAACAAGGAGCCCCCGCGATGGCAGCCAGTCCTCCACGCGGCCTCAACATACGACAGCGCACGCCGGTGTCGGCGCGCGCCCGGCAGGCCGAGCTGCCGCCGCAGCTCGCGAAGTACGTCGAGACCGGCGAGACGCTCGTCGCCGAGCCGTTTAAGGGACTCACCCTCGACGGCACCCTCCTGCCCGACCTCTTTCCCCTCCAGCAGACCGGGATCGCCACGACGCCCATCACCGACGCCGCCCGGGTTTTCCTGGCCTCGCTGAGCGACGGGCAGCGGGCTCGGGCGCTCTTCCCGCTCGAGAGCGACGCGTGGCGGCGCTGGAGCAACATCCATCCCTTCCTGATGCGCCACGGCGTCAGCCTCGACGAGATGAGCCCGACGCCGCGCGAGGCCGCGCTCGCGCTGGTCCGCGAGAGCCTAAGCGCTCAGGGCTTCCAGACGGCGCGCGACGTCATGCGCCTGAACGAGCTCGTCCTGGCCATCACCGGCAGCCACGCCGAGTACGGCGAATGGCTCTACTGGATGAGCGTTATGGGGACGCCGTCCGCCGACGGGCCGTGGGGCTGGCAGATCGACGGCCATCACCTCATCGTGAACTGCTTCGTCCTGGGTGATCAGATCGTGATGACGCCGATGTTCCTGGGCTCCGAGCCGGTGGCGGCGCACGAGGGCCCGTACGCCGGCACGCGCGTGTTTCAGGCCGAAGAACGAGGCGGGCTGGCGCTCATGCGCGCGCTCACGCCCGAGCAGCGCCGCCAGGCGACGATTGCCGCCGAGCTACCGGGTGAGGTGTTCACGGCGGCGTTCCGCGACAACTTCGAGCTGAAGTACGAGGGTATTCGCGGCGACGTCCTGTCGAGCGGCCAGCAGCGGTTGCTACTCGACGTGCTGGAGACCTACGTCGGCCGCATCCGGCCGGGCCACGCTGCCATCCGGCTCGACGAGGTGAAGCGACACTTCGCGGAAACCCACTTCGCGTGGATGGGCGGCGCGGACGAGGACAGCGTCTTCTACTATCGGATCCATAGCCCGGTCATCCTGATCGAGTTCGATCACCAGCGCGGGATCGCCTTCGACAACGACACGCCCTCGCGTCACCACATCCACACGGTGGTCCGGACGCCCAACGGCAACGACTACGGGCGAGATCTCCTGCGCCAGCACCACGCGCGCTTCGACCACACGCACGCCACGCACCGCCACTAGAACAGGAACGGCGCCCGGCTACGCCGCGGTAGGGCTCAGCGTCTGTGCGTCAGGTCTTGTACGACGGATCGATGCGGTCGAGCCGGCGGAGGAGCCCCGGCCAGATCGTCTCGCCGCGGCCACGCGGACGAGCGGGGCCCGAATAGGCCGCATCCAGCACCTCTTTCGGCACCGGAATCAGCTCTCCCCCGCCCGACTGGGCGCGCACCTGGATGGCGCACGAGGACTCGAGGAAGTACATCGCCACGAACGCGTCGGCCACCGTCTCGCCGACCGTGAGCAGTCCGTGGTTTCTCAGGATGAGATGCGTGCTGTCGCCGAGGTCGGCGACCAGGCGCGGCTTCTCGTCGTCGCGCGTCGCGATGCCCTCGAAGTCGTGATAGCCGAGGCTCGGGATGACCGACAGCGCGTGCTGCGAAATCGGCAAGAGCCCGGCCCGCTGCGTCGAGACGGCGATGCCGCTGACCGTGTGCGTGTGGAGCACGCAGCGCGCGTCGTGGCGCGCGGCGTGGATGGCACTGTGGATGACGAAGCCGGCCTGGTTCACCGGGAACGGCGACTCGCCGATCTTGCGACCCTGGAGGTCGATCTTGACGAGGCTCGAGGCCGTGATTTCGTCGAAAAAGAGCCCGTAGGGGTTGATCAGGAACTGATCCTCGGCGCCCGGCACCCTCACGGTGATATGCGTGAAGGTCAGGTCCTCCCAGCCGTAGCGCACCAAGAGCCGGTAGCAGGCGGCCAGGTCCACCCGCACCGCCCATTCCTCAGGCGAAACCTTGTCGCGCAGCGACGGAACGTCGAAAGCGGTTGGGGTCATGGGTCTCCCTACCTGATGTTGTAGAGCCGCGCCGCGTTGTCGCGGGTAATCTTCTTCTGCACGCGCTCCGAGATCCCGACCAGGTTCTTTCCGAGGGTGCTGCGCGAGTTCGGCCAGATGCAGTCCGGGTGCGGGTAGTCCGCGCCCCAGATGATGTTGTCCTCACCGATGAGCGGGATGATCGGCTCCAAGTACTGGTCTTGCTGATAGGTCACGTAGCCCTGGCGGCGGAAGTAGTCGCTCGGCTTCAGCTTGAAGTTCAGCGACCGAGCCCGGTCGAAGTACTCGGTGTCGAGCCGGTCAAACACGTAGGGCAACCAGGTCACGCCCGACTCACCCAGGACGAAGTTGAAGTCCGGGTACTTCTCGCAGGCCCCCGAGGCCAGCAGCGAGACCAGCACTTCCATCGTGTCCAGCTGGAAGAGCGCCGACCGCACCAGCCGCCACTGCGTGAAGAACTGCTTCTCCATCTCCGGCGTGTCCGGCGCACGCAGCGCCTTGAAGCCGGTCGAGTGGAACGCGATCGGGAACTTGCACTCGGCCGCAGCCTCCCAGAGCGGGTCCCAGCCGGAGTGATACAAGGGCGGCGTCATGCGCTTGAACGAGAGATCGCCACCGCGCAGCCCCATCTTCGCGCAGCGGCGCACCTCGGCGGCGGCCTCGACGGGATCGGTGTTCGGAATGATGGCCAGCGGGAATACGCGCTTGGGATCCGAGCGCTTCGCGAAGTCGGCCGCCCAGTCGTTGTAGATCTTGTCGGCCCAGATGCGCATCGCCGCGTCGTTGATGTGGTCGTTGATCATCAGGCAGCCGTAGACGATCTCGGCATCGATCCCATCACGGTCCAGATCGGCGAGTCTGAGCTCGGGCGTGGTCGGGCGCGGCTTGGCGCCCGGGCGCGAATTCCACTCGAAGCCGATGTCGTGCATCTCGTCGATGTGGCCGAACATCCCCCGGGTGTACGGGAGGAATCCTGGCCCGACGCCGTTCCACATGCCCTTGTCTTGCGCGTCGACGAACCAGTGACAGCCGTCCTCAAGCTCCTCCACGCGCGGCACCATCAGCTTCCACTTCCCCGGCGCCTGCGACGACCAGAGATCGGGCGGAAGGTAGGTCAGATCGATGTGGTTGTCGCCGGAGATCAGGTTGTACTGCATGATGCCTCCTCTATCCTTGACGGCGGAGCTTCGGGTCCCACGCGTCTCGCAGCGTATCACCGAAGAGGTTGAAGCCCAAGACGGCCAGGCTGATCGCCAGCCCCGGGAAAATCGCGAGCCAGGGCGCCTGTTCCATGAACGCCCGGCCGGTGCTCGACAGCATCAGGCCCCATGACGGGGTCGGCGGCTGGGTTCCCACGCCCAGGAACGACAGGGTCGCCTCGATCAGGATCGCGTTGCCGAGCCAGATCGACGCAATGACCAGGATCGGCGCCGTCACGTTGGGCAGGATGTGGCTGGTGATGATGCGCGGATGACGGCAGCCCATCGCCTGCGCGGCCTCGACGTACCGGTTCTGCTTGGCGGTCAGCACCGCGCCGCGGACGATGCGCGAATTTCCGGGAATGATCACGATCGCGATCGCCAGCATCGCGTTGGTCGTGTTCGGCCTGAGGACCGAGACGATGGCGAGCGCCAGCACCAGCGCCGGGATCGCCTGGATCGCGTCCATGACCCGCTGGGTGATCAGGTCGAGCCGGCCCTCGCAGTAGCCACACAGGAGCCCGATGACCATGCCCGCCGCCGTGCCGATGCCGACGGCAAGCAGGCCGACCCAGAGCGAGATGCGGCTGCCGTAGATGATCCGGCTGAAGACGTCGCGGCCGATATCGTCGGTGCCGAAGAAATGCGCGCGGCTCGGCGCCGAGAGCCGGATCTCGGGGTGGGTCTCCAGGGGATCGTACGGCGCCAGGACATCGGCGAAGATCGCCGTCAAGACGATCATCACCAGGAGCGCCGCCGAGAAGGCGCCGAGCGGCTTGCGTCGCATCGTCTGCCAGAGCGCCAGGATCCGGCTGACGCTCGAGCGCCCCGGCTCCTCGAGCGCCCCCACCTGGACGGGAATCGTCGCCATCAGCGCCTCACTGGTACCGGATCCGCGGGTCGAGCCACGCGTAGGTGAGATCGACGAGCAAGTTCAGCGTGACCAGCGTCGTCGCCACCAGCATCACGTTGGTCTGCACGACTGGATAGTCGCGGTACAGGATCGCCTCGACGGTGAGGCGTCCCATACCCGGAAGCGCGAAGATCTGCTCGACCACCACCGTGCCGGCCAGCAGCACACCGAGCTGACCGCCGATGATCGTCACGACCGGGATCAGTGCGTTCTTCAGCGCGTGCTTGTACACGACGATGCGCCCCGCGAGCCCCTTGGCCCATGCCGTGCGCACATAGTCCTCGCGGAGCGTCTCGAGCACGGTCGACCGGGTCATCCGCATGGTCGCCGCCGAGAGGCGAAACCCCAGCACCGCCGCCGGCAGCAGGAACTGCTGCAGGTTGCGCCACGGCGACTCGAAGATGCTCACGTAGCCGATCGGCGGGATCCAGTGGACCCAGATCGCGGCGAACGTGATGACGAGCGTTCCGAGCCAGAAGTCGGGAATGGAAAGCCCGGAGACGGCGACGACACGCCCGATGTAGTCGGAGGGCTTGTCCTGCCGCGTGGCCGACAGCACCCCGACCGGCACCGCGATGGCAAGCCCGATGAGCATCGCCAGCGTGGCCAGCTCGACAGTGACCGGGATCGCCTTCTTGAGCGACACTGGGATGGGCTCGTTGGTGAAGATGGAGTCCCCCGGGTTGAGGCTCACCATCTGCCAGAGCCAGAGCAGATACTGCTCGTAGTACGGACGATCGAGGCCGAGGTCCTTGCGGAGCTTCGCCAGCTCCTTCTGGCCCACGTTGCCGGACTCGCCCATCAGGGCGATTAGCGCGTCGCCGGGCATGACGCGCATCAGGCTGAAGACGATCACCGACGACAGCAGCAGCACCGGCACGGCCAGCAGCAGTCGCCGGATCACGTACTTCTGCATGGCCGCTCGGCCCCCCTATCCCGGTCGCCGTCCCACGCGCCCCGCTACTTGTCCATCCAGGCGCGCGCCAGGGTCGGCGACCCGTAGCCGTCGGTGCGGCGAAGCGCGGCGGCCGCGACGTTGCGCATGTACGGCTGGAAGACCATGAAGCCGTTGTCGTAGGGCATCCACATCCGCAGCACCTGGTCGAATTCACGGTCGACGATCTTCTTCGTGATCGCTCGCTGCTCGGTGCGGTCGGGCGTCCGGCGCAGCTTGGTCGTCAACTCGTCGATCACCGGATCGTTGACGCGGAAGAAGTTCTTCGGCGACTTCGAGTGCATGTACTGATACGTGCGCTCGTCGAGGCCGATCGCGTGGCCCGACTGGAACCCCCAGGACATGCCGTCCCACTTGCCCTCGACGTAACGGCCGTAGTAGGTCGTGTAGTCGAGCTTCTGGATCTTGATGTCGATGTTGAGGTTCTTCTTGAGGTCCGCTTGCACGAGCTGTACCTGCGAGGTCATTTGCGGGAAGTACTCGTAGTAGAACAGGGTCGTCTCGAAGCCCTTGCCCTGCCCCGCCTCGGCCATGAGCTTCTTCGCCTCGTCCGGGCGATACTGCCACCACGCGCCGAGCTCTTTCAGCGTCGGCGCCTTGTCCTGGTAGTAGATGTACGGCACGCCCCAGCCCGGGATCCCGTGGCCCTCGAACACCGTGTCGACCTGCTTCTGGCGGTCGATGGCCATCGAGATCGCGCGGCGCACGCGCACGTCGCTGTAGGGCGGCTTGTCCTGGGCCAGCGCCAGGCCGAACGGCGCGAGGGTGTTGTGAAACGACTGCACGATGGCATTGGGATTGGTCTTGCGGAGCAGCTCGGCCTCGGACGGGCTCGGCACCCAGATGAAGTCGGCCTGACCCGTGCGAAAGGCGGCCTTCCTGGTCGCATCGTCCGGCGTCGAGAGGATCACGTACTCGTCGATGTACGGGCGGCCCTTGTCCCAGTAGTCGGGATTGCGCTGGAGGACGATCCGCACCTTGCGCGTGTGCTCCTTGAGCATGTAGGGGCCGGTCCCGACCAGACGCTTCTTGAGGTCACCGTCCTCCTCCAGGATCTCCCGCGGGAAGATGACGGAGATGAACTCGGCCACGTTCTGGGGAAAGAGCGTGTTGGGCGCCTTGAGGTGCACACGCAGGGTGTGCTTGTCGGGCGTCTCCATGCCCTCGATTTCCTGAAACGCGAACGTCTGCACGCCTTCCTTGGCGTAGGCTTCGTAGCAGTACTTGACGTCGACCGAGGTGAGCTCGCGCCCATTGAGCGGCGCGACGTTGTGCCACTTGACGCCTTGCCGGAGCTTGAACGTCCACACACGATACGCGGGGTCGCTTTGCCAGGACTCCGCGAGGTCGCCTCTGAGCGTCATGTCGCCCGGGCCCGCGTTCTCGTCGGAAAACCCGTAGCGACAGAGCCGGTTGCTGGTGAGGCCCACGAACTGGAACAGACCCACCGATTGTGTGAGCCGGGGATCGATTACGGGCGGATCCCAGGCCGACGCGCGCGTCAGGACTCCGCCGCGCTTGGCCGGCTTCGTGCTCGCCGGGATCCAGTCCGGGTACGACGCCCCGGCCTGGGCCGCCGCGCGGCCTCGGCCCGCGCCCCCTACCAGGGCGGTCATTCCCGCCGCCCAGCCCGCGCGCTTGAGGAAATCGCGTCGCGTCACGCCCCGGCGGCTGCCGCTACGAGACCTGCTGGCGCCCATCGGCACTCTCCTCACAGATCCGGATATTGTCGAATGAAAACAACGGTCACGAGTGCGGCGAACCTCCCATAGGCTCCGGGGGAAGTCAAGGGAATCTGATATTCTCGGCCCGTCACTGAGTGGGATCGACAACAACCCCTTCGTGGGAGGTAGCTCGAATATGCCGTCACGACGTTTCAGCGTCGCCGTGCTCGCCACCATCGCGACTCTCGCGCTCGGAACATTCAAGGAATCGGCGGCTCAGACCGGCCCCGCCGGCGAAGTCGTCATCGCCTGGCACGTCACGATCGCCCCGACGTGGTTCGATCCGTCCAGTGCTCCGCCTCAGATCACGCCCTTCGGCACCATCTACGCGATCCACGACGCCCTCGCTCGCCCGATGCCGAACCAGAAGATCGGCGCGAGCCTGGCCGAATCGTGGACGGAGAGCCCCGACGGGCTCATGTACGAGTTCAAGCTCCGCCGCGGGCTCAAGTTCCACAACGGCGATCCCCTCACCGCCGAGGACGTGAAGTTCAGCTTCGAGCGCTACAAGGGGGCCGGCGCCAAGGAGCTCCAGACGCGCGTGCGTCAGGTCGACGCCGTCGACCCGCTCACGGTGCGCTTCCGGCTCGAGCGTCCCTGGCCGGACTTCATGACGTTCTACGGCACGACCGCCACCGGCGTCGGCGTCGTCGTGCCCAAGAAATACTTCACGCAGGTCGGCGAGGCGGGCTTCCGGAAGCATCCGATCGGCGCCGGCCCCTACAAGTTTGTGAGCCACACGCCGGGCGTGGAGGTGATGCTGGAGGCGTACACGGGCTACTGGCGCCGCGTGCCCAACGTGAAGAAGCTCGTGATGAAGTCCGTCCCCGACGTGGACACGCGTCTGGCGATGCTGAAGACCGGCGAGGCGGACATCGCGGTCGCTCTGGACGGTCCCCAGGGGATCGAAGTGCGGCGCGATCCGCGCCTCACGCTCGTCTCGTCACGGCACGCGTCGATCTTCTGGCTCGAGTTCGCGGATCAGTGGGATCCGAAGTCGCCGTGGCACGACAAGCGTCTGCGGCAGGCCGTCAATCTCGCGCTCGATCGCAAGACCACCAACGAGGCGGCCTGTCTGGGCTTCTGCCCGCCCGCAGGCGTCATCGTGCCGCGGGTAATGGACTTCGCGCTGCAGGTCGAGCCACCGCCCTACGATCCGGCGAAGGCCAAGCAGCTCCTGGCCGAGGCCGGATATCCGAACGGACTCGACGCCGGCGAGTTCGTGCCGATTCCCGGATTCCCGACGGTCGCGGAGGCCGCGCTGAACTATCTGAACGCGGTTGGCATCCGCATGAAGATGCGGCCGATGGAGCGCGCGGCGTTCTACGCGGCCTGGCAGGAGAAGAAGCTGCACGGGGTGTTCATGACGGCGGCCGGCAACTCCGGCAACGCGGCCAGCCGCGTCGCCGAGTTCATCTACTCGAAGGGCTCCTACGCCTACGGCGGCTATCCGGACATCGACGACCTCTTCCAGCAGCAGGCCGGCGAGCGCGACGTTAAGAAGCGCGAGGCGCAGCTCCACCGCATCCAGCAACTCACGATCGACCGTGCGATGTTCGCGCCGATCATGGACCTGCGCGCGCTGATGGGCGTCGGCCCGAAGATGGCCGACCACACGATCAACCTAGTGCCGATGACGGTCTGGCCGTCCTACGAGGACATGAAGATCAAGGCCCAGTAGCGGACGACGGCAGGAGGCAGGGCGTGGCGATGGACTTCGGCATCTTCATGGAGTTCGAGATCCGTCAGGGCGGCGACCAGGTGTCCGCCTTTCGTGAGGGCTTCGATCTCGTCGATGCGGCGGAGGCGTGGGGACTCGATGGGGTGTGGCTCGGCGAGATGCACTTCACGCCTGCCCGTTCGGTCCTGGCGGCGCCGATCGTGGTCGCGAGCTCCATCGCCACGCGCACCAAGCGGTTGCGGATCGGCATGGCGGTGCAGGTCCTGCCCCTGAACAACCCGCTGCGCATCGCCGAGGAGGCCGCGACCGTCGACCACATCAGCGAGGGCCGCTTTGATTTCGGGATCGGCCGCAGCGGCTTTCCGCGCGTCTACGACCTGTACGGCGTTCCGTACGCGGAGAGCCAGGCGCGCTTCCGCGAGGCGCTGGAAATCATCCTCGAGGCATGGAAGGGCGAGCCCTTCAGCTACGCGGGCGAGTTCTACCGATTCGAGAACGCCACGGTCGCCCCGCGCCCCTATCAGCTTCCGCACCCGCCGCTCCGGATGGCCGCCACCACCGAGGAGACGTTTCCCCGAGTCGGCCAGGTGGGGCTGCCGATCTTCGTCGGTCTTCGCGGGATGGACATCCGCGATCTGAGGACTCACTTGCAGGCCTACCGCCGGGCATGGCGCGAGGCCGGCCACCCCGGGGACGGCAACGTGTACCTGCGCATTCCCGTCTACGCCGCGACCACCGAGCGAGGCGCGCGTGAGGAGCCGTACGAGAGCTTCACGTTCTACTTCAGCCGCCAGGCGGGCCTGCAGCAGACGGCGGTGGGACGCACGGGCGCCGGCCCCGCCGAGCGCCTGCAAGCCAGGGTCGATCGGCTCGCCACCCTCTCCTACGAGCAGATCCTCGACCAGCGCGTGGCGGTCGGCTCCGCCGCGGGCCTCATCGATCGTCTGAAGGGGTTGCAGGAAGAGCTGAGCCTGAACGGCATCGTGGCCGAGCTCGACTCCGGCGGACTCATTCCGGCCGAGCGGGTGAAGCGGAGTCTCGCGATCCTCACCCAGCAGGTAATGCCCGCCTTCAAATAGCGCTCCGGCGGGGCGACCGGAGTACCATCGCTCCGAGGAGGGCCATGCCCATGGACCGTTACACAAAGGTGGTACTCACCCTCATCGCCATTGCGCTCATCGCGATCGCCGCCCGTCCATTCTTCACTGAATCGGGCTGGCCCGAGTTGCTCAGCCTCGCGACGGCGCAGGCCCAGCTCCCGGCGGGAGTCCGCGAAGCGACGATCCCGAAGGCGTGGGGCAAGTACGTCGGATACCAGAGTGGCAACCTGCTCTTCGAGGGGCCGGATCGCTCGCTGCGCATCGTCGACCTCGACGGCAAGCCGCCCGAGTATCCCAAGATGAAGTGGGTCATCAAGTTCGAGTAGCCTCGGGCCACCGCGAGGCCGCGGGCTAGGGGCGCGTCGCGCCGATCGCGGCGACGATGAAGTCGGGATAGCGCGCGCGCAGCCCCGCGATGTCGGGCAGCACGCCGACATCGACGAAGCCCGCGGCCTCCATCGCCCCTTTCCACTGCTCGGGAGTCAAGAAGCCGCCGTTGGGGCGATGGATCGGGTGCAGCACCGGCGATCGGAAGGTTTCCATCAGCAGGAACACGAACTCGACGTAGACCGCCTGCGCCGGCGTCGTGTGGATACACTCGGAGACGACGAGGCGACCGCCCGGCGCCAGCGCCGCGAAGATCTCGCGCAGCGAGAAGTCGAGATCGCGCGCGACGTGCAGCGTGTTGACGGCGTACACGAGCGAGGCGCTCCCCGGCAGGACCCCTTGCTTCTCGAACACCTGGTTCATGTCCAGCGCGCCGAACTTGAGGAACGACGCGTCGTGAAAGCGCGCCTGCAGCGTGTTCTGGCCGCGCCGCAGGAACGCGGGCACCAGCTCCGTGAAGCGGTACTCGGCGATCTCTTCCCACCGTCCCGTGTTTTTCAGATTCTCGAGGAGGGTGACGGCGCCGCTGCCGAGCCCACCGCCCAGCTCCAGGATGGAAAGCGGCGCAGGCGGATGCCATTCCTCCACCGCGCCGGCGCCCACCAGGTTGTTCACGACGTAGAGGCCGTTGGCGTTCGAGAAGAAGTCGACCCATAGCCGGAGGCGCGCCGGCGAGAAGAGAATCTCCTCGCCGCTACGCTCGCCGCGCAGGAACGCCGGGTAGTCCTTCGCGACGGTCTCGGCCACGACGTACGTGGGCCGCCAGGACGGATCGTAGCGCTCTTGCTCCTCGCGCAGGGGCGCCGGATCCAGCTCCGGGACTGCCGCGGGCAGTCGGAAGCGCGGCGGATCGCCGGTCCGCTCGAGGATGCCGCGATCGCACAGGCGTCGCAGCATCCAGTCGACCGGCGCGCGCGCGCGCCGGGGCTCGAGGCCGGCGCGGCCGACCAGCTCATCGACGGTGCCGGGCGACGCCGCGACCGCCGCCCCGAGCCCGCTCTCGCGGAAGATTCCGAAGACGAGACGGTGGACGAACTCGTCGCAAAGACCCGCCGACCGGATGAACGTCGCGGTGAACGGCGCTCTGACCCGGGCCGGCAGGATCGCAGCCAGGTCCCGGGCCATTCCATCAGCGGTCGCAACGTCGATGATGCCGCCGAACGCCATGATGGTGGGCGGCTCCTCGGCGCCTATGCCCCGAACGGGCTCCAGATGTCGAAGAAGTTGAACCACTGGGTCGGCTTCTGGGCGACGAGACGCTCGAGCATGGCCACCCACGCCCGGAGCGCGTCTTCCTCGCCGCCGCGAACGACCTTCAAGGGCTCGAACACCTTGAGGACGTAGCGCCCGTCGGCGTCGAGCGTGCAGAAGGCCGGCACGATCGGCACGGCGGCGGCCCGCGCGAGCTGGAAGGCACCGATCGGGAACGGCGCCGGGCGGCCGAAGAACGGCACCGGCACGTCGCCACGATTGCCGAGCGCGCGGTCGCCCTGGAGCCCGACCGCCTCGCCGCGGCGTAGCGCCGCCATCAGCGTCAGCGAGACCGTCGGATCGGAGCGCGGCACGAAGTGGAGCCCGCTGCCGTTACGGCGCAGCCACCGCTCGAGGACGGGCGCCTCCTCCACCGCGACCACAACGTGGGTCGTGCGCGCGGCATGCTGGGCCAGGATGCGCCCGGCCAGCTCCCAGTTGCCGATGTGTGCGGTGAGCGAGATGACCGGGCCGTCGAGGCCTTCCAGGCGGTCGACGCCGACGCCCTGGATGGCGCCGACGTACGCGCCGAGCCGCTTGGGATGGCGGCTCGCCGTGATGAGATCGCTGAAGCACATGGCGAACTCGCCGAAGACGCCGACGGTCAATTCGTCGAGCTGGCTACCGGTCGCGCCGGTCATGGTCGCCATCGTCTTGCGGATGATCGCGCGCTCGTTCGGGAGGAACGACTGCGCGAGGCGTCCGACGCGGCGGGCCAGCCCGAGGCGCATCCGACGGGGCAGCCAGCCGAGCGCCGCGGTCAGCCGGTAGAGCTCCGCGCGATTGTACGGATGTGCATGCCAGCGAGGCTGCGTTCCCCGAGTCATGGTCAAGGAAGCCGATTGCAGTCTAACCAGCCCCGGCGGGCGAGACAAGGTAGGATGAGGCAGGTCGATGACCCGCGTTCTGATCCTCACCGCTAGCTACGGCTCGGGCCACAACGCAGCCGCTCGCAGTCTCGGCGACGCCTTCGAGCGCGCGGGGACCACCGTCACAGTCGTGGATCATTTCCGGGAGCTAGTCCACCCGGTGTTCGATCGCCTGAGCCGGACGCTCTACCACGGCCTGCTCAGGCGCGCGCCCTTCCTGTGGGGCGCCGGGTATTCGCTCGGCGACTGGCTGGCCAGCGACTCGCGGCTGACGTTCGGGGTCACCCGGTTGGGCACCGGACGGCTGGCCGCTCTGCTCGAGCAGCTGGCGCCGGACGTGGTCGTGACCGTGCACGCCACGCCGGCCTCGGCCATGTCGACGCTCGCCCGGCTGGCAAACCGAGTGCCTCCGCACACGACGGTGGTCACCGACTTCGTCGCGCACAACCAGTGGATCGCGCCATACGTCGACCGCTACTGCGTTGCCGCCGCCGAGGTGCGCCACGAGTACATTGCCCGCGGCATCCCCGAGGAGCG
>JBKPCO010000016.1:0-9840 GCA_046727415.1 Candidatus Methylomirabilota bacterium
GCGATCTTCTACCACCTGAAGCTGATGAACCTCACGTCGAAGTTCGGCGCGAACACCGGTGACCTGCTCCAGGAGATTCTCCGCATCGCGATGGCCGAGGGGCCGGCGGTGCTGTTCCTCGACGAGGCCGAAGCGCTCTCGCTCGAGCACCTGCTCCCGCCGCCCCAGGCGCGGGAGGCGAGCGCCCGGCTGGTAGCGGCGCTCTGCGAGAAGCTCGACGGGCTCGGCACCACCGCCCGAATCCTCGTCATCGCGTCGACCACGCGGACTGACGCGATCGACCCCGCGCTCGTCGCGCCGGGACGTCTCGATCACCTGATCGAGATCTCGCTACCCGATCCCGTCGCTCAGCGAGAGATCCTGGAGCTGGTCCGCGCCCGGACCGAAAAGACGGCTGGTCGCCCGCTCTTCGCGAAGATCGACTACGACAAGATCCTCCCGGTCATGGGCGGGATGAGCGGCGCCGATATCTCGGTGATCGTCCGGCGCGCGCTGGAGGTGAAGGTGCGCGGCGAGGCCCAGGGCGCCGCCGCCTCGCTCGTCTCCACCGAAGACGTGCTGGATGCGATCGACAACTACAAGGGTATTCGGGGGGTCGTGGAGAAGATCCGCTACGGCCAGTATCTCTAGGATGGAGCCGACGCCGGCGACGCCCCTCGTCGCGTCAACCACTATCCGCGTCCGGTACAAGGACACGGACTGCATGAAGGTCGTCTACTACGGCAATTACCTCACGTACTTCGAGGTGGGCCGCGTCGAGTTCCTCCGCCAGCAAGGGCTGGCCATGTCCGAGGTCGACCAGCGCGTGCACATTCCGGTCGTCGAGGCCCTGGTGCGCTACCGCAAGCCCGCGCGGCTCGACGATCTCCTGGAGGTGCGCTGCTGGATCAGCGAGCGCAAGCGCGCGAGCTTCCGCTTCACGTACGAGATCCTGAACGAGGCCGGCGAAGCGGTCGCCAGCGGGTCGACGCTCCACGCGTGCCAGGATCCGGCGACGAATGCCCTGGTGGCGGTCCCGTCCTGGCTTCGGGAGCGCATGCCGATCGTTCCTTCGAACTGAGCGCACGCCCGTTGTATAATTCGTGACCGGCCGCGCATGATCGAAGTTGAACGGCTTACTAAGCACTACGGCCCGGTCACGGCAATCCGCGACGTGTCGTTCAGCGTCGCGCCGGGTCAGATCGTGGGCTTCCTCGGACCAAACGGAGCCGGGAAATCCACGACCATGCGCATTCTCGCCTGTTTCATGCCGGCGTCGAGCGGCTCGGCCCGCGTCGCCGGGCGCGACGTGTTCCGCGAGTCCCTGGAGGTGCGGCGCCGGATCGGCTATCTGCCGGAGAGCGTGCCCCTCTACACCGAGATGCGCGTCGCCCCCTACCTCGAGTTCGTGGCCGAGGTCAAGGGCGTGTCGCGGTCGGATCGCCGGCGCCGGGTCGCCGACGTGATGGATCGTTGCATGGTCGCCGACGTCCAGAACCAGCTGATCGGCACGCTCTCGAAGGGATACCGGCAGCGCGTCGGCCTCGCGCAGGCGCTCGTGAGCGATCCAGAAGTTCTCATCCTCGACGAGCCCACGATCGGGCTCGATCCCAAGCAGATCACCGAGATCCGGTCGCTCATCAAGTCGCTTGCCGGGCAGCACACCGTGATCCTGTCGACGCACATCCTCCCGGAAGTCTCGATGGTGTGCAGCGGCGTCATCATCATCAACAAGGGCTCCGTGGTCGCCCAGGGTCCGATCGACAGCCTGGTCGAGCAGGTCTTTCCGACCGCTCGCGTCGAGGTCGAGATCGTCGGCCCGCCGCCCGCCGTCCGCGACCGCATCCGCTCGATCTCCGGCGTGCTGTCGGTCGAGGACCAGCTGGTCGCGAACGGCGCCGCCCGGTACGTGGTCGAGGCCGCGCGCGGGCGTGATGTGCGCGCCGAGATCTTCAAGCTAGCCGCGCAGCAGCACTGGGATCTGCTGGAGCTCCGGCGAGTCGGCATGACGCTCGAAGAAGTGTTCATCCGGATCGTGGCCGGCGAGGAAGTCGGCGAGGCGGCGGCCGCCGCGGCGGAGACCGAGGCGTGAAGATCTGGCCGGTCTTCAAGAAGGAGATGCGGCTCTACGTCACGTCGCCCATCGCCTACGTCGTCTTCTTCATCTTCCTGGCGGTCATGGGCTGGTTCTTCTACCAGATCCTCAGCTACTTCTCGATGGCGTCGATGCGCTCCGCGATGAACCCGCAGATGGCGCGCGACCTCAACGTCACCGACAGCGTGATGCGGCCGCTCTTCGGGAACCTGTCGGTCATCCTCGTGCTGGCGCTGATGCCGTTCATCACGATGCGGCTCATCGCCGAGGAGCGGCAGACCGGCACGGTCGAGCTGCTCCTGACCTACCCCTTGCGCGACTGGGAAGTGCTGCTGGGCAAGTACCTGGCCGTCCTCGGGCTCTACACGCTGCTCCTCGTGCTGACGCTGCTCTACCCGCTGACGCTCGCCTACTTCGCGCGCGTCGAGTGGGGGACGATGCTCAGCGGCTACATCGGGATGTTCTTGATGGGCGCCGCGTTCCTGGCGGTCGGATTGTTCGCGTCGTCGCTCACCGCCAGCCAGATCGTGGCCGCCGCGTGGACGTTCGGCATCCTGTTGCTGCTCTGGGTGATCGGCTGGGGCGCCGATTCGGTCGGCGGCACGTGGGGCAAGGTGCTGCAGCACCTGTCGACCATGGAGCACAACGACAACTTCGCCAAAGGCGTGCTCGACACGAAGGACATCCTCTACTACGTGAACCTGACGCTCCTCGCGCTGTTCCTCGCCTATCGCTCGCTCGAAGCGCGGCGGTGGAAGGGATGATCCGGCGGCTTCTCGACTGGGGCGGTTACCTCGGTCTCGGTATTCTGCTGGCCGCGGCGCTCCTGACGTTCGTGTATCCCTTGTGGATGACGCGGACTCGCTGGTGGACGCTCCTGGGCGCGG
The DNA here is from genome assembly GCA_046727415.1 of Candidatus Methylomirabilota bacterium. Lineage (GTDB taxonomy): Bacteria > Methylomirabilota > Methylomirabilia > Rokubacteriales > CSP1-6 > AR31. Next base: position 2,962 of record JBKPCO010000016.1, read on the forward strand.
GCGTTCTGCTGGTGATGGCGTCGCTGCTCGCCCGGGTCGAGGACTTCCGCGGTCTCTTCGGCCACCGGACCACGAAGTACGGCGCGAACACGGCCGTCGCGATCGCGCTGGTGCTCGGGGTCACCGTGGTCGTCCAGGCGTTGTCGTTCCAGCACAGCGCGCGCAAGGATCTCACGGAAAACAAGCGGTTCAGCCTCTCGTCCCAGACCATCCAGCTGCTGCGCGGCCTCAAAACCGACGTGAACGCGGTGGCCTTCTATCGCGGCGATCAACCCGGCAAGGCGGTGGCCGAGGACCTGCTCAAGCAGTACGCCCGGTACTCGAACGGCAAGCTCACGTGGAAGAGCCTCGACCCCGACCGCGAGCCCAATCTAGCCAAGCGCTACGGTGTCGAGGCGTACGGCACGATCGTGCTCGAGACCAAGGCCAAGTCGGAGAAGGTGCTCGACGCCGAGGAAGAGAAGCTGACGAACGGGCTTCTCAAAGTCACGCGCGAAGGTAAGCGCCTCGTCTACGTGGTGCAGGGCCACGGCGAGCCCGAGCTCACGAACACAGAGCGCCCGGGCTTCAGCGAGGCGAAGGCAGCAATGGAGAGGGCGAATTACGAGGTCAAGCCGCTGGCCCTCGCGCGCGAGGGCAAGGTGCCGGCCGACGCCGTGGTCGTCATCCTGGCCGGACCGCGCACCGACCTGTTCCCGCCCGAGGTCGAGGCCCTCGACGCGTACATCGGCCGAGGCGGCAAGGTGCTCGTGATGGTCAACCCCTTCCAGAACGAGGGGCTCAAGAAGCACCTGACGAAGTACGGATTTCAGCTCGAGGACGACCTCGTGATCGAGGCGAACCCGATCGGGCGGCTCTTCGGCATCGGGCCCGAGGTGCCGATCATCCAGCAGTACGAGTCCCATCCGATCACCCGCGATATGGGCGGCGTGACCACCCTCTTCCCGCTCACCCGGTCGATCGCCGCGCTCAAGACCCCGTCCAAGGGCGTCAACGTCCAGATGCTGGCCCGCACCAGCCCCGAGAGCTGGGGCGAAACCAACAAGGCGGACCTCGATCGCGGCGTGGCGAAGCCGGATCCCCAGGACATCAAGGGACCGCTGGCCGTCGCCGCGGTGGCGACGGTCGAGAAGGCGCGCATCGTCGTGTACGGCACGTCGAACATCGCCGCGAACCAGTTCCTGAATATCCAGGGCAACCGCGACTTCTTCCTCAACACCGTGAGTTGGCTCGCCGAAGAGGAAGACCAGATATCGATCCGCCCCAAGGACGTGAAGCAGACCCCAGTGTTCATGAACGAGAATCAGCAGAGCGCGGTCCGCCTCCTGTCGCTGTTCGTCTTGCCTGGCGTCGCCCTCGCCGGCGGTATCGCCGCCGTCCTTCGCCGCCGCGCGGCGAAGTAGCCAGCCGTGCGCTGGCAGTCGACCGCGATCCTGGCCGTCGTTCTCCTCGCGCTCGGCGCGTTCTACTACGTCTACGAGATCCGCCTGGGCCCGGAGCGGGAGAAGACGGAAGGCCGCAAGGGGCGCGTATTCACCGCCGAGCCGGCCGACGTGACGGAGGTGGACATCAAGCGCACCGACGGGGTCGTCAAGCTCAAGCGCGACGGCGAGGCCTGGCAGATCCTCGAGCCGGTCAAAGGGCGCGGCGACCGCGGCTCGATCGACGAGACGGTTGCCTCGGTCGTCACCGCGCGGATGGACCGCGAGATCGAGGCGGCCCCCAAGGCACTCGCAGATTTCGGCCTCGACAAGCCCGCGGCCGAGATCACCGCGAAGCTCAAGGACGGAAAGTCGCTCGGGCTCCTGCTGGGGGCGAAGAGCCCGACCGGCGTATGGGTCTACGCGCGCGAGGCCGACAAGCCCGCGGTCTTCGTGGTGGGTGAGTCGGTCCTGCGCGACACGACGCGGCCGGTCGCCGACTTTCGCGACAAGACCGTGCTCGCGTTCGACCAGAAGGACGTCACGGGCCTCGAGATCGTCACGCGCGACGACACGATCGCCGTCGAGCAGGCGGACGGACGCTGGCGGCTGACCCGTCCGCGTGCGCTGCCGGCGGACGCCGACACGATCCGCGACTTCCTGGACAAGCTCCGCGGCGCGCGCGTGAAGGAATTCGTGGCCGAGGCCCCGCCCTCGCTGGCGCTGTTCGGCCTCGACCAGCCGGTGCGGGTCGCCGTCAACACCGGCCGCGACAAGGACCGCGCGACGAAGACGTTGCTCTTCGGCCGCGCCGATTCGGCCAAGAAAGGGGTCTACGCCATGCGGGCAGGGGAGTCGGCAGTGTTGCTGATCCCTGACGAAGCCTGGACGGCGGTGCCAAAGAACGTGGCGGTGCTCCGCGACAAGGCGGTGGTGGAGGTCGATCGAGACAAGGTAACCAGGATCGAGATCGAGAGCCCGAAGGGCTCCGTGACGCTGGCGCAGGAGAACGGCCGCTGGAAGATCACCGCGCCCGAAGCGTTGCCGGCCGATCAGGTCGAGGCGGGCGCCGTGCTGTTCAAGCTGCGCGAGCTCAAGGCGCAGGCCTTCCTCACCGACGACGCGGCGGGCATCCCTCGCTATCTCGCGAAGCCTACGGTGCGCGTGAGCATCGGCGATCCGGGCACGCCGACGGCGCGCACGCTCCTGCTGGCGCCGTCACCGGAGCGCCGCGGGGGCGCAGCGACCGCGTACGCGGGCGTGGTGGGCCGGGGACCCGTGGTGCTCGTCGACGGCAAGGCGCTCGAGGAGATCGGCCGCTCGGCCGACGACCTGCGCGATCGCACGCTCATCACGGGGCTCGAGCCCCGAGACATCAAGCGCATGCGCGTGCGGGCCGGCAACCAGACGGTCGTGGTCGAGCGGAGCGGCGACGCGGACTGGAAGGTGGTCGAGGGCCCGCGCGGCGCGGCGAAGGCGGCAACCGTGGACAACCTGCTCTATGCGCTCCGCGCCCTCAAGTGGAAGACGGTCGCCGCGCCGACCGAGGCCGAGCCGGCCAGGTACGGCCTCGACGCGCCGACACTCGAGGTGGCCCTCCTCAAGGCCGACGGCAGCGAGACCGCGACGCTGCTCATCGGCAAGCGCGAGGGCGATCAGACCTGGGTCAAGCTGAAGGCGGCGCCCGCCGTCTATTCCGTCGACGCCAAGCAGCTCGGCGAGCTCCCGAAGGTGCCCGACGACTTCAAGGGGTGATCAGGCGAGCCCGATCTCGCGGTAGCGCGGCGCGATCCGCTCGGAGATGAGCCCGAGCCGCTCCAGACGCGGCATCAGGTTGTCCCGGAACAGGAAGCTGTTGAACGCCTTGGTCGTCGGGGAATTGGCGACCGCATCGCGCCAGATCGCGTCGCCGTCCCAGCCCATTTCCGTCCAGACGGTCTTCACCGACTGAAAGCCGGTGCGCTCGTCGCGGGTGTACATCTGGTCGCACGCCCCGAACGTGAAGTCCTCGAGCATCTCGCGCTTCGACGGCTCCATCGTCGGGATCGAGCGCCGGAGCGCGAAGTAACCGAAGTTCACGTGGCGCCCCTCGTCCTGCAGGACGTAGTCCAGGAGATCGGCCAGGGTCGGGTCTCCAGTCTGCTTGCGCATCAGGTTGAAGGCCGCGATGGCCAGTCCCTCGATGAGCATCTGCATGCCCAGGAGCTTCAGCTCCCAGACGTTGGTCGCCAGGATCTGGTCGATCAGGGCCTTCAGGAGCGGGTCGACCGGGTAGATCTTGTGGAGCTTCTTGACGTACCGCTCGAACACTTCGACATGCCGTCCTTCGTCGACCACCTGGGTCGAGGCGTAGAGCTTGGCGTCGAGCTCGGGGATCGAATTGACCAGTTGTCCGCAGACGACCAGCGCGCCCTGCTCGCCGTGAAGGAACTGGGACAGGCGCCAGGCCGAGACGCGGATCTCGACTTCCTTCTTCTCCTCGTCCGTGAGATTCGAGTAAAACTCGGTTCCCTGGAAGGCCATCTGCACGTTGAGCACCGGGCCCTCGGTGCCGACCGATCGGGTCCAGTCGATCGCCGTGGAGCCGTTCCACTGGTTCTTTTTGGCCGTCTCGTACAGGGTTGCCAGCTCGTCGTGCGTCGGTACGTAGTCATAGTCCCAGAGGGTCTCGAGCTGGTAGGTCACGCGCCGTGCCGCATTGCCGTGCGCCGTTGTCATTCGCGCTCCCCGGAGGATGGTTCGGTCAGGGTCAGTATTCTACTCCGATCCCCGCCGTTTCTAGCGCGGGCGGGGCCACCAGGGGTAGGATGGGAAACGTGGCCGACGACACGATCTATCTCGAGCAGATGGAGCTCGGGCCGATGCAGAACTTCGTCTATCTCATCGGCGACCCGGTCGCGCACGAGTGCGTGGTCGTCGATCCCGCCTGGGAGATCGACACGATCATCGAGACCGCCCAGGCGCGCGGCATGACGATCACGGGCGCGCTCGTCACGCATACCCATCAGGACCATGTCGGCGGCAGCCTCGCATCGTGGGGTATGCCCGGGCGCATCCCCGGCGTGGAGGATCTGCTGGGGCGCGTGAAGGCGAAGGTCTACGTCCACAAGGCCGAGCGCGAGTTCCTCCGGGGCTTCGGCTCGGACGTGGTGGCGGTCGACAACCACGCGACCCTGGCGATCGGGCGCCTGACGCTGACCTTCATGCACACGCCCGGGCATACGCCCGGCTCCCAGTGCTTCCTGATCGACGGCCGGCTCGTTTCGGGCGACACGCTCTTCATCGGCTCGTGCGGGCGCACCGATCTACCGGGCAGTGATCCGGCCCAGATGTACGAGTCCCTCACGCAGCGCCTCGCTGCGCTGCCGGACTCGACGATGCTGTTCCCCGGTCACAACTACGGCGGCCCGTCATCGACCATCGGCGACGAGAAGCGCGACAATCCGTTCATGCGCTTCGCGTCGCTCGGCGACTTCCTGCGTACGATGGGCGGCGGCCGGATCGCTCGGCCGTAGCCCGACCGCGCCGCTCAGCTCTTCACCCCTCCGCCGCCGGGCAGCGCCGCCCGTCACCAGCGCCGCCGACGCACTCTGCGGGCGCCGATGGTCCGGGATGCTATTCTCGGTGAAACCATGCGCAACTGGCTCAAGGTTCGCTTCATCGCGGGCTTCTTCGTCACGGTTCCCATTTTCCTCACGGCGTGGCTCCTGTGGATTTTCTGGAGCCGGATCGACGACGTCTTCGGTCCCATGTACGAGAAGATCCTCGGCCGGCCTGCCCCGGGGCTCGGGTTCCTGACGGCCGCCGCCATCATCCTGGTCATGGGCACGATTGCGCGCAACGTCGTCGGAAGTCGGGTGCTCGCCTGGGGCGACAAGCTTCTGCTCCGGGTGCCTATCTACCGCCGGCTCTATCCGTCGGTGAAGATGCTGATCGATTCGTTCTCGCCCGAGCGCCGGAGCGCGTTCGGGGCAGTCGTGCTCGTCGAGCATCCTCGACAGGGCGAGTACGCGTTCGCCTTCGTCACGAGCCACGTGCTGGTCGACACGCCGCACGGCAAGCGCGAGATGGTGACGCTGTTTATCCCGACCAACAACCTCTACCTCGGCGACGTCGTGCTCGTCCCGCGCGACGATGTGCTGCCGACCGGGCTGACCGTCGAGGAAGGCGTGCGCATCATCCTCTCGGCGGGCAACGCGACGCCTCGCCAGCTGCCCCGCGTCTAGGGCGACCCGCGCTCCCGGCGAAGCCCCTGCGCCCACTTGGCGACCGCTTCGCCGAGCGGGTAGAGCTTGCCGAAGAAGAAGTGATCGGCGCCCTCTATGGACACCGTGGTGGCGGACGGCAGGCGCGCGCCAAACCGCGCGAAATCCGGGACGGGGCAGTAGGAGTCGTTGGTGCCGGCCACCACGAGCGTCGACGTGCGCACGCTCTCGACGCAGGCGAAGTCGTACATCGCGAGGGGCGGGGCGATCAGGGCAAGGCCCTCGATTCGAGGGTCGCCGCACGCGACCAGCGCCGCGATCCGAGAGCCGAACGAGTAGCCGGCGATCGCCGTTGGCGCGCCGCCCGTCGCCCGGCTGAGGGCCTCGAGCGCCGCCCGCGCGTCGTCCTGCTCGCCGACGCCACCGGCGTGGGCCCCGCCGGAACCGCCGACGCCGCGGAAGTTGAAGCGCAGGGTAGCAAGGCCCAGGCCCGCGCACACCTCCTGGACGCGAACGACCACGGGATTGTCCATGTCGCCGCCATAGAGTGGATGAGGATGACAGATCACAACGCCGGCGCTCGGGGTGTCTGGAACCGCCAGCAGGGCCTCGAGGCTCAGATCGATGGCGACGGCCAGGCGCGTCGGCTGTTCGGGTATCATCCGGCCATGAGAATACGAGTGGTGGGCGGGCCCGTCCAACAGTCGTGTTGACCTGTTTCCGGACTCGTCGCCGCATCGGCGCATACCTCGATGGAGCCCTCGAGGGGGGTGTCGCCGAGGCTACCGCCAGACACCTGATCGGGTGCACGACCTGTCAGCGCGAGGCGGATACCCTACGGAGCCTCCGGGCGATGCTCCGGCGAACCCTGAGCCCGACCGCGCGCGCGGCCGATCCCGACTGGACCGGTTTCTGGCCAGGAATCGTCCGCGGTATCGAGGACGCCAGAGGCAAGAATGCGCCACCGGTCCCGACCCCCGTCCGGAAGTGGCGGTGGAATCCTCGCTGGGCGCTCGGCGGCGCGGCTCTGGCGGTCGGGATCTTGTCCTTCAGCCTGTGGCAGGCGATGCCTGACTTCCTCTCCTCCGATCCCCCGGTCGTCGTCAGCTCGGCCCACACCGACGATCCGAACGGGACTGTCATGGTGTATTCGGGCCACGGTAAGGACGTCACGGTCGTGTGGGTGCTGGGGCTCGAGGAGTCATCCGACTAGCATTCGCCGTTGTGGGGCTGGGGGTTGGGCAGTCCTCCGG
>JBKPCO010000017.1:0-5087 GCA_046727415.1 Candidatus Methylomirabilota bacterium
AGGACATCGCGCGCATCCGCTTCACCACGTCGAATCCTTACAACCTCACGCCGAAGCTCATCCGCGCCATGCGCGACGTCCCGAAGGTGTGCGAGTATTTCCACCTGCCGCTGCAGTCCGGCTCCAATCGCGTGCTCGAACGCATGAATCGCGGCTACACCCGCGAGCGGTACCTGGAGCTGGGCGCGGAGATCCGCGACGCGGTCCCGGACATGGCCTTCTCCACGGACCTCATCGTGGGCTTCCCCGGCGAGACCGAGGCGGATTTCGCCGAGACGCTCGAGATGGTCGAGCGCGTGCGCTACGACAACGTGTTCGTGTTCCGCTTCTCGCGCCGACCCGGGACGCCGGCGGCCACGATGCCGGACCAGGTGTCCGACGAGGTGAAGGCCGACCGCAACACCCGCCTGCTCCAGGTGGCAGAGCGGGTGAGCGCCGACCGCAGCCGGCGGCTCGTGGGCCGGACGGTCGAGGTGCTCGTAGACGGGACATCGAAGAAGAACGCGGGCGAGCTGTCGGGCCGGACCCGCTGCAATCGCGTCGTGAATTTCGACGGGCAGGGGCGCGCGTCCGTCGGCGAGCTCGCGTCGGTGCGTATCGACCAGGCGCTGCCGCACAGCCTGCGCGGGACGCTCGCGTCCCGCCTGGAGGAGACCGCATGTTTGTCGAGATGAAGGTGCGCGGACTGGCCCTGGATCAGGTCTCGAACATGCCGATCATCATCCTGCGCGACGAGGAGGACAAGCGGTCGCTGCAGATCTGGGTGGGTATCTTCGAGGCGAACGCCATCGCCCTCGAGCTGGAGAAGGTGGCGCCGGCCCGCCCCATGACCCACGACCTGATCAAGAACATCCTGGAGACGCTGGAGGCGCGCGTGCTCAAGGTGGTCGTGACCGACCTCAAGGAGAACACCTTCTTCGCGGTGCTTCACGTCCAGCTCGGCAGCACCGAGTACACGGTCGACTCGCGCCCCTCGGACGCCATCGCTCTCGCCCTCCGGGTGGCGGCGCCGATCTATGTCGACGAGGAGGTCATCCGCAAGGCCAAGAGCCTCGACGTGACGAAGGAGACGGAGCAGCCGGTGAAGGCGGACGACCCGGATCAGCTGCGGGAGTGGCTGCAGAACATCAAGCCGGAGGATTTCGAGAAGTTCAACAAAGCCTGACGAGCGTCAGCCGGTGCGGATCGCGCTCTTCACGAACAACTATTTGCCGTTTTGCGGGGGCGTCACGATCTCGGTCGAGACGCTCCGGCAGGGTCTCGAGGCCGCTGGGCACGAGGCGTGGGTGTTCGGACCACGCCTGGCCGGCGCGCAAGATCCCTCGACTCGCATCGTCCGCTATCCCTCGATCCCGGCCACGACCTACCCGAAGTTCGCGCTAGCGGTCCCATACTCGCGGCGAATCGCCCGGACGTTCACCGGGCTCGACTTCGACGTCGTCCACGCGCACCATCCGTTCCTCCTCGGCCCGGCCGCGCGCCGCCTGGCCCGGCGGACTCGGCGGCCGCTCGTCTTCACCTATCACACGCGCTACGAGAAGTACGCGCACTACGTCCCGCTGCCGCTGGGCCTGGTAGAGGCGGCCGCGATCCGGCTGAGCGCGGGCTTCGCCGCCCGCGCCGACGCGGTGCTGGCGCCCTCCACGGTGGTCCGCGATGAGCTCCATGCGCGAGGTGTCCGGACGCCGATCGCGGTCGTTCCCACGGGGATCGATCTCGTCCGATTCCGGCCAGGCGACCGGGCGGCCGCGCGGCGGCGGCTCGGTGTCGGCGAGGACGACGCGCTCGTGCTCTACGTCGGCCGCCTCGACCGGGAGAAGAGCGTCGATCGCGTTCTCGTCGCGTTCGAGCGCATCGCGTCCATCGTCGCCTCAGCACGCCTGCTGCTGGTCGGACACGGCACTGAGGCCGAACGGCTGCGGCGCATGGCGAGCGGCCTGTCGGTTGCTCCGCGGATCCGCTTCCTGGGCGTGCGCCCGCACCACGAGCTGGCAGAGTGCTACCAGGCGGCCGACGTCTTTCTGTTCGCCTCCGAGACCGAGACCCAGGGTCTCGTGCTCGCCGAGGCGGCAGCCTGCGGGCTGCCGGCGGTCGCCGCCGACGCGCCCGGCTGCGACGAGGTCGTGCGCGACGGTGATACGGGCATCCTGACCAAGAGCGATCCGGCCGCGCTCGCGGAGGCGGCGATCGGGCTCCTGCTCGATCCCGAGCGGCGGCGCGCCATGGCGCGCCGGGCCCGCGAAGTCGCCCAGCGCGAGTTCGACGTACGTCTGCAGATCGACCGAACGCTGGCGGTATATCTCGACGCGATCGCGCGCCGATGACCCGCGCCCACGAGACCCACCGGCGAATCAACGAGGAGATCGCGCAGGAAAAGGCGGTGGCGCTCGGACGGGCCGGCGAGCGGCTCGAGGAGGCCCTGGCCCACGTCGCGGCGGTCGGCCGCCGGCTCGACGCGGCGCCGGATGGTGACGCTGAAGCGCGGCTCCTCGGCGAGTATGAGGCCGCGCGCGTCCGCGCGCACCAAGCGCGGCTGGCCCTCCTGATCCAGCGCGAGGCGCTCGGCCTTCGCCAGCACCGGATCGTGGACCAGCAGTTTCCCGAGCCACCGCGACGCGCCCCGAGCCGACGGCCGCCGCGAACTTGAGCGCAGCGGCTCCGAGCGACGCCCGGCCCGACGGCTCCAGAGCGATCTGGAACCGCGAGGCCGAGACGATGTCGCGCGAGGCGCGAGAGCGGCTGCAGCTGGAACGGCTCCAGGCGGTCGTCCGCTGGGCTGCGGCGCGCGTGCCGTTTCACCGCGAGCGGCTTGGGGCGGCCGCGCCGCGCGCGCTCGGCGACCTCGCCGGCCTTCCGTTCGTCCGCAAGACTGATCTGCGCGAGCAGTATCCGTTCGGGCTCCTGGCCGTTCCGCGAGATCAGCTAGCCCGTGTTCACGCCTCGTCCGGCACCAAGGGCAAGCCCACGGTCGTCGCCTACACGGCCGAGGACCTGGACGTGTGGCGCGAGGTGATGGCGCGCATGATGACGGCGGCCGGCGCGCGCCGCGGCGATCTCCTGCACATCGCCTTCGGATACGGACTGTTCACGGGCGGGCTCGGCTTTCACGACGGCGCCGAGCGGATCGGCATGACCGTCGTCCCGGTCTCGTCCGGCAACACCGCCCGTCACCAGCTCCTGCTTCAAGATTTCCGGCCCGCCGCGATCGCCGCCACCCCGTCGTTCGCGCTGCATCTGGCCGAGACGCTGGCCGAGCAGGGGAGTAACCCCTGCGAGCTCGGCCTCCGCTACGGTATGTTCGGCGCCGAGCCGTGGACGGAGGGCGTCCGCGCAGCGCTCGAGCGTGCGTTCGGCTTTCGGGCGTCCGACATCTACGGGCTCTCCGAGATCATCGGCCCGGGCGTCGCGGGCGAATGCGAGGCCCGCGCCGGGCTCCACATCGCCGACGATCATTTCCTGCCCGAGATCGTCGATCCCGTTTCCGGGGCTCCGTTGCCCCCGGGGCGTGAGGGCGAGCTCGTCCTGACCACGCTCACCAAGCGCGCCATGCCGCTGCTCCGCTACCGGACCGGCGACATCACGACCCTGACGCTCGAGCCGTGCCCCTGCGGTCGCACCTCGGCGCGGATCGCGCGCATCAAAGGCCGCGCCGACGACATGCTGATCGTCCGCGGCGTGAACCTCTATCCGTCCGAGGTGGAGAGCACGCTGCTGGGCGTCGAGGAGCTGGTGCCGCACTACCAGCTGGTCGTCGACCGCGGGGCGACGCTCGCCCGGCTCGAGGTCCAGGTGGAGCCGTCGACAGAGCTGGTCGCGCGCTGCGGCGGCTTCAGCGCCGAGCACCCGGAGATCGTGGCGCTGCGACGTCGCGCCACCGAGCGGCTCCAGCGCGCGATCGGCCTCTCGGTCGAGCTGACGATCGTGGCGCCACGGACGATCCCGCGTGCCGAGGGCAAGGCCGTGCGCGTCGTCGAGCGCGGGTAGAGTATGCTGAAGGTGGAGGAGCCCATGAGCGATCTGGCGAAGACGATGATGGCGAAGATCGAGCGGGGCGTCCGGCTCGAATCGGCGGACGAGATGACCGCCGAGTACCGGGAGAACCTCGTCCATCTGCTGACCATGCAGGCGGATTCCGAGCTGGCGGGCGGCTACGGTTACGTGCCGTGGATTACCAAGGCACCAACGGTCGAGGAGAAGCACGTCGTCGCCCAGATCGTGAAGGACGAGCTCCGCCACGCGGCGGTCATGTACGGCCTCCTCGGCGACCTGGGCTTCGACGTGGAGCGCCACGTCCGGCAGCACGACGACACTTTCACGATGCGAATCGACGCGAGTGCCGACATCGGCACGGCGCGCATCACCGCCGACAAGCGCGTCAACATCTTCTATTACCCGATCGACACGTGGGCCGACTTCGTCTTCTTCAACTTCTGCATGGACCGCGGCGCCGGGCATCAGCTCGAAGACGTCCGCGGCTGCTCGTACGGCCCGTGGGTGCGGGCCATCGACGGCATCTTCAAGGAGGAGAAGTTCCACATTCGCCACGGCGAGTACTGGGTGAAGAAGCTTGCCGAAGACCCCGGAACCCACGACGAGGCCCAGGCGACGTTCGCCAAGTGGTACATCCGGACGATGAACATCTTCGGGCGGCCAGGATCGCAGAAGAATCAGGTATATCGCCGGCTGAAGCTCAAGCTCCGTGACAACGACGAGGTCCGCCAGGCCTTCGCCGCCGAGGTCAAGGAGCTTTGCGAGAAGTTCGGTCTCGCCGTGCCGGAGTGGAAGCCCCGGTGGTCCGAGCTTCCGGAAGAGGCCCACATCCCGGGCTAGCGTGCTTCTCGCGCCTCGGGAAACCGGGCCTTCAGGTCCGCCAGCTCCTCGGCGGGCGTGAGGTGCCCTGGCGTCAGCGGCGCGCCGCGCTCGATGGCGCGCTGACCCCGCTGCAGGGCCTCGCTCACGACCCGCACCGCCTCGCTCTGGGACATTCCTTTCGCACGCATCAGGATCTCGACCGCCTTGGCGTTCGCGTCCAGCTCCCGCTGCTCCTGGGCCCGCTGCCACGCAGCCTGTGAGCTGACGCTCGCCGC
>JBKPCO010000018.1:0-31882 GCA_046727415.1 Candidatus Methylomirabilota bacterium
GCCCAGGGCCGTGGCCGGCGGCGGCGAGGCCGTCCCCGCCGACGGCAGCAGCCACGCCACGACGGACGGGAACCTGCCCACAGCGAGCAGCGCGGCGCCGCCCGCAACCACCAGGAGCGCCGCCGCGGCGGTGGCGACGGCCCAGCGGTGGCTTGGCCCGTGGCCCAGCACCTCCCTCGCCGCGCGGCGAACGACCGCGTCCCTCACCCGCGTCTGGCCCGTCGCGTAGGCGCCGAGCAGGGCGCGGTCGCAGATCGTGTTCAGGAGACGCGGAACGCCGCCGGACAGGCGGTACGCCGTCCGCATGGCGAGCTTGGTGAAGATCGGCTGGCGTTGGCCCGCGACCTCCATCCGGTGCTGGATGTACTTCTCTGCCTCCGGTTCGCTGAACGGCCTGAGGTGGTAGCGCGCGGTCACGCGCTGGGCCAGCTGGCGAAGATTGCGGCGCGCCAGGTGATCGGCCAGCTCGGGCTGGCCGATGAGGATCACCTGCAGGAGCTTCTCCTTGGTCGTCTCCAGATTGGTCAGAAGGCGGACCTCTTCCAGCGCCCGCGCGCTCAGGTTCTGGGCCTCGTCGATGATGAGCACGGTCCGGCGCTTCCGCGCGTGGGCGTCGAGCAGCGCGTGAGAAAGCGCGTCGATGAGAACTTTCAGGCTCGTGGCCCCGGCCGGATACGGCACCCGGAGCTCGTCGCACACGGCCGCGAGCAGCTCGAGAGAGGTGAGCTGCGAGTTGAAGATCATCGCGACGTCGACGTCGGCGGGAAGCTGCTCCAGGAGCGCGCGGCAGACGGTGGTCTTACCGGTTCCAACCTCGCCTGTCAGCTGCACGAAGCTCCCGCCCTCGCCGAGGCCGTAGAGGAGATGGGCGAGCGCCTCGCGGTGCGCGTCGCTCAGATAGAGATAGCGCGGATCCGGCGCCAGCGAGAACGGCCGCTCCGTCAGCCCGAAATGTGCCGCGTACATGGGTGGCTCGCGTCAACCTCTCGCGATCATTATTGCGCCTTCAGCTTCACGTCCTCATAGCACGGGAACGGGATCAAGTGCATCGAGTCGAGCATGTGCTCGGCCACGCGCGGCCCAACGCCGCGCAGGGTCCGGTAGTCCATGATCGGGGCGAACATGACCCGGTCGATGGACATCTGCTGGATGCGATAGAGCATCGCTTCGCGCTTCGCGGCGTCGCGCTCCCGCGCCTGCTGGTGAAAGAGGTCGTCCAGGTCAGGATAGCCGCCGTAGGCGTTGCTCCCCTTCGAGTACATGAACGCCTCCACGCGGCTGGCCGCGTTGCCCGAGTTTCCCACCGCGGCCATGAACAGCCCGCGGAGCTTCTTTTCCCGCCAGGCGGCCAGGAACGCGGCACGCTCCATCAACCGCATCTTCGTGCGAATCCCCACCGTGCCCAAGTAATTCGTCGCCGCCTCGGCGGTGGTGACGAACGGAGGAGTCGGCACGAAGTCCCCCGCGTCGATCCCGTTGGGATAGCCGGCCTCGGCGAGCAGTTGCTTGGCTTTCTGGGGATCGTACGGCATGGGCGTGGTCTGGAGCGCGAACTCCATGACGCGGGGCACGATGACCCCAGCCGGCGGGCAGTAGCCGAGACACGAGATCTCGTTGATCGCCTGGCGATTCAGCGCATGGTTGACCGCCAGCCGGAGCCGCCGGTCGTGCCAGGGTGACTTGGGATCCCACTGGTCGGCGAACTCGATCCAGTAGATCGACGCGTGCTTGGACGGCACCAGCTGAAGCCGCGAGTCTCGCTTCACGTTCAAGGCGTCCTCGCCGTCGAGCGCGAACGCGATGTCCGCCTCCCCGTTCTTCAGCATCGCCACCCGAGTCGTTCCCTCCGGGACGCTCTTCATGACGAAACGCTTCACGTTGGGCACGCGGCGCCAGTAGCCGGTGTAGGCTTCGACCACGACTTCTACGCCGGGCTTGTGGCTCACGAACTTGTAAGGGCCGGCGCCGATCGGGTGCTTCCTGAAGCCCTCGTCGCCGACCTGGGTCACGTACTTCTTGGGGACCACGATGCCGGCGGCGGTGGCGGTAGTGCCATAGAAGGTCATGAAGTCGGGCCACGGCTCGGTCAGATGGAAGCGCAGCGTCAGAGGATCGACGATCTCGACCTGACGGACGTGTGCCTGGATCTCCTTGGCCCCGGCGCCGCGATAGCGCTCGTAGCTGAACTTCACATCCTCGGCCGTGATCGGGTCCCCGTTGTGGAACTTGAGATCGCGCCGAAGCTTGAACTCGTACACCAGCCCGTCGGCGCTCTCCGTCCACGATTCGGCGAGGCTCGGAGACATCTTGCCCCTCCCCGGCAGGGGCCGGACCAGGGCGTCGTGCAGCGCGAAGAGGATGCCGAACGGGGTGATCTGTGCCGGCGCGGTGGAGGGATCGAACCAGGTCGGGGCGATCGTGACGTGCCACGCGACGACGACCTCTCCGGCCGGGGCCGTCTGGGCCGCGACCTCCCGGGCGATACCGAGGAACAGCAGGGACGAGACGACGAGCGCGAAAACGACCGGCGGCGTGGCCGGTCCGGATGTCCGACATGGACGCATTTGATCGTGTCTCCCTTGACTGGGCTTCCTACGATGCGAAAAGCATCCGCTTGGAGGCGATGATGCGTCAAGGGGGATTACCGCGCCCCGGGACCCGAGATGCACCCGGATCCCGGGGGTTCAGCAGCTGATCGGGTCAGGGTCGACCGTCGCCGCCTGCCTGGACCCAGGTGAAGTCAAAGACGCTCACGCGGTATGTGCTGGCCACCGGGAGATTCGGGACCTCAAAATATACGCGCCCGGATCCGCCGACGCCCCCGGGCACGAACGCAATGCGCTGACCGACCACCGCGCCGGACGCGTCAATCGCTTGGGCCATGACGCGGAGATCGACAGCGTACTCGCCCTTCCGGTTATAGACGTAGCCGGTGACTCGCTGGGTACCGTTGGGCCGCCGATCGGCGGCCCAATCGATGGAGAACCACTCCTCCCAGCCGCTCATCAACGTCGTGTCGGTCCTGGACAGCGGGGGCGCCGCGCCAGTGCCGACGTTCGCGCACGCCGACGTCATCGCCAGTACTGCGCCCACCAGGATCACGAACCTCCCGCTATCCACGACGTCCCGCCGGAGGCTACAGAGCCGCTGCCTTGACCGCCGCCAGCACCTCGGCGGGCTCGAGAAGATCCGTTCCACGGTCCATCACCTTCACGAACTTGACCGTACCACTCTTGTCGATGATGAAGTACGCGCGCTTGGCGTATCGATAAACCGGACTGGCCTCGTCCGTTTGCATCGCGCCGTACGCGGGAAGCATTTTTCGGCCAAAATCCGAGAGGAGGAGCTGCTTGGACTTCTGATCCTTTTGCCACGCCGCGAGAGCGAGATGGTGGTCGGTGCTCACGCCCACGACCTGGGCGCCGACGGCTTCGAACTGCGGCAGGGCCGCCTCGAAACCGTTGAGCTCGCGGGTTCAGGTCGGGGTGTACGCAGCGATGAATGTATAGATGACGACTGGACCCTTCGCCGTCAGGTCCGACAGCTTGACGGGCTTACCGTCGGTTCCGTTCAGCGCGAAGTCGGGGGCCTTCTGGCCGACTTCGAGCGCGACGGCAGCGCTGGCCAGGACGAGGACGGCCAGGGCGCTCAGGACGAGACACCGGCTCACGGTACGTGTACTGGGCATAGCTCCTCCTTGGACTTTGACCGGTAAACTGCCGGACCCAACGGCGGGTTCCGCGTGTGAGGTGCTGGCATTCCCCTTATCCGGCGCCATTTTCTCACGAGAATCGAGCGGTCGCCCGGCGAACGGCTCCGGAAGAGGTGCGTGGTTGCTAGCTGATCGCCTGCTCGAGAAGAGGAGGAGGGCCTAGTCGCGCCCGAACCGGATCACAGTGTAGCCCAGAGCGCAGACTTCGCTCTGCCGCACGCGGCGATCGTCGCGCCGATGGTCCTTGGCGACGTCCTGATGCTCGACCCGGCGCTCACCCTGCCTACGCTCCAGCATCACCCGGACGCCGCTGACCCCGGCCAGCTCGCGCTGGAGATCCTCATAGAGGGTGGCTTCGCGCGGACTGACGACGAACAGCAGCCGGACCCCGGGAAACGACCGGGATGGCAGGCGGTCGAGCAGGCCGAGAGTGTGACGCCGGCAGATGCCGTGAGTTTCGGCCGGGTCGTCGAGCGGCGCCCGCTCACCGAGGTTCGCCGGCTCGCCCTCGCGCTGACACCAGGCGCACGTCACTCTCATGCCGGGTCGCTCGCTGGTCGCGCGCAGTCTCGCGGTCGCATGGTTGCCTCGGGAGACTGCAATAGCACGGCCGGTGCCAGCGGGAGCCCAGAGCGCAGCGGCAACGGTATCGAGAGTTCTCAGGCACTTGCGCGGCACCGCGGACAGACGGCGTGGCGGTTTGGCAAGCCCGAACAGTTTATGGCGGGCGATGCAGACGCAGGCCGGGCCCCTACGCGGTGAAGCCCTTGCCCTCCGTGGCCAGCCGGTCGAGGAGCGGCGCCGGCGTCCAGAAGGCGTCGCCGCTCTGCTTCTTGAACTCCAGCAACCGGTCGCGCAACGCCCGGAGCCCGATCGAATCGGCCCAGAACATGGGGCCACCCCGATAGACGGGCCAGCCGTAGCCGTACACCCAGATCACGTCGATATCGCTAGCGCGGATGGCGATCTTCTCATCGAGGATCTTGGCGCCTTCGTTGACCATCGGATAGAGGAGCCTTTGCAAGATCTCCTCGTCCGATATCGCGCGACGCGTGATGCCCATCGACGTCGCCACGTCGACGATGATCTTCTCCACCTCGAGATCGGGCACGGGCGTTCGGTCACCCTTCTCATATTTGAAGTAGCCGGCGCCGGTCTTCTGGCCGAACCGGCCCAGCTCGCAGATGCGGTCGGCTACCGGCGCCTTGACGCCGCGCCCCTTGCGGATGCGCCAGCCGACGTCGAGGCCCGCCAGGTCGCTCATCGCGAACGGTCCCATCGGAAAGCCAAAGTCGGTGAGCACCCGGTCGACCTGGTGCGGGGCCGCCCCCTCCAGGATGAGCTTCTCCGCCTGCAGGCCCCGCTGGTGCAGCATGCGGTTGCCGACGAAGCCGTAGCACACGCCGACGAGCACCGGCACCTTGCCGATCCGGCGCCCGATCGTCATCGCGGTAGCAATCGTGGTCTTCGACGACTTCTGGCCGCGGACGTTCTCCAGCAGACGCATCACGTTGGCGGGGCTGAAAAAGTGCGTGCCGATCACGCTCTCCGGGCGCCTGGTGGCCGAGGCGATCTCGTCGACATCGAGGGTTGAGGTGTTGGTCGCCAGGACCGCGTCCGGCTTGCAGATGTCGTCGAGCTTCGCGAACACGTCCTTCTTGACCGGCATCTCCTCGAACACCGCCTCGATCACCATGTCGGCGTCGGCCGCCGCCTTAAAGTCGGTGGTCCCGGTGATGAGCTCCATCCGCTTCTCGACGTCGGCGGCGGTGAGCCGTCCGCGCGCGGCGGTGGCCTCATAGTTCTTACGGACGATCCCGAGGCCGCGCTCGAGCGCCTCCTGCGCCACCTCGATCACGGTGACCGGAATGCCGGCGTTGGCGAAGTTCATGGCGATGCCGCCGCCCATGGTGCCGGCGCCGATGACGGCCGCCTTCTTCACGTCCCGGGGCGGCGTGTCCGCCGGCACGTCCGGGACCTTGGCGGCCTCGCGCTCGGCGAAGAAGAAGTAGCGCTGCGCCTTGGACTCGGGCGAGTTGAGCAGCTCGACGAATAGCTCGCGCTCGCGCTTGAGCCCCTGGTCGAACGGCAGGCTCACCGCGGCCTCGACGGCCTTGACGATGTTCTCCGGCGCGCGGAAGCCGCGCGTCTGACGCGCGATCGACTTGCGGAAGTTCGCGAAGACCTCGGGCTTGCCGCGCACCGCCGCCAGCTTGTCGTCGAGGTCGCGGATCTTGCGGAGCGGGCGCTTCTCGTTCAGGACTTTCTCGGCGAAGGTCACCCCGGCTGCGGCGAGGTCGCCGTCGACGATCTCGTCGATCAGTCCCGCCTTCAGCGCCTCGTCGGCGCCAATCGGGTCGCCGCTGACCATCATCGAGAGGCCCTTCTCGACGCCCACCACCCGCGGCAGGCGCTGCGTGCCGCCGGCGCCGGGCAGGATGCCGAGCTTCACCTCGGGCAGACCAAAGCGCGCGGCCTTCACGGCGACGCGGTAGTGACACGCGAGGGTGACTTCGAGGCCGCCGCCGAGCGCCGTGCCGTGAACGGCGGCCACGACGGGCTTCGGCGAGCCCTCGATCAGGTCGAGGACCGAGTGGAGCGACGGCTCAGCCGGCGGCTTGCCGAACTCGGTGATATCGGCGCCGGCGATGAAGGTGCGCCCCGCGCACGCGATGACGATGGCCTGCACGGCGCCGTCGGCGGTCGCCTGCTTGATGCCGTCGTGGAGCCCCTTGCGCACGTGCTGGCTGAGCGCGTTGACGGGCGGATTGTCGACAGTCAGCACGGCCACCTGGCCGCGCGTCGAGATATCGACCGACTGCGTGATCTTCGCCATGGGGAGAGCTCCTATCTAGAGGTGCGCCTCGGCCGGCGGGGCCCCAGCCCAGCGACGGCCTGCGGCGCGCACTTCCTCATCTCGATCTAGGGCTCAGCAGCCCAGCTGCTGGGCCAGATCCTGGAAGTCCTTCGCGACGACGTCCCACTGGCGCGCCGGGGTGACGTCGCGGTTCGAGCCCGGGCCATGCTCGTTCGGCCGCGGCACGAAAGCGGTCCGCAGGCCGACCTCGCTGGCCTTGCTGAGGTCGCCGTTGTGCGCGGCGACCATCATGCACTCGCCGGGCGCCAGGCCCAGCAGCTCCGCGGTCGTCCGGTAGCACTCGGGCTGCGGCTTGTAGTGACGCGCCACCTCGGCGCCGAGGACCGCGTCCCACGGGAGCCCGCCGTACTTGGCCATGTTCACGATCAGGGCCACATTGCCGTTCGAGAGCGTCGCCAGCACGAACTTCCGCTTCAGGCGCGTGAGCCCGGGGACCGAGTCGGGCCAGGGATCGAGGCGGTGCCAGGCGCGATTGAAGTGATCGATCTCGGACTCCGAGAGGCCCTTGATGCCGAACTGGCCCAGGAGCTTGTCGAGGCTCTCCCGGTGCAGATCGTCGAGCTTCGTCCACGGCCGGCGGCCGCTGCGCACCTCGTCCATCGCCGGCTGGTAGAGCCCGCGCCACGAGTCGGCGAAGTTGGCCCAGTCGAGGCTGAGCCCTTTTGCCTTGCCGAGTGCCTCGCCTTCCCGGATGAGGCTCGACCGCCAGTCGACGACGGTGCCGAAGACGTCGAACGTGAGCGCCTTGACGTTCGGGATTGCCATGGAGGTCTCCTTATATAGGAAGCGTAGCGGTCGGGGTCGTGGTGGTCGGGATGACTCCCATCAGCTCGGTCATGAGATCAGATCTCCGTGGCTCAGCTCGTAGTGGGCGCGGAGCAGGTCAGCGCCGAAGTCGTTCCGCGGATCGTGCCACACGGAATGGACGTGGTTGGCGCGGTTCTGGCTGTTGTCGTACTCGATGAGCAGCGTCGGACCGTGCAGCCGATAGTAGTGCGGCTGCTTCGGATCGATCGGGCCGGCCCACGCGAAGCGCACCTGCTCGCTCCCTGCCTCACGCATGCGCCTGAGCTCCTCGTCGGCGATCTCGCCCCGCATGTTGCGGGCGTAGGTCTCGATGAGACGGAGCGCCAGCGCGCACGACTCGGCGCCGAGCTCACCGAGTGCGACGCCGGCGGGCGTCTTCAGGCTATCGGCACGGCCGGGCCCGCTCACGATATCGCCGGGAGACTCGGCAGCGATGACGAGCCGACCGCGCAGGCTCGCGTCGACGCCGCGCGCAAGAGCGAACGCGAGGTCCTGCTCCTCGGCCAGCGCGCGCAGACCTCGATGCGGGCCCGACGGCACCTCGGCGGGATTGGCGCCGAAGAACGCGGGCGTGACCGAGACGGGGCGGCCGGCAGCCAGCGTGAAGTTGAGCGAGAGATGATGTCCCTCGAGACGCCAGCCCCACGGCGCCGTCGCCTCGGGCGCGCCGAAGACGCTCACGTAATACTTCTCGGGATCGCGCAGGAGACCGCCGAAGGTCTCGAGCTGGCGCAGGACTTCCTCGAGCTTCACCACGTTGACGGCCTTCGCGTAGCCCACGCCAGAGAGCGAGGCTTTCATCAGCTCGTGGGCGGCCGCGCGGGCGGTGGGCGACATCTCCTTGAACGCGACACCGGCGCGGCTCTTCGGTATGTAGTGCCAGTTCCGCCGCTCCTCGTGAACGAGCGTGAACGTCGCGGCCCGGCGCTGCGCGGGCTCGAGCGACTGCACGAACGCCGCGGCGGCGCGCGCCATCGCCGCGCGCGCGCCGTCCTGCATCTGCGCCAGCACCGGCCGCGGCAGGGCCGCCAGCATCGCCGTCGCGGTCGCGCCGTGCAGGAGCTGTCGCCGGCCGAAGGAACCCATGGCCCCCAATGCTACACTCCACTCACCCTCGAGTCCTGGAATGCGGATCCGCGCTCACCCTCGTCGCACCGGCCGCCGCGGTCGCCGATGACGCCGTGTGGGATCTGCTGCGCAGCGGCGCCCAGATCGTCCCCATGCGCCACACGATCACGACGCCCGGCGTCGGCGATCCGGCCGGCTTCCGCCTCGACGACTGCGCCACCCAGCGCAACCTCACCGACGCCGGCCGCGAGGACGCGCGGCGCGTCGGCGCCGCCTTCCGTCAGCGCGCGATTCCCGTCGGCCGCGTCCTCGCGAGCCCATGGTGCCGCTGCCTCGAAACTTCGCGTCTCGCCTTCGGCAAGGTTGAGCCGTGGACGCCGCTCAGCAACCTGTTCGACAATCGCGCGAACGAGGCCGAGCAGATGCGTGCGCTGCGCGAGATCGCCGGCCGGCGGCCCACCGGCGGCAATCTCGAGTGCTCGTCACGCATGGCTCGGTCGTCCAGCCGCTCACCGGAATCCAGCCGGCTCCGGGCGAGCTGGTCGTGCTCACCCCCGACGACGCCGGACGCTTCAGGATCGCCGGGCGGCTGGCACCCTGACCTACTACCGCCCCAGGTAAAGCCTTCGCACGCGCTCGTCGTTCCGGATAACGTCGCCCGCGCCCTCGTAGCGGTTCTGTCCGAGCTCCAGCACGTAGGCGTAATCGGAGATCTCCAGCGCCTTCGCGGCGTTTTGCTCGACCATCAGGATCGTCTGACCGAGCCGGCGAAGGCTCTCGACGATGCGGAAGATCTCCTTGAACACCAGCGGCGCCAGGCCGAGCGTCGGCTCGTCGAGCAGGATCAGCCGAGGCCTGAGGAGCAGCGCCCGCGCCATCTCCAGCATCTGCTGCTGGCCGCCGGAAAGATCGCCGGCCCGGCGCCGCCGCGACTCGCGCAGCACGGGAAACGTCTCGTAGAGACGCTCGATCTCGGCCTCGAGCTCGGCCGAGCGCGGCCGCGTGTAGGCCCCGAGGCGCAAGTTCTCCTCGACCGTCATCAGCGGAAAGACGTTGCGGCCCTGCGGCACGTACGCCATGCCGCGTCGCAGGAGATCGGCCGGAGACTGGTTGGTGACGTTTTCGCCGTCGAGCATCACGCGCCCCTGGCGCGCGGGCAGGAGGCCGAAGAGCGTCTTGAACACCGTCGACTTGCCCGCACCGTTCGGCCCGATGATCGACACCACCTGGCCGGATTGCACGTCGAGGGACACGCCCTTCAGGATCTCGAGCTTGCCGTAGCCGGCGTGGAGGTCGCGCACCTCGAGCAGGGCCACCGTCACCTCCCGAAGTACGCGTCGAGCACGAGCGGGTTGTCGGCGATCTCGGCCGGCGTGCCCTCGGCGATGCGCTCGCCCTGGCTGAGCACCACGATGCGCCGGCAGAGCGACATGACCACTTCCATGTTGTGCTCGATGACCACGAACGTGTAGCCGCGCCTGTTCAGCTCCAGGATGTGCCCCATCAAATTGTTGATCATCGTGGGGTTCACGCCGGCCATCGGCTCGTCGAGCAGGATGAGCTGGGGATCCGACATGAGCGCCATGCCGAAGTCGAGGAGCTTCTGCTGGCCGTACGAAAGATTCGAGGCCAGGTTGTCCTGGAGCCGCGCGATGCCCAGGAACTCGAGCAGCTCCCGCGCGCGCGTCGTCTCTTTCGTCTCCTCGCGGCGGAGCAGGCGGGAGAGTAGCGTGCCCGTCTTCTCCTGCGCGGCCACCAGCATGTTCTCGAGCACGGTCATCTCGGGAAAGAGCTGGATGAGCTGGAACGTGCGCGCGATGCCCCGCTTGTACACGGCGTCGGCGGTCCGGCCCGTGATGTCCTCGCCCCGGAACAGCACGTGGCCGCCCGAGGGCGGCAAGACGCCGGTGACGCAGTTGAACAGCGTGGTCTTGCCCGAGCCGTTGGGGCCGATGACGCCGAGCAGCTCCCCCGGCTCGACGCTGAGGCTGACGCCGCTCAGCGCGGAGAGGCGGAAGAAGTGCTTGGTGAGGTTCTCGATCTCGAGAAGCGCCATGCGAGGTCCCAGAGGCCCACGAGCCCCTTCGGCATGAACAGCATCATGATGATCACGGCGAGCGCGTAGATGATCAGATAGAGGCCCTCGGAGCCCCGGAGCACCTCCGGCAGCACGGTGACGACGAGGGCGCCGATGAAGGGCCCCTCGAAGCGCCCGAGCCCGCCGAGCACGACCATCATCAGGAACTGGATCGAGCGGTCGAGCGTGTAGGCGCCGGGGTCGATGTAGCCCAGGAGCGGCGCGAACAGCGCCCCGCCCGTCCCGGCGTAGGCGGCGCCGATGGCGAAGGCCATGAGCTTGTAGTTGCGCAGGCTGACTCCGACCACCTCGGCGCGCATCTCGTTCTCGCGGATGGCGCGGAAGGCCCGCCCCCAGCGCGAGTGCAGGATCCAGTAAGCGGACGCGACCACCACCGCCGTCCACGCGAGGATGTAGAAGTAGAAGGCGCGGTCGGACTTGAAGCTGAGCGGGCCCCAGACCGGGCGCGCCACGTTGGAGATCCCGAACGAGCCGCCGGTCAGCGATTCCCAGTTCCGCAGCACCAGGAAGACGATGATGTTGAAGCCGAGCGTGACCATGGCGAGGTAGTGATGCTTCACCTTGAGGGCCGGGAAGCCGAGCACGAGGCCCCAGCCGAACGCGAGCACCACGCCGAGCACCAACCCGACCTCGAAGGGCACGCCGTGGTGACCGAGGATGGCCACCGCGTAGGAGCCGAAGGCCATGAAGGCGGCGTGGCAGAGCGAGATCTGTCCCGCGTAGCCGAGAGTCAGGTTGAGCCCGATGGCCAGGACGACGTAGACCAGCGTCAGGCTCAGCACGTAGAGCTTGTACTGATCGAGGACCAGCGGCAGAAGCAAGCAGAGCGCGAGGGCGGCCAGCAGCGGCCAGCGGGCGCGGGCCACTAGGCCCACTCCTCCTTGACTCCCCAGATCCCTTCGGGCTTGAGCAGCAACACCGCGATGAGGATGACGAGCGCGAAGGCGTCGCGGAAGTGGCTCGAGATGTAGGCGGCCGAGAGCGTCTCCACCACTCCGACCAGGAGGCCGCCGAGCAGCGCCCCGCGAATCTGGTTGAAGCCGCCGATGATCGCCGCGTAGAACGCCTTGAGCCCGAGGCCGACGCCGATGTCGTACTTCACCAGGTAGACCGGCGCGATCAGGATGGCAGCCATCGCGGTAAGCGCCGCGTTCAGCACGAACGTGATCGTCACCAGGCGCGCCACGTTGATGCCGAGCACCGAGGCGAGCGCCCGGTTCTGGGCCACCGCCTGCATGGCCCAGCCGAGCTTGGTGCGGGTGATGAAGAGCTGGAGGAGGCCGATCACGACCGCCGCGAAGAGGATGTTGCCGATCTCCTCCAGCGAGACGACGATCGTCCCGAGAAAGATGGGCTCACGCGAGAAGATGGCCGGGAACGGCAGCGCCAGCGGCGTCCAGAACTGCTGCAGCGAGTAGCGGATAAGCAGGCTGAGGCCGATCGTAGCGATGACCAGCGGGAGCACGCCCATCCTGAGCAGACGTGTCACCAGGAGCTCCTTGACGCCAAACCCAAGCAGGAGCGTCGAGACGATCACCGTGGCCAGCATCGCCGCGACGAAGGGAAAGCGAAGGATCACGAAGAACAGCACCATCGCGAACGCCGGCAGCACCACGAACTCACCCTGCGCGAAGTTGATCGTGTTCGACGTCTGCCAGAGGAGCACGAAGCCGATGGCGGCCATGGCGTAGATCGCGCCGATCGACACGCCGGCGATGCAGAGCTGGACGAAGTCCGCCACGTCGCGCTCGGGCTGCTTCCTCTATTTACAGGGGCGGACGTTGTAGGGGCCGCCCAGCATGCCGACGGTCTTGACGACCACCGACTTGCCGTCCTTCACCTCGACGATGAAGCTCGACCGGTCGACACTCCCCTTCTCGTTCACCCACACGTCCATGAGCAGGCCCGCTTCCTCGTTCGTCGTGAACAGGTTGTTGTGCAGGCAGGCCTTCACCTTCGCCTGATCCCAGCTGCCCACCCGCTGCACCGCGGCCTTGAGCATGTGCACGCCGATGTAGCCCTTGAACGCGTTGTGGTCGGGCACGCGGTTGTACTTCTCCTGGAAGCGGCGGTTCAGGTCGACCATGAGCGGCACCGGCGAGCCTGCCGTCAGCCCGACGTGGCACTTGGCGCCGTTGACGGCGGCGCCTCCCGGGGTGATCGTCGTTTGCGCGCAGAGCGTCGTCTCGCCGATGGGCTCGACCGTCAGCCCCATCTTCCGGAGCTGGATCATGAAGCGCGCGTTCTCCTCCTCGTGGTTGTAGACCATGACGTGGGTGGCGCCCGAGGCGCGCACCTTCGTAAGCTCCGGCGTGAAGTCCGCCTGCTGCACCTCGGTCGAGATGTCGACGACCGGCGTCTTGCCGCGCTCCTTCAGGAACTGTACGAACATGTCGTGGCCGCCCTTGCCGAAGGCGTTGTTCACCCAGACCAGCGCGATCTTGTCAGCCTTGAGGTCGTCGATCAGCCAGCGAACGTGCTTGGCCATCCCGGTGTCCTGGGTGAAGGACGTCAGGAAGATGTTGTCGTTGCCCTTCTGGGTGATGATGACCGACTCCGATCCGGTGAACTGCGGTACGCCGGCCTGCTTGGCGATGTCCATGTTGGCCACGGTGCTCGAGCTGTACACCGTGCCGAAGATCGCGAACGGCTTGTCGTTGAGCACGCGCCGCATGACGGCCACCGAGGTCGGCGGATCGGTCTGCGTGTCCTGCACCGACGTCTCGAGCTTCATGCCGAGGATGCCGCCCTTCTTGTTGATGTCCTCGACGGCCAGGTTGATGGCGTCGCGCCACATCGCGCCGACGCTCGCGCCGCCGCCGGTGATCTCGGCAACGATCGGGATCTTGACGACGCCCTGCGGGCTAGCCGGCGACACGGCCGCCAGGACCAGGAGCGTCGGGAGCAGCGCAAGCTTCAATCGGGCTGATCGCATGGAGATCCTCCTTGACCTTCTAGCGCGCGATCCCGAAGGCCGCGGCCTTCCAGCGCGGGTCGTCGGAGGCGTCGAGCCGGTCGCGGACTCGACGCAGGAGCCGGCCGGCGCCGGTCTGGCCCCAGAACCACCGCGCTATCTCTTCGCCGCCGACGCCGGGCTTCATGGCCAGGTGACCCTCGAAGTAGAGCGCCTTGAGATCGTCGGCGCAGTAGCGGATGAAGTTGGGCATCGGCAGCTCCGCCGGGCGCTCGGCCATGTCGGCGTCGCCGCCGCTGGCGAACTCCTCGAGGAAGCGTACGACGCCGCGGAATCGCGTGGCCGGAATGCCGCTGAGCCCCAGGAGCGTGCGGCCGCCGTTCTTCTCGACCCAGACCTCGTGGTAGCGGCGCATCTGCGTGGCTTCCATCGCGACGTCCGCGGGCGCAGCGTCCGCGAGCGTGATACCCGACGCCTGGGGCGGCGCGCCCGGCTGGTCGCCTGGCTCCGCGTCGTCCGGGAAGTCGCGCAGGACCGGCCCGGCCGGCTCGGCCAAGAGGTCGAGCGCCGCCCGCAGAACGCGATGCTGGAGCGCCGGGTCGTCGGGCCGGCCGAACGCGTAGCCGAACGGGAACGGGACCCAGAGCGCGCGCGGCGGCTTCACCTTCTCGGTGTGCTCACGCACGAGACTGATCGACGTCGTGCAGATGCCCGCCGCTTCCAGGGCACGCGCCAGCACACCGCCGGTGTGCGAGCAGTTCGGTCACGTCGGGGTGATGAGCGCCAGGTCCACGCCCTCGTCGACGAGCCGCCGAGCCACCTCGGGACCGGTCTGGCTCTCGATGCGCGCGACCTCGCGCTGGGCGCCCATGAACGAGTAGTGGCTCGGCCCGAGCCCGCCGAGCTCCCCCCGCGCGACCAGCTCGCGCAGCCGGTCGATCGGGAACGAGATGTTGATGTCCCGCATGATCGCCACCCGGTCGAAGCCGATGCTCGTGTGGCTCTGAAGCATGTCCACCGTCGGCGTGTCGGCGGGAATCACGCGATACGTCTGGTCGCCCGGCGTGAAGAGCCGGTCACCGCGGACGTGCACGCCGGCTGTGGTCACGATCGCGAGCCGGCACGCCGCCAGCGGCTTCGCCGGGTGCCTGAACGGCGCGGTGTCGTTGACCTGGGCCGGGAACGTCAGCAGGTTGTTCCGGGAGATCTGCGGCAGCCGGTCGAGTCGTGGCATCGCGGAGCGCCATACTGCCCGACTGCCGCGGTGCAGTCAACAACCGCCCTGCCTCGAGCCGAGGCAGCCGAGCACGCTGGCGACCCCACACCGGACGTGATATAGGTGCGCCACCCAGATTGGTCGAAGGAGGCCAACGTAAATGCTGAAATTCCTGGCGGCGGCCCTGCTCTCGGCCCTGCTCACGCTGCCCGTGTCAGTCGTGGACGCGCAGACCAAGGACACCCTGACGGTCGGCCTGGTGTGGATCAACGACACGCTGGATCCGCACATGCACTTCCAGCGCGTCGGCATCCTGATCAACATCAACATGTTCGATTCGCTCCTGCACAAGAACACGAAGCTCGAGTACGAGCCCTCGCTGGCGACCTCGTGGAAGACGCTGAACGACACGACCTGGGAGTTCAAGCTCCGCAAGGGCGTGAAGTTCCACAACGGCGATCTGCTGACGGCCGAGGACGTGAAGTACTCCTTCGAGCGAGTGCTCGAGCCCGGCAAGGAGCAGAAGCGCTCGCCCCAGTACGGCAACGTCCGGGCGATCAAGGAAGTGCGGATCGTCAACCCGGAGACGATCCACCTGGTGACCGACAAGCCGTTCCCGCTCCTGCTCGAGCGGCTCGTCTTCTTCCCGATCGTGCCCAAGAAACACATCGAGAAGGTCGGCGACGCGGCGTTCGCCGAGTCGGCCACGGTCGGCACCGGACCCTGGAAGCTCGTCGAGTGGAAGCGCGGCCAGCACCTCAGGCTGGAGGCGTTCAACGACCACTGGCGCGGCAAGCCCGCGTTCAAGAATCTCGTGTTCCGCGAGATCCCGGAGGTCGCCACGCAGATCGCCGAGCTCAAGACCGGCGGCGTCGACCTCATCCGCAACGTGTCGGCGGACCTTATGCCGGAGCTCAAGGCGCACGCCCAGACCTACGTCACCTCGGCACCCATCCTCCGCACGCATTACATCCAGCTCGACATGCGGACGGAGCCCTTCAACAAGAAGCTCGTCCGCCAGGCCGCCAACTACGCGATGGACCGCGAGGGGATCGTGCAGAAGATGATGGCGGGGCTGGGCAAGCCGATGGCGACCGTCGTCCACTCCGCGGCCTTCGGGTACGATCCGTCGGTCACCGTCTATCCGTACGATCCCAAGAAGGCCAAGGCGCTCCTGGCGCAGGCCGGCTACCCGAACGGGGTCGACATCACCATTCACAGCGCCTTCACCGAGTTCCGGCCCGTCTTCGAGGCGATGGCCCAGATGCTGACCGATTCCGGGATCCGCACCACCGCCAAGATCTGGGATCCGGGCCCGGCGTGGAACAAGTTTTTCCAGGGCGAGGGCAAGGCGGCCCACGGGTTCTACGGCAGCTGGGGCTACTACTCGGTCTTCGACGCCGACGCGATCCTGCATCCGCTCTATCACACCGAGCCGGGTGGCTGGGTCGGCAAGTGGTACACGAAGGTCGAGGGCCTCGATCCGATGATCGACCAGGCCCGGTCGATCTTGGATCAGCCGCGTCGTCGCCAGATCTATTCGCAGATCCAGAAGCTCATCAAGGAGGAAGCGCCGTCCATCTTCCTCTTCCATCAGTACGACACGCTCGGGGTCAGCAAGAAGGTCGACTACGCCGCCCGCGGCGACGAGTGGCTCTGGCTCTACGACGCCAAGCCCAAGCGGTAAGCGCCGCGTGTCGATCACGGCCGTGAGCGCGACGGCGACGCCGTGACGGCTCTTCTGGTCCGGCGCGTGATCCGGCTGCTGGTGGTGTGCGCCGGCGTGTCGCTGGTGACGTTCTCCATCCTGCACGTCAGCGGCGATCCGGCGGCGCTCATGCTGCCGGAAGCGATCGAGGCCGATCGGATCGCG
Organism: Candidatus Methylomirabilota bacterium; assembly: GCA_046727415.1. Taxonomy (GTDB): domain Bacteria; phylum Methylomirabilota; class Methylomirabilia; order Rokubacteriales; family CSP1-6; genus AR31. Next base: position 16,567 of record JBKPCO010000018.1, read on the forward strand.
CTGAGAAAGTCGCTCGGCTTCGATCAGCCGCTGGCCACGCAGTTCGTGCGCTTCCTCGGCAACACCGCCACCGGGAACTTCGGGAACTCGTTCTATCACCGGAAGCCGGCGCTGCACCTCGTGGTGGAGCGAATGCCGACCACGATCATGCTCACCCTCGCGGCCATGGCGGTCGCGATCCTGGTCGCGGTGCCGGTCGGCATCTACGGCGCCGTCCGGCGCAATTCGGTGACCGATCACCTCTCGACCGTCGTCGTCTTCCTGGGCCAGTCCATGCCGACGTTCTGGACCGGGATCATGCTGATGCTGCTCTTCTCGGTGCAGTGGCGGCTCCTGCCGGTGTCGGGCTGGGCGACCTGGTCGGCCGCGGTCCTGCCCACGATTACCCTCGGGACCTTCACGGCGCCGCTCCTGCTGCGCATCGTGCGCTCCAGCATGCTGGACGTCATCAACCTCGACTACGTGCGAACCGCCCGCGCCAAGGGTGTGTCGGAGTGGCGGGTCATCCTGCGTCACGCGCTGAAGAACGCGGCGCTGCCGCTGGTCACCGTCACCGGGCTGCAGTTCGGCCTGCTCCTGGGCGGCGCCGTCATCACCGAGAGCGTCTTCGCGGTGCCCGGCGTCGGCCGGCTGATCGTCGACGGGATCCGCCAGCTCGACTTCCCGGTCGTCCAGGCGGCGGTCTTCATGCTGGCGTTGATCGTGGTCCTCGTGAACTTCGCGGTCGACATGCTGTACGTCTACCTGAATCCCCAGATCAGGGTTCGCTAGGTGGCCATCGCCACGCTGCCGTCCGGGACCGCCGTCGAGGCCGCCGACGCCCGGCCCGCGCGCGGAGGCTCACGCTCGTGGCGCAAGCTCGCCCGGAACCCGGCCGCGCTCGCGGGCGCGCTCATCTTGCTGGTGGTCGTGATCGCGGCGATCGGCGCGGACTGGATCGCGCCGCACGATCCGGCCAAGCAGAGCCTGGTCCGCCGCTTCACGCCGCCGGTGTGGTCGGCGGGCGGCAACCCGAGCTATCTGCTGGGGACCGACCAGGTCGGCCGCGACATCCTGAGCCGCATGATCCACGGCGCGCGCATCTCGCTCACCGTCGGCGTGGCGGCCGTCGCGGTGAGCCTGCTGGTAGGCGTGACCCTCGGGCTCGTCTCCGGATTCGTCGGCGGACGTCTGGACACGGTCGTCATGACGGTCGTCGACGTCACGCTCTCGTTCCCGCAGCTCTTGCTGGCGCTGGCCTTCGTGGCGGCCCTCGGCCCCAGCCTGACAACGGTCATCGTGGTCCTCGGGCTCACCGGCTGGGAGCGCTACACGCGGGTCGTGCGGGCCGAGGTGCTGGCGCTGCGCGAGAAGGACTTCATCGAGGCCGCGCGCGCCATGGGAATCGGCTGGGCGCGCACGCTCCTGCGCCACGTGCTCCCCAATACCTTCTCGTCGATCATCGTGCTGTCGACGCTCCAGGTCGCCCAGGCCATCCTGGCGGAAGCCGCGCTGTCGTTCCTCGGCGTGGGCACCGGCGGCACGTATCCGACGTGGGGCCAGATGATCTCGCTCGGCCGGAACTTCGTGACGGTGGCGTGGTGGCTGCCGACGTTCCCCGGCCTGGCGATCTTGCTCACCGTGCTCGCGATCAATCTCGTGGGCGATCGCCTGCGCGACGCGCTGGATCCGCGGACGGTCTAGCGTCCGGCGCGGCGTGAGCGAGCCCGGAGCGTTCTTCCTCCCCGACGGCGACACCCGATTCATCGCCACCGGACACGGCCGCGGTCCCTGGAGCGCCGGCCACCTGCATGCCGGGCCGCCGTCGGCGCTGCTGGCGCGGGCCATCGAGCGGGCGGTCGGCGACGATCCGACCCTTGTGGCCCGCGTCACGGTTGAGCTGCTGTCGCCGGTGCCCATCGGGGCGCTCGAGATCGCGACGTCCACGCTCCGCGCCGGGCGCGCGGTGCGGCGCCTCGAGGCGACGCTCTCCGCCGGTGGCCGTGTGCTGGCGCGCGCCTCGGTACTCGCGACCCGGATTCAAGCCGTCGACCTGCCGCCGTTGAAGCCGGAGCCTGGTGATGCGCCGCCGCGACCCGAGACCGGGACGCCCTTCGCCTTTCCGGTGTTCCACGACGACGCGGTCGGCTACCAGACGGCCGTGGACGCGCGGCGGGTGCGCGGCGGCTACGGCGAGAACCCGACCGCGGTCTGGATCCGGACGCGCGTTCCGCTCGTGCCCGGTGAGGCGCCGAGCCCGCTGCAGCGCGTGTTGATCGCCGCCGACTCCGGCAACGGGATCGCGGTCGTCCTCGATCCCGTGCGCTACACCTTCGTCAACGCGGATCTCACCGTCTATCTGCACCGGGCGCTCGTGGGCGAGTGGGTGTGTCTCGAAGCCGTCACGATCCCGGAGCCGACCGGGATCGGTCTCACCCGGAGCCGGCTCTGGGATCTCGGCGGCCCCTTCGGCTGGGCCCTCCAGAGCCTCGTGGTCGGGGCGCGATCGGGATAGCGTCAGGGCCAGGCCGAGTCAAGAACGGCGCGCTGGTGTCGTTACCTCTCGGGCCGACGGCAGTTCGTCCACGTTCCAGCCGCCGCCGAGCGCCTGGATCAAGAGGCCGGCGGCGGTCATACGCCGGCCGAGGATCTGGACGGCAGTCGTCTCGTTCGCCAGCGCGATCGCCTGGACGGTGATGACACTGAGATAGCTCACGGTACCGGCCTTGTACTGATTGGTCGTCACGATGACGGATTGCCGGGCGGCTTTCACCGCGGCGTCCTGCGTGCGCGCCTCGTCCTCGAGGATGCGGAGCGCCGCCAGGTTGTCCTCGACCGACTGGAACGCCGTCAAGACGGCCTGACGATACGCGGCGACGCTGCCGTCGTAGGCCGCGCGCGCCTGGTCGGTCAGCGCCCCGCGGAGCCCGCCGTCGAACACGGTCTCGGAAACATTCGGCCCGACCGACCAGAACCGGCTCGGCCACACGAGCCACTGGGCCGGGCTCGAGCTCTGGAATCCGGCCGACGCGCTCAGCGTGACGGTCGGGTAGTACGCGGCCTTCGCGACGCCGATCGCCGCGTTCGCGGCGGCCACCCGACGCTCGGCGGCGGCGATGTCCGGCCGGCGCTCGAGAAGCTCCGACGGGAGCCCGGCGGGAATGCCCGGCGGCTCTCCCGCCAGCGGTGCTTCCGCGAGCGAGAAGGCGGCCGGCGGCTGGCCGATCAGCAGCGCGATCGCGTGCTCGAGCTGCGCACGCTGAACGCCCACGTCGATCGCCTGGGCCTCTGTGCTCCGGAGCTGAGTCTCCGCCTGGAGGACGTCGGCCCGGGACACCACGCCGCTCGCATACCGGTTCTGGGTCAGCGTGAGCGTCTGCTGGTAGACGGCCGCCGTCGCCTCCAGGAGCTGCTTCTGTGCATCGAGCGTTCGAAGCTCGAAATAGTCCTGCGCGAGCTCGGCCTGGACGCTGAGGCGCGCGGTCTCCAGATCGCCGGCGCTCGCCTGCGCCGCGGCCCGGTTGGACTCGACCTGGCGGCGAATGCGGCCCCACACGTCCAGCTCCCACGACACGTCGAGCGGCAGCGTGTAATTCGACCGGGCTCCGGGCGGCCCGCCGACGGTGATCGGCACGTTCCCCGACGACCGCGAGCGTGAGACGCCGACGCCGGCGGTGATCTGCGGGAAGAGGGCGGCCCGCGCCTCGCGCACGAGCGCACGCGCTTCGCGGAACTGCGCTTCGGCCACCGCGAGATTCTGGTTCGAGACGCTGACGCGCGATTCGAGCGCGCTCAGCTCGGGATCGGCGAAGATCTCCCACCAGGCGCCGCGAGGAATCTCGTCCCGCGGCCGCGCCGGCTTCCAGCCCTCGGCTTCCTTGTAGCCGTCGGTGACGATGACCGACGGCCGCGCGTAGTCCGGGCCGACCGCGCAGCCGGCCGGCGCCAGGACCGCCGCGACGACGACGAGCGCCCTGGCGATTCGCGCGCCGACGGCCGAGTGTCTCATGGCTGGGCCCCGCCGAACGCCGGGTCAGGGCGAAGCCGCCCGGCCGGGCGCCGGCGGCCGAGCCAGAGCTGGACCCGATCCAGGTAGAGGTACACCACGGGGGTCGTGTAGAGCGTCAGGAGCTGACTCACCAGAAGGCCGCCCACGATCGCGATGCCGAGCGGCCGCCGCAGCTCCGAGCCGACGCCCGTCCCGAGCGCCAGCGGCACCGCGCCCAGCAGCGCTGCCATCGTCGTCATCATGATCGGGCGGAAGCGCAGCCGGCACGCCTGGTGGATGGCGTCGAGCGGGCGCTTGCCCTCGCGGCGCTCGGCCTCGAGCGCGAAGTCGATCATCATGATCGCGTTCTTCTTCACGATGCCGATCAGGAGAATGACGCCGATCACGGCGATCACGCTCAGATCGGTCCGGCAGATCCGCAGCGCCAGGATGGCGCCCACTCCCGCCGACGGCAGCGTCGACAGGATGGTGAGCGGATGCACGTAGCTCTCGTACAGCACGCCGAGGACGATGTAAACGGCCGCCAGCGCCGCCGCGATCAGCAGGGGCTCGTTGGCCAGCGAGGCCTGAAACGCAAGCGCCGTTCCCTGAAAGCTCCCGCCGATGCTCGAGGGCAGGCCCAGCTCTCGCACGGCGCCCTGGACGGCCGTGACCGCGTCACCCAGCGAGGCGCCGGGGGCCAGGTTGAACGACAGCGTCACCGAGGGAAACTGCCCCAGATGGTTCACCGCGAGCGCCGTCGACGTGGGCTCGTAGCGGCTGAACGCGCTGAGCGGCACCATGGCGCCGCCGGCGCTGCGCACGTAGACGTCGCGCAGGGTCTCCGGGCGCTGCCAGAAGCGCGGGTCGACCTCCATGACGACGTGGTACTGGTTCAGCGGCGTGAACAGCGTGGACACCTGACGCTGGCCGAACGCGTCGTAGAGAGTATCGTCGATGAGCTGCGCGGTGACGCTCAGGCGCGATGCCGTGGCGCGATCGATCACGATCGAGGACTGGCGCCCGCGGTCTTGCTGGTCGCTGTTCAGGTCGGCCAGCTGCGGTAACGCGCGGAGCCGCTCGGTGACCCGAGGGCCCCAGGCGAGGAGATCCTCGAGATCGTTGCTCTGGAGCGTGTACTGGTACAGGGCCGCGCTGGCCTGCCCACCCACGCGGATATCCTGGACGGCCTGGAAGAAGGTCGGCGCGCCCGCGACTCCGGCCAGCGGCCCGCGCAGCCGCGCGATCACCTGGTCGGCGGTGAGCTTTCTCTGCGGAAGGGGCTTCAACGCGACGAAGAGGCGCGCGGTGTTGGTGGTGGCCCCGCCGCCTCCGCCGCCGGCGGCGCCCGTGAAGCCGATGACGCTCTCGACCGCCGGGTCGCGCCCGACGATGTTCACCACTTCGGTGAGCTTCTGCTCCATGGCCTGGAACGAGATGTCCTGCGCGGCGCGAATGGTGCCGGTCAGCCGGCCGGTGTCCTGCTGCGGGAAGAACCCCTTCGGGACGACGACGAAGAGATAGACATTGACGGCCATGGTGAGGACCGTCAGCAGGAGTACGCCGCGCGGATGCCGGAGCACCCAGGCGAGGCTCGCGTCGTATCGGGAGAGGAGTGCGTCGAAGCCGCGCTCGCACAGCCGGGCCACGCGGCCGGGGCGGCCCGTGGACGGCCTCAGCAAGGTTGCGCACATCATCGGCGTCGTCGTCAGCGACACGAGGAGCGAGACCCCGATCGCCGCGGAGAGCGTCACGGCGAACTCCCGGAACAGGCGGCCGACCATGCCGCCCATCAGCAAGATCGGGACGAACACCGCCACCAGCGAGACGCTGATCGACAGCACCGTGAACCCGACCTCGCGAGCGCCGAGCATCGCCGCCTCACGGGGCGTCAGCCCCGCTTCGCGGTGCCGGCTCACGTTCTCCAGCACGACGATGGCGTCGTCGACGACGAAGCCCGTCGCGATGGTCAGCGCCATGAGCGAGAGGTTGTCCAGGCTATAGCCGAGGAGGTACATCACGCCGAAGGTCGCCACGAGCGAGACCGGGACCGCGACCGCCGGGACGAGCGTGGCCCGCACGCTCCGCAGGAACACGAAGACGACGAGCGTCACCAGCATGGCCGAGATGACCAGCGTGCGCTCGACCTCACGCAGCGAGGCGCGGATCGTCGTGCTGCGATCGAGGACCACGGACATGTCGATGGCGGCGGAAATGGACGCCCGCAATGCGGGGAGCGCGCCGCGGACCCGGTCGACCGTGTCGATGATGTTGGCGCCCGGCTGCCGGAAGATGACCAGGAGCACCGAGGGCCGGCCGTTCACGAGCCCCAGGGTCCGGACGTCCTCGACCGAGTCGTCGACGCGCCCCACGTCCGCGAGACGTGTCGCCTGACCGCCTCGATAGGCGACGACAAGCGGCGCGTACTCCGACGCGCGGCGGAGCTGATCGTTCGTCTGGATCTCCCAGGCCCGCTCGCTGTCGGTCAGCTCGCCGCGCGGGCGATTCACGGTGGTCGCGCTCAGCGCCGCGCGAACGTCCTCGAGGCCGATCCCGTACCGGTTGAGCGCGGCGGGATTCAGCTCCACGCGGACCGCCGGCAGCGAGCCTCCTCCCACGATCACCTGTCCGACACCCGGCACCTGTGAGAGCTTCTGCTGCAGGATGCTCGAGGCCGCGTCGTACATGCGCCCGCGGCCCAGCGTGTCCGAGGTGAGCCCCAGGATGATGACGGGCGCGTCCGCCGGGTTCACCTTGCGATAGGTCGGATTGCCCGGAAGCGTCGGAGGCAGGTAGCCCCGGGCGGCGTTGATCGCGGCCTGCACGTCGCGTGCGGCCCCGTTGATGTCGCGGCTCAGGTCGAACTGCAAGACGATCGCCGTCGCGCCGAGGTTGCTCGTGGACGTCATCTCGGTCAGCCCCGCGATGCGCCCGAACTGCCGCTCGAGCGGCGCGGCCACCGAGGTCGCCATCGTCTCCGGATTCGCGCCCGGCAAGGTCGCCGCGACCTGGATCGTCGGAAAGTCGACCTGCGGCAGCGGCGACACCGGCAGGCGCCAGAACGCCAGGGCCCCGCTCAGCGCCAGGCCGATCGTCAGAAGGGTCGTCGCCACCGGCCGGTTGATGAAGAGCGCCGACACGTTCATCGCGCGCGGCGAGCGGCGCGGCGCGCCAGCCGATCGAACGCGAGGTAGACGACCGGCGTCGTGTAGAGCGTGAGCGCCTGGCTCACGATCAGCCCGCCGACGATGGCGATGCCGAGCGGCCTCCGCAGCTCGGACCCCACGCCCGTGCCCAGGGCCAGCGGCAAGGCCCCCAGCAGCGCCGCCATCGTCGTCATCATGATCGGCCGGAAGCGCAGGAGGCAGGCCTGGAAGATCGCGTCGGTCGGGCTCTTGCCCTCGCGACGCTCGGCGTCGAGCGCGAAGTCGATCATCATGATCGCGTTCTTCTTCACGATGCCGATGAGAAGAATCACGCCTATGAGGGCGATCACGCTCAGCTCGGACCGGCAGAGCAGGAGCGCCAGGATCGCGCCGACGCCGGCCGAGGGCAGCGTGGACAGGATCGTGATCGGGTGGATGTAGCTCTCGTACAGCACGCCGAGCACGATGTAGACGACGACCAGCGCCGCCAGGATCAGGAGCGGCTCGCCGACGAGCGCCGCCCGGAACGCCTGCGCCGTGCCCTGAAAGCTCGTCTGGATGCTCGGGGGCAATCCGAGCCGGTGTGTCGTCGCCTCGATGGCGGTCACCGCCGAGCCGAGCGAGGCGCCGGGGGCCAGATTGAACGAGAGCGTCACCGCCGGGAACTGCCGCTGGCGGGCGATGGCGAGGGGCGCCGTGGTCTCGGTGACCCGCGTGATCGTGTCGAGCGGCGCGGCCGCGGCGGCCCCCGGTACGGGGGACGCCGGCGAGGGCGCGGCTGTGCCGCGCACGTAGACGAACCGAAGCCCGGCCGGAGTCCGCCGGAACTCGGGCTTGACCTCGAGGATGACCCGGTACTGGTTCAGCTGCGTGAACATCGTGGACACCTGACGCTGGCCGAAGGCGTCGTAGAGCGTGTCGTCGATGAGGCGCGGCGTGACCCCCAGCCGCGACGCGGTCGGCCGGTCGATCGCGAGCGCGAGGCCGAGCCCCTGGTCCTGCTGGTCGCTGCTCACGTCCGCGAGCTCCGGCAGCCCGCGGAGCGCGTCGCGCAGCTTCGGCGCCCACGCGTTGAGCTCGGCGCCGTCGGCATCCTCGAGGCTCAGCTGGTACTGGGTGCGGCTCACCCGGTCTTCGACCGTCAGGTCCTGCACTGGCTGCATGAACAGCGTGATGCCGTCGACGTTCGCGAGCGCGGGCCCGAGCCGTCGGATGACGTCGACCGCGCTCACCTTCCGCTCGGCCAGGGGCTTCAGGTTCACGAGGATCCGCCCGCTGTTCAGCGTGACGTTCGTGCCGTCGATCCCGATGAACGATGAGAGGCTCTCGACCGCCGGGTCCTGGAGGATCACGCGCGCCAGAGCCCGCTGCCGCGCCGCCATCGCCGGGAACGAGATCGATTGCGGCGCCTCGGAGATGGCCTGGATCACGCCGGTGTCCTGGACGGGAAAGAAGCCCTTGGGGACGACGACGTAAAGCCCGACCGTGAGGACGAGGGTGGCGACGGCCACCAGCAGGGTCGCACGCTGGTGGCCGAGCACCCAGGCGAGCGTCGTGCCGTAGCCCGCGATCACCCGCTCGTACATCCGCTCCGACCAGCGGTAGAGGCGTCCCTGCCGCTCCGGCGGCGTGTGCCGCAGGAGCCGCGCGCACATCATCGGCGTCAGCGTGAGCGAGACGACGGCCGAGATGAGGATCGTCACGCCCAGGGTGATCGCGAACTCGCGAAACAGCCGGCCGACCACGTCGCCCATGAAGAGGAGCGGGATGAGCACGGCGATGAGCGAGATGGTGAGCGAGACGATGGTGAACGCGATCTGCTCGGCGCCCTTGAGCGCGGCCTCCCGCGGCGCGTCGCCGGCCTCGACGTAGCGCGCGACGTTCTCGATCATGACGATCGCGTCGTCCACCACGAAGCCGGTCGCGATCGTGAGCGCCATCAGCGACAGGTTGTTGAGGCTGAAGCCGAGCAGCGTCATGGCGCCGAAGGTGCCGACGAGCGAGAGCGGAACGGCGACGCTCGGGATAACCGTGCCGGCCAGGGTGCGCAGGAAGAGAAAGACCACCATGACGACCAGTGCCACCGAGACGAGCAGCGAGAACTGCACGTCCTCGACCGAGCCGCGGATGGTCGCCGTCCGGTCGGTCAACACGGAGACCTGGACCGCCGAGGGCAAGGAGGCCCTGAGCTGCGGCAAGAGGGTCTTGATGCGGTCGACCACCTCGATCACGTTGGCGCCCGGCTGTCGCTGGATGTTCACGATCACCGCGGGCACGTCGTTCATCCAGGCCGCCTGGCGCACGTTCTCGGCGCCATCGATCACGTCGGCGACGTCCGACAGGGTGACCGGCGCGCCGTTGCGATAGGCGACGACCAGCGGCCGGTAGTCCCGGCTCACGAGGAGCTGGTCGTTGGCGCCGATGACCGCGGATTGCGCGGGCCCGTCGAAGCTGCCCTTGGCCTGGTTGACGTTGGCCGCCACCAGCGCGGCGCGCAGGTCCTCGAGGGTCAGTCCGTAGGCCGCCAGCGCAGCGGGGTTGGCCTGCACGCGCACGGCCGGCCGCTGGCCGCCGCTGATGGCGACCAGGCCCACACCCGGCAGCTGGGCGATCTTCTGCGCCAGCCGCGTGTCGGCGAGATCCTCGATCTGGGGCAGCGGAAGCGTCGTCGACGTCAGCCCGAGCGTGAGGATGGGCGCGTCCGCCGGATTCACCTTGTTATAAACGGGCGGGGTCGGCAGATCGGACGGGAGCAGCGTGGAGGCCGCGTTGATCGCCGCCTGCACCTCCTGCTCGGCCACGTCGAGCCCGAGGTTGAGCGTGAACTGCAGAACGATCACCGAGCTGCCGCTCGAGCTCGTCGACGTCATCTGGTTGAGCCCGGGCATCTGGCCGAATTGGCGCTCGAGCGGCGCGGTCACGGACGATGCCACCACGTCCGGACTGGCCCCCGGATAGAGCGTGATGACCTGAATGGTCGGGTAATCGACCTGCGGCAGCGCGGAGACCGGCAAGAGACGATAGGCGATGGCGCCGCCCAGGAAAATGGCCGCCATCAAGAGGGTGGTGGCGACCGGCCGCCGGATGAACAACGCCGAGGGATTCACGAGCTGCTCCGGAGCTGCGCCTGCACCCGGCTGCCGTCGCGGAGCCGCTCGGCCCCGTCCACTACGACCGCTTCACCCACGCTCAGGCCCTTCTCGATCGAGACGGTGTCGCCGTCGCTGATCGCGACGGTCACCGGGCGCGCCGCGACCGTTCCTTCGGACTGCACCACGTACACGAAGGCTCCGCGCGTGCCGCGCTGGATGGCGGCCGCCGGCACCACGGTAGCGCCACGCCTGACGTCCAGGCGCAGGCGCGCGTTGACGAACTGGTTGGGGAACAGCGCGTGATCGACGTTGGGGAACTCGGCCTTCAGGCGGACGGTGCCGGTTGTGGGATCGACCTGGTTGTCGATGGTCAGGAGGGTCCCGACCGAGAGCCGCTGGCGCTGCTCGCGATCGTAGGCTTCGACCGGCAGCCGGGCCCCGTGCGCGAGCCGATCGAGCACGGATGGAATGCTGTCCTCGGGCAGGCTGAAGAGGACGGCGATGGGCGTGAGCTGCGTGATCACCACGATGCCGCCGGTGTCAGCGGCGTGGACGATGTTGCCCGGATCCACCAGGCGGAGCCCGACCCGGCCGGTGATCGGCGAGGTGATGCGGCAGTAGGCCAGGTTGACCCGCGCGCTCTCGACGAGCCCCTCGTCGTTCTTGACCGTGCCTTCGTACTGCCGCACCAGCGACGCCTGGGTGTCCAGCTGCTGGCGCGGCGCCGAATCCTGCGACCACAGCACCTGATAGCGCTCGAGATCGAGCCGCGCGTTCTCGAGCAAGGCCTGGTCGCGCGCCAGCTGCCCCTCGGCCTGGGTCAACTGCACGGCGAAGGGACGCGAGTCGATCTCGGCCAGGAGATCGCCTGCGCGGACCGTGTCGCCTTCCCGGAATCGGACGTCGATCAGCTGGCCGTCGACGCGGCTCTTCACGACGACCGTGTTGAGCGGGGTGACCGAGCCAAGGCCAGTGAGGTACATGCCCACGTCTTGTTGCCGCGCCGGCACCGTCACGACGGGAACGCGCGGTGCGGGCGTCGCGCCGCGCGCGGCGCGCGCGCTTTCTAGCCTGGTCCAGGCGACGCACGCCACGGCGGCAAGGAGGACGAGGCCGGCCAGCGCGATCCATGAGCGGCGGAATCGCGCCGGGGAGCGCCGGCCCTCCCCGCCGGCCGAATCTGTCTCGGTCATCGCGCGCGACTAGGGCGCCGGCCGCGGAGCTACCGCTGTCCATCCTTCTGGGCAGCTCATGACGTACGGGTAGTACCCGTTGGCGCTCGGACAGTAGTACCAGTACTGCGGCGTGGGCTGTGGGGCCGGCGCCTCCGCGACGGCGGACGGCGGAATGTAGGGGTCGGGGTACGGATAGACCGGCGCCGGGTAGAAAAACCAGGAGCCGTCCACGATCCACCACCAGCCCAGACGGCCGAAGTGCTCGCCGTGAAACCAGCGGCCGCCACGCCACCGCCCGAAGTCTTCGTGGTGGAAGCGCGCGATGTCGCCGTGCCGCCAGTGTTCCACCTCGGCCCGGGCGGCCCCCGCGGAGCCCGGCACCACGAGCGCGACGACGCCGAGCGTCAGCGCGAACAGTAAGAAGGCCGCGCGCATCTCGCGGTGAAGATTCATGTCGCACCTCCACTCATCACCCTCGACCACGCCGGTGAGGCCTTCATGAATCCGGCGTGAGAACGATTTCATCTCGTTCTCACCCGATCCCCACTTGCGCGGGCGATTCAGACATCGGAGGGCGCAGTGATGGAAACTCGGTGGTCGGCGCTGGCAGCGATCTGGTGCCTGGGCGTCGGGCTCGTGGTCTCGCCAGCCGGCGCCATGGCGCCGGAGGCGGCCGGAGGGTTCTTCCGAGCCGAGTGGAGCGTTCCGGCGCTCCCTCCCGCGTTCACGAAGATCGAGGGCTATGTCTACAACGATTCCCGTCTGCGAGTCACCGACGTCCGCCTCCGCGTCGCGTCGCTCGACACCGCGGGCCGCGCGGTCGGGCAGACGATGGGGTGGGTCATCGGCGACATCCCGCCGAGCAGCCGTGCCTACTTCGAGATCTCGCTCGCGACGCCCGCGGCAGCGTACGGAGTGACCGTCGTCTCATTTGACGTCGTGTCGGGCACCGGGGAGTGAGTGCGGCCGGGCTCGGGACTCGCGGTCCGTGCGATCATGCAGGCACGGGATGAACATCCTGCTGGCCTCGATGCCGGATTCGTTCGAGCACATGCCGACGGTGGGCATCCGCATGCCGAACGGTGCCCTCAGCTCGCTGGCCGGCAACGTCGATCCTCAGCATCGAGTCGCCGTCGCCGATCTCGTGCTCGTGCAGCGAGAGGTACGTGCGACCCTCGAGCGCCTCGTCCGCGAGCATCGGCCCGACCTGGTCGGACTGTCGATCATGACTTTCCAGCGAAAGACCGCGCTGCGTATCGTCGAGCTGGTGCGGGCGCTCCGACCCGGCGTTCGCATCGCGGTCGGCGGCTACGATCCGAGCCTGGCCGCCGAGGCCTACACCGATCCAGGTTCCGGCGTGGACTTCATCGTGCGCGGCGAAGGCGAGCTAATCTTCCGCGAGCTGGTTCGAGCGCTCGAAAGGGACGACGGCTTCGACGCGATCCCTGGGCTCTCGTACCGAACGGGCGGTGCCTTCCATCACAACCCGGACCGCGCAGTCCACGGCCTCACCGACGGCGAGATCCGGCCGCCGAAGCGCGACGCCCGTGTCCTCCGGGGCTACGAGTTCCTCGGCAAGCAGGTCGATGTCGTGGAGACCTCGCGCGGCTGCACGTTCGATTGCAGCTTCTGCTCGATCATCGAGATGCGCGGGCGGAACTTTCACACCTTCACATTCGACCGCGTCCTGGCCGACATCCGCGACGCGCGCGATCACGGGGCGCAGGCGATCTTCCTGGTGGACGACAACATCACGCTGAACGTCCGGCGGTTCGAGGCGCTGTGCCAGGCCATCATCGACGCCGGGCTCGACGACCTCGACTACCTGGTGCAGGCGATGACCTCGGCCATCGCGGCCCACGGCGCGACGCTGGCGCCGCTCATGCGCCGCGCGGGCTTTCGCTACGTGTTCCTCGGGATCGAGAACATCCTGGACGACGATCTCCGCTTTCTGCGCGCCCGGGCGAAGAACGCGCTGCGCGGGAGCGACAAGGGCGCGGGCAACGCCACCACGACGGCGATCGAGCACCTCCATCGGCACGGAATGTACGTCGTGGGCGGCCTCATCGTCGGCAATCCCGACGACACGCTGGAGTCCGTCGAGGCGAATCTAGAGTTCGCGCGGCGCTGGGTCGACTATCCCTACATCCAGCATCCGACGCCGTACCCGCGCACGCCCATGACGCGCGAGTTTCGCGAGCGCGGCCTCGTCATCAACGAGAATCTCGAGGAGTACGACGGTACAACCGCCGTTGTCCGGACCGAGCACGTGACGGCCGAGGAGATCGAGTTCCTCCGCTGGCGGGCCGAGCGCTGGATGAAGGTCCGCCACATGCGCGCGGTCGTGAAGGCCAATCCGCGCTTCGTGCTTCGGAACTGGCGGACCATGCTGGCCCACACGTTCCGCGGCGGGAGCTTCTTCAAGGCGCTGCTCGGCCTCGAGGACGAGCGCGCCGTCTTCGCCCGCTATCGCGCCATTCGAAGGCGCGAGCGGGAGTACGTGTGAGGCGGACGCTCGGCGTCGCGTTGCTCTTCAACGTTTCAATCTTCGGGGTCGAGCCCGGCTGGGCCGGAACCTTCACCATCGACCCCGGTCAGAGCGCGCTCGTGGTCCAGGTGTTCAAGGACGGCGTGGCGGCCACGCTGGCCCATGACCATGTGGTGCAGGCGCGCGCGTTGTCGGGCACGATCGCCTACGACCCCCAGAGGCCGGACGCCTCGTCGATCGAGGTGAAGGTCGAGGTCGGGTCGCTCCAGGCCGACGAGCCGGCTACCCGGCGGAAATTCGGTCTGGAGGGAGAGCCGTCGGCCAAGGATCGCGCCGACATCGAGGCGACGATGAAGTCCGAGGGCCAGCTCGCCGTCGCGCGCTTCCCGGCGATCACGTTCGCGTCGACCTCGATCGCAAAGCAGCCCGACGGGCGGTTCCTCGTGACGGGCCGGCTCACGATCCGCGGCGTCGCCCAGGAGGTCAAGTTTCCCGCCCAGATCGCCCTTGACGGAGGCCTCCTCCGCGGCCGGGCCCAGCTCACGTTCAAGCAGTCGAGCTTCGGTTACCAGCCCTATCGCGCCGTCCTGGGGACGATCAAGAACAAGGATGAGGTGATTCTGCACATCGACCTCGGGGCAAAGGCTCCTTGACGTTTCGCCCGCCGCGGGCGCAGCATATCGAGACCGACGGGCCGGTGGCCCGCCAAGACCCATGATCACCGAACCGGTTCCGGCCGTCGCCACGCCGCTCGAGATCGCGCGATCGCTCGCCCCGCGTATCCGGAAACGGGCCGCCGAGATCGAGGCCGCCCGCCAACTTCCGCCCGACCTGGTCATGGACATCGCCAGCGCCCGCCTGTTCCGCGTCGCGCTTCCAGAGGCCGAAGGCGGGCTCGGCGCCGACATCCTGACGACACTTCAGGTGATCGAGGAGATCGCGCGTGCGGACGGCTCGACCGGATGGTGCCTGGCGATGGGGATCAATACGCTCCGCCAGAGCGCGCAGTTCGGTCCGGAGGTGCGGCGGCAGATCTTCTTCAGCGACCCGGTCGGCATCTCCGCGGGCTCCGCGAACCCGCGCGGCCGCGCCGTCGCCGTCCCGGGCGGTTACCGGGTCACCGGCCACTGGTTCTTCGCCAGCGGCTGCATGCACTCCTCGGCGCTGCACGGCGCCTGCAAGGTCTTCGACGGTGACAAGCCGCGCCTGCGGCCCAACGGCGATCAAGAAATCCGGATGGCCTACTTCTATCCGAAGTCGATCGCGCAGATCATCGACACCTGGGACGTGAGCGGTCTGCGCGGCACCGGCAGCCATGACATCGAGGTCAACGACCTGTTCGTGCCCGAGGAGCGCACCTTCTCCGCGCTCGATCTGCGATCGCGCGTGACCGGGCCGATGAACCGGATGCACGGGTTCGACCTCGCCGGCTGCGGGTTCTGCTGCGT
>JBKPCO010000019.1:0-19021 GCA_046727415.1 Candidatus Methylomirabilota bacterium
GGCTTACCATCCCAGTAGCGATCGATCGTCAGTTCCACGCATCCTCATGAATACCAAAGGCCCCCGAAACGATCGAGGGCT
Organism: Candidatus Methylomirabilota bacterium; assembly: GCA_046727415.1. Lineage (GTDB taxonomy): Bacteria > Methylomirabilota > Methylomirabilia > Rokubacteriales > CSP1-6 > AR31. Next base: position 82 of record JBKPCO010000019.1, read on the forward strand.
TTTGTGAGCGTGCCAGGAGGGGCCAGCCGAGGCACTCCAAACGTTGGCGATTTCGACCAGCGCGCGGCTAAGTCTGCCGCCGCAGGCGCGGGTCGAGCAGATCGCGCAGCCCGTCGCCCAGGAAGTTGATCCCGAGCACCGTGACCAGGATGGCGAGCCCGGGGAAGACGGCGATCCACCCCGCCACCGTCAGGTAGTCCCGCCCCTCGGCCAGCATCCGTCCCCAGGTCGGCGTGGGCGGTGGCACGCCCAGGCCCAGAAAAGACAGAGCCGACTCCATCAGGATGATGCGTGCCACCTCGAGCGTCCAGATCACCATGACCGGCGCCAGCACGTTGGGCAAGACGTGGCGGGCGATGATGCGCGCGTCGTGCGCCCCGAGCGCCCGGGCCGCCTGGACGAACTCGCGCTCGCGCAGGCCCAGGCTCAGGCCGCGCACCACGCGCGCGTAGATCATCCACGTGGTGATGGCCATGACGATCACGAGATTCTTTAGGTTGGCGCCGAGCAGGGCCACCACGGCCAGCGCTAACAAGATAAGGGGAAAGGCCAGGTTCAGGTCGGCGATGCGCATGATGACCATGTCGGCCTTTCCGCCGAGATAACCGGCCACCAGCCCTGCGGCCACGCCCACCACGGCGCCGAGGAAGGCCGCCAGCACGCTGATCGTCAGCGAAATCTGGGCACCGTAGATCACGCGCGAATAAACGTCGCGCCCGAGATGGTCTGTGCCGAGCGGATGCTCGAGCGATCCGCCCTCACGCCAGAACGGCGGCTTGAGGGCCACCGACAGATCCTGGTCGATCGGATCGGTGGTGGCCAGAAGCGGCGCGGCAAGCGCGGCCACGATCACCAGGCCCACGATCACCGCGCCGGCGCTCGCCAGGGTGCTCCGCCGCAGCAACCGTGGCCACATCTACGTCACCCTGATGCGCGGGTCGAGCCACACGTACAGGAGATCCACCGCCAGGTTGATCAGCACCACGCCGGTGGCCAGGATGAACACCGCGGCCTGGACCACCGGATAGTCGCGATTGAGAATCGCCTGGATCGTGAAGAGTCCCACACCCGGCCAGGTGAAGATGGTCTCGATCACCACGGCTCCGCCGAGGATGTAGCCGAACTGCAGCCCGATCACCGTGACGAGCGGAATCAGCGCGTTCGGCAGGGCGTGGCGGCCCGTCACGAATACCTCGCGCAGTCCCTTCGCACGCGCCGTGCGCACGTAGTCCTCGGAGAGCATCTCGATCATCGTGGAGCGCACCAGGCGCGTCAGCAGCGCCATCAGGTTAATGGCGATGGCGGCGGCCGGCATGACCACGTGCGCGACGCCGCCGCGTCCCGATGTGGGCAGGAGCCCCCACGAGACGGCAAAGAGCAGGATCATCATGATCGCCAGCCAGAAGTTGGGGACCGACTGGCCGACCAGCGCCACGCCCATGGCCAGCAGGTCGACCGGCCCGCCCCGGTGGGTGGCCGCCAGCACGCCGAGGGGCACCGCCAGCACGATCGCCAGAAGCATCGCCGTCACCGTGAGCTGCAGCGTGGCCGGGAGCCGTGCCGCGATCAGCGGCAGCGACGACTGGCCGTGCCGCAGCGAGACGCCGAAATCGCCTTGCAGGGCTCGCTTCAGGAAGCGCCAGTACTGGACGGGCAGGGGATCGGCGAAGCCCCATTCCGCGCGGAACTTCTCGATCTGCGCCGCCGTCGCGCCCGGCGGCAGCATGATCTCGGCTGGGTCGCCGGTCAGGAACGTCAGGAAGAACGAGACGACCGACACCCCGAAGATGACCAGGATGGCGGTCGCCAGCCGGCCCGCGACGTAGGCCCGCACGTCAGCTCAACCGGTCGCGTTCACCCCCGGAGCTTCAGCGGATAGAGCCACTGGGTCTCGTCCGGGCGCGGCGTGTAGTCGACGCGGGCGCTCATCCCGAACGCGGCGTCGGCCTGATAGAGGAAGATGAACGGCGCCTCGTCCTTGACGAGCTTCTGTACGTCGCTGTACTGCGGCGCGCGCCGCTTCGGGTCGTCGGTGGCCTCGATCTTCGTCAGCATCTCGTCGAGCTTCGGGTTCTTGTAGTGCATGCCGAGCCCGCCCTGGGTGAGCCAGCGGATCACCCACGAGGGCTCGAGGTACGCGTCGCCGATGCTGTAGATGAAGAGCGGCGAGGTCTGGTTCTGCACGCGGCGCGGGCCGAACGTCGAGAACTCGAACACATTGAGCTTGGCCTTGATGCCGACCTTCTGCAGATAGCCCACGATCGCCTCGGCGGGCTTGGAATGATCGGCGATGCTGCCGGTGAAGCTGTCGAACTCGGTCTCGAAGCCGTTCGGGAAGCCGGCCTCCGCGAGCAGCGCCTTGGCCTTGTTCGGGTCGTACGGGTAGGGCTGCACGCTCGGGTCGTAGCCCAGCGCGCCCTTGTCGACGACGGTCGCCAGACGCGTGCCGTGCCCGAAGTAGAGCGTCTTCAAGATTGCGTTCACGTCGACCGCGTGGTTGAGCGCCTGGCGCACCTTGACGTTGTCGAAGGGCGGCTTGCGCACGTCGATCGTCACGTGGAAGATGCGCGGCGCGGCGATGGTCTTGATCGCCAGCTTGCTGTTCTGCTGCAGCTCGGCGATGCGCACGTGGGGCACCGGCGCGATCAGGTCCACCTCGCCGGCCTGCAGGGCCGCGATGCGCGCGGCGTCCTCGAGGATCGGGCGTACGACGATCGTCTTCACGCTCGGCGCGCCGCGCCAGTAGCTCTCGTTCGCCTCCAGCACCAGCCGCTCGTTCTTCGTCCACGCGACCAGCTTGAACGGACCGGTGCCGTTGGGCTTGGTGGCGATGGCCTCCTTGCCCATGGCGTTCGTGTGCTTCGGCGAAAGCATCAGCCCGAACAGCTCGCCCAGGCGCACCGGCAGGAGGAAGTCCGACGTCTTGGTGGTCACGTTCACGGTGTTGGCGTTGACGATCTCAGTGCTCGCGATCGTGCTGAGCTCGGAGCTGATGGTGGCCTTGGTCTCTGGATTGGTCGCGCGGTCGAGGGTGAACTTGACCGAGTCGGCGTTGAAATCGTCGCCGTTGTGGAACTTCACCGCCTTGCGCAGCGTGAACTGCCATGTCGTCGGGTTCAGCCGCTTCCAGGACTCGGCGAGCGCCGGGATCAGGTTGCCCTGCGCATCGCGCGCTGTGAGCCCGTCGTAAACGTTGGCGATGAAGATCTGGGTGTTGCGTCCGACGGTGAGGTGCGGGTCGAAGGTGTTCGGCTCGGCTGCGAGACCGATCTTCACCTCGCCGGTGGGCGCGGCCTCGGCGATGAAGCCGGGGCGCAGCGTCGTGGCGGCGGCGGTCAGGCCCAGCAGACGCAGCGCATCGCGCCGGGTCAATGTTGTCTCGTCCATGATGTCTCCTCGTTGATGCCCGCGGGGCGCTGTTCAGGCGCCGGTGCGCCGGCCCTTGACCTCGACGATGACGTTGCGGAACGTCTTCGTTCCCACGTTGCGTAGCGCGTGCCGCAGGGTGCCCTGGTTCCAGCGCATGATCGCGCCGGGCTTCACCTCGATGCGATCCACCGTGCCGTCGGCGTTCGGGCGCTCGACCACGTCGCCCTCGACGACGACCGTGGTGTAGTCCAGGTAGTGCGTGTGCCAGCCGGCCATTTCCCCCGGCGCCAGCTCGATTCGCCAGACGCGCACGGCGTCGTCTTCGTACACCAGCTCGGTCCCGATCGGGTTCGTCTTCGGGTCCATCTCGTCTGCCATGACTCCTCCCCGCGCGAAGGTAGCACAGAGTATGATGACCCCCCATGTCCTACGTCGGCGCGGCGCTGAGCCCGCGTGAGACGAAGAAGCTGGTCCTCGGGCGCGGCAGCTATGTCGGTGACCTCACCGCGCCGGGCATGCTACATGCCGCTTTCGTCCGCAGCCCTCATGCTCACGCACGTATTCTCCGGATCGACGCCGAAGCCGCGCGCCGCCAGCCCGGCATCGTCGCGGTGCTCACGGGCCACGACCTGGTGCGCGTGACGGCGCCGCTCAGGATCGCGCCGCCGATCGAGGGGCTCCTGCCCATGGAGATGACGACCCTGCCGACGGACAAGGTCCGCTTCGTCGGCGATCTCGTCGCGTGCGTGATCGGCGAGCAGCGCGATCAGGTCGAGGACGCCTGCGCCCTCGTCGACGTCGAGTACGCGCCGCTGCCGGCCGTGGTCGATCCCGAGCACGCGCAGGATTCAGGGCTGCCACTGGTCGACGAGACGATCCCGGCGAATCGCGCCTATCAGGGCGTTTTCACCCACGGCGACATCGGGACGGCGCTCGCCGCGGCAGACAAGGTCGTCGCCGTGCGCTTCCATCAAGGCCGCCAGACGCACGTGCCGATGGAGCCGCGCGGCTGCCTGGCGAGCTGGCAGCCCGGCGACGAGACGCTCACGTTCTGGCACTCGACGCAGATCCCGCATCCGATGCGCTCGGCGCTGGCGGCGCGGCTGGGCATCGCGGAGAGTGCGGTGCGGGTGATCACCCCGGACGTGGGCGGCGGCTTCGGCCAGAAGATTCCGCTCTACCGCGAGGAGCTGGCCACGGCGGCGGCGTCGCGCCTCCTGGGCCGTCCGGTGCGCTGGATCGAGACCCGCCGCGAGAACCTCCTGGCGTCGCTTCACGCACGTGAGGACATCGTCGACGTCAAGGCAGGGGTGAAGGCCGACGGCACCATCCTCGGCGTGGACGTCCAGATCGTCACCGACTTCGGCGCGTATGCGTACTTCCCGGCGAACTACATGGCACGCGTCGTCGGGATGATGGTCCCTGGCGCCTACCGGCTGCGTGACTACCGCTATGCGATCACGGCCGTCTTGACGAACAAGTGCCCGGCCGGGCCGTACCGCGCGCCGATGCTGATCTGCAGCTGGGTCACCGAGGGCACGATCGACGCTGTGGCTCGCGCCCTGGAGCTGGACCCGATCGAGGTGCGCCGCAAGAACATGCTCGCGGAGACGGACCTGCCGTACACGACCGCAACGCAGCTCGTCTACCGGTCGGTCTATCCGCGTGACACGCTCGAGCGGGCTCTCAAGGCGTTCGACTACGAGGAAGCCCGGCGCTCGCAGAAGGAGGCGCGTGCGGCCGGAAGGGTTGTGGGGCTCGGGGTCGCCACCTACGTCGAGCCAAACACGTACGGCTCGGAATTCTACAAGACGGCCGGCATCGCCGGCTCGGGTCACGATGCTGCCATCGTCAGGATTGAGCCGAGTGGCGCCGTCTCGGCCCAGATCGGCGTCGTCAGCCAGGGCCAGGGTCACCTGACGACAGTCGCCCAGGCACTGGCCGACGCGCTGACGGTGCCGATCGAGCGCGTGCGCGTGCAGTCGGGCGATACGGCCGCCGCGCCATACGGCATGGGTACGCGCGGCAGCCGCGGCGGCGTGGTGAGCGCGGGGGCGGCGCTCGGCGCGGCGCGCGTCGTGAAGGGGAAACTCCTGCGGATGGCGGCGCATCTCTTGGAGGCGCCGCTCGCCGATCTGGAGCTGGTCGGCGGCTCGGTGCGCGTGCGCGGCACGCCGGCGGCGAGCCTGACGATCGCCCAGCTCGCCCAGAAGGCCTATCTTGCGCCGCTCGAGCTGCCGCCCGGCATGGAGCCCGGACTTGAGGCGACCCACGCGTTCGATCCCCCGCCGCTGACGTTCTCGAGCGGCACTCACATCTGCCAGGTGGAAATCGATTCGGAGACGGGCACGCTGACGATCCCGCGCTACACAATTGTCGAGGACTGCGGGCGCATGCTGAACCCCCGCATCGTCGAGGGCCAGCTTCACGGCGCTACCGCGCAGGGGCTGGGCGGCGCGCTCCTGGAAGAGGTCGTCTACGGCACGAACGGACAGAACCTCAGTGCGACCTTGCTCGACTACGCGTTGCCGACGGCCTCGGTGGTGCCGCAGCTCCAGGTGGAGCACGTCGAGCGATTGGATCCGAACACGCCGCTCGGCATGAAGGGAATGGCCGAGGGCGGTGTGATGGGCGCCTCGGCGGCGATCTCGAACGCCGTGGCTGACGCTCTCGCGCCGCTGGGCGTTGCAGCCGGCCGCCAGCCGTTCACCGCTTGGCGGCTCGCAGAGGCGCTTCGTGTCGCGGGCGCTGGCGCCGCTGGCATTGCCAGCGCCGCGAGCGCTGACCGCGCGAGGAAGAGCTGACATGGACGCAGCGGGCCTCTGCTTCACTCCCGCCGTGGAGCTGGCGGAGCTGATCCGCCGCCGCGCGCTCTCGCCCGTCGAGGTCACTCGCGCGGTGCTCGAGCGCATCGAGCGGCTCAACCCGAGCCTGGGCGCCTATGTCCTCGTCCACGCCGAGCGCGCTCTCGGCGAGGCGCGGGCGGCGGAGCAAGCGGTGATGGCCGGCCGGGCGCTCGGCCTGCTCCACGGCGTGCCCGTCTCTATCAAGGACAACCTCTGGACGGCCGGCGAGCGCGCCACGTACGGCTCGCGCCTGATGGCGGATTTTGTCGCGCCTGAAGATGCGCCGAGCGTGGCGGGACTGCGAGCGGCCGGCGCGATCTTGATCGGGTGGACCAATCTGCCCGAGTTCGCGTGGCGCGGCTCGACCGACAATCCGCTGTTCGGCGAGACGCGCAATCCATGGGACTTGACGCGCACGCCCGGCGGATCCACCGGCGGCGGTGCGGCGGCCGTCGCGGCCGGGCTGGCGCCGCTGGCTCTCGGCTCCGACGGAGCCGGCTCGATCCGCATCCCCGCCAGCTTCTGCGGGCTCGTCGGCCACAAGCCGACGTTCGGGCGCGTGCCCATGTACCCGGCCGCCGGGGGCAACGAGCTGGTCGCCCACGTCTGCCCGCTGGCGCGCACGGTGCGCGACGTGGCGCTCATGATGAACGCGATCGCCCGCCACGATCGTCGCGACGCGTTCGCGCTTCCCGACGACGGCGCGGACTACCTGGCCGCGTGCCGCGAGCCACTTCCAGGCGCGCGGGGCGCGCAGGCGCGAAGCGGTCGTACGCCGGTTCGGATCGCCTGGTCACCCGATCTCGGCTTCGCGCCGGTAGAGCGGGAGACGCGAGACATCGCGGAGGCCGCGGCGCGCTCTTTCGCGGAGCTCGGCCTGACCGTCGAGGAGGCGAGCCCCGACCTGGGCGATCCGAGCCAGATTCTGAAAGTGCTCTACGGCGGCGCTCAGGCCGGCGCCCATGCGACGCGCTCGCCGGAGCAGAAGGCCAGGATGGATCCGGAGCTGGTCAGGTATGCCGAAGCCTCGGCAGGGCTCAGCGTGGTGGACTATCTGCGTGCCGTTGCCGCCCGCCAGGCGCTCACGGATGCGCTCCGGCGATTCTTCGAGCGTTACGACCTGTTGCTCACACCTACGCTATCCCTGCCGGCCTTCCCGCTCGGCCTCGTCGGCCCGCGCGAGGTGGCGGGCCGCGAGGTGACGCACCTGGGCTGGACGCTCTGCTATCCGTTCAACTACAGCGGCCAGCCCGCGGTCTCGGTGCCCGCCGGGTGGACGGCAAGCGGCCTGCCCGTGGGGCTGCAGATCGTGGGGCGACGCCTCGAAGATGTGCTGGTGCTGCGAGCGGCGGCGGCGCTCGAGGCGGTTCGCCCGTGGGCGAGCCGCCGGCCGCCGGAGCCATAGCGATCGATCATCCGCCACCGATCCGATCGGTCTCCAGTCCGCGGTCCGATCGAGCCGTTAGCGATCGGCTGAGGGGCCGATGCGCGTGGCGAAGTCGACCGCCACGACGACCAGGTCCCTGAAGGCGCGCGTTCCGAACAGCGTGCCATGGCTTCTGCGGATCGCGTTCGCCTCCGTTCGCAGGAGCTGAAACACCTCATCGAGCTCGTCCAGCGTGGGCTGTCGGGCCACCCGCACCAGGGCGTCGGTGAGCGCGACGAGCAGCTGCCGCGGGCTGTTGCGGTGGATGTAAGGATCGGTCCCGCCCAGATCGCTCAGTGTCTTCTGCATTCGGTGCGCGCGTGCTTCCAGGAGGAACCACTGGTGATCCGGGCGCGAGCGCGCGATGGCGACAGCCAGGCCGGCCTCGAAGGGCATGTTGAACCGCGGCGCGCCGCTGCGGGAAAGCTGGACCCGGCTGAGGTCGTGAAACGAGTAACGACACGCCGCGATCAGGTCCAGGATGCGATCGAGCCGCCTCGTCGGCCCGGGGATCTCGAGCGTCGCTCGCGGGAGCAACCCGAAGCAGGAGAGCCCCGCGATGAGGGCGATGAATAGCTTCTCGTAGCGCGGATCGTAGGGAACGTTGAGAAAGACGCTCTGTGGCGAGTATCGCTCAGCGATCGGTCAGGTCCGGCGCGACCGCCGCCTCATCGCGGTGTCCTTCCCGGCGGCGCCCTTGTGAAAGCGGGCGAGGGCCGCGGTGACCATCTCCCGGAGCTCACGGTAGCGCTTGGCCGGGACGCCGAGTATGCGCGCCGTCGCGGCCGGCGTGGGAAATGGAGTCGTGATCACCGCGCGCGGTCTCGATGACACGACTCCACTCTACGCTATTTCAGGCCACCCGACACGGTCAGCGTCTCGCCCGTCATGTACTTCGAGTCCGCCGACGCCAGATAGACTGCTGTCGGTGCGATATCGTCCGGCTGCCCCATGCGTCCGAGGGGCGCCTGCGTCTCGACCATCTTCTGGAAGTCGCTTCCAACGAAGCCGGTGGTGTGAGTGCCCTCCGTCTCGATCATCCCCGGGTTGATCGAGTTCACCCGGATATTCCGCGGGCCGAGCTCCTTGGCCAGCACGCCGGTGATCGCGTCGACGGCGGCCTTCGACGCCGCATACACGGCGGAGTTCGGCGTCAGTAGCGAGCTCGCGACCGAGCCGATGTTGATGATGCTTCCGCCGGGGCCCATGTGCTTCACCGCTTCCTTCGTTGTCAGCAACAGGCCGAGCACGTTGACGTCGAAGTGCTTGTGGAAGAGATCCTCGGTCACACCTTCGAGTGGCGCGAGCTCGTAGACGCCGGCGTTGTTGACCAGGATATCGAGCCGGCCGTACGCCTTCGTCGTCTCGGAGAACAGGCGCTGGACATCCGCCTGCCTGGACACATTGCCCTGGACCGCGATGGCGCTGCCGCCGCCGCGTGAGATCTCCGATACCACGCGGTCGGCGTCCTGCTTGCTCGACGAGTAATTGACGATCACCGATGCGCCTTCGCCGGCCAGCGCCCTCGCGATGCCCGCGCCGATTCCCTTCGAGGCTCCAGTGACGACCGCGACTTTTCCTTCCAGCTTCTTGCTCATGTCTCTGACTCCCGCAGCCCGGCCTGCGCAGCCGGGCCGCATCTGTTGCCCGATCCAGTCCGCATCCCTTCTGAAGGCTCGGATACCGCTAACTTACCAACTGAGACGCCGTGGGCGTCAGGAGGGATGCGCCGTGCCCTGTATCGATGTGCTGAGCGGGCGGGGAAGCCAGGGACCAGATGGGACGCGAGACTTGGGCGTGAATCGCACGATGGTCCAGCCACCGAGAAGCGAGGGCTTGCCCTTGCGGATGCGGCGGGCTCTCTCGGGGCCGAACTCGTCAGAGACCCGGCGGTCCACGATCACCTTCACGCGAGAGATTCCCGCGAAAAGTCTCGCGAGCTTCTCGTAGAGCACGGTGCTGTGCTGATGCACGACGATGAGCAACTGTACTTCGGGGAACGAGCGCGAGGGCAGCGACTCCAGGAGCCGGGCCTTATGCTGCGCGCACACCCCGTGCGTCGCCTCCGGATTGTCGAGCGGCTCGCGCTCGCCCAGGTAGCCGGGGAGGCCTTCGCGACAGCACCAGGCGCATAGGACAAGCATGGCCCTCGCGAAGAGATGCTAAGGGCGTGCCATCGCGGCTCGGCCTCTGCTGAGGTGGTGAACCTGCCCGCTCAGCGCAATGTTTGTCGCAGTCGAGCCCGAGCGCCGTGAGCCGCTCGGCCGTCACCAATTCGGGTGAAACGCCCGAGCTCGGGCGAGTCAGATTTCCAGATCTCTGAGCACGGCCCGACACGGCGCACCATCCAGGCCGCGGAGCCGGATCGGAAAGCAGATCAGCTCGTAGCGCCCCGGCGCAATCTCCGACAGGTCGATCCCTTCGAGGAGCACCACCCCGTGGTCCAGGAACGCCCGATGCACCGGGACCTGCTCGTCGGCGTGCGCGACCGAGAGATAGTCGAGCCCGACCAGCCGGACGCCGCGTGCCACCAGGGCGCGCGCGGCGCCCAGCGAGAACGCCACGAAGTCGGGCTCGAAGTCGCGCCGCTTCAGCAGATCCGAGTTGCGCGTCTTGAACAGGACGCGCGTCGCCCCTTCGAGTGGAATCGCGCTCACGTGGGCTTCGGTGATGAACCGGTCCGCATCGACGTGGTGCACCACAGCGGGGCCGATGAACCGCTCGAGCGGGACGGAATCGATCCCGGCCCCGTCGGGCACGAAGTGGAGCGGCGCGTCGACGTGCGTGCCGGCATGAACGCTCACGGTGAGGGCTGTAGCGTTCACGTCGTCTCCCCGGCTCATTCGCCGGCGTTCGTGAACCTCGAGCGGCGGCGCGACGACCCAGCGGACGGTTTCGGGCGAGAGATTGAGCGAGATGTCGTAGTACCTCACGGCGCACCTCCCGAGGGAATGCTAGCGCGTGACGGCGGTCCTGTCCGGGGGACGTTTCCGCGGAAACGCCCTGGTGGCCGAGCCGCGAAGCGCCCCGAGAAGGCTGCCGCACTGTTCCGTGACATCGGGATGCGTCTGTGGTCTGATCGCGTCGACGCGGAGATGAGGCTGCTTCGGGACTAGGGACGAAGGAGGGCGCCATGGCGACTCGGTCTTACGTGTACGTCGGTCTCGCCGGTGAAACCGCTCCGGGCCGGCCGGTCAAATCAGGTTTCTATCGCATGGCTGTCGGCGACGACCGCTGGGAGCTCGCCACGAGCGGCCTCCCCGAGGCGCCGGCCATTCGCGCGATAGCCACGCATCCCCAGCAGGCCGGCACTCTTTACGTCGGGACGCAGGACGGCCCCTACCGCAGCACGGACCACGGCGATCACTGGGAGAAGGTCGATATCGCCGACCACGGGCTGCCTGTGTGGTCCCTGCTCTTCGATCCCCGTGACTCCCGAGTGATGTACGCCGGCTACGAGAACTGCGAGATCTTTCGTAGCGAGGACGAGGGCGAGCGCTGGCACCAGCTCCCGGTGACCGTGCGCTTCCCGGAGATCACGGTGGCGCCCGGGTCGAATCCGGCGAAGCGCGTCTTGAAGATGGCCGTCAACCCCACGAATTCCGACGAGATCTACGGCGCCGTCGAGGTCGGCGGCATCATCAGGAGCCTCGACGGCGGCGAGAGCTGGGAGTGCGTGAGCCACGGCCAGTACCTGAACGACGATACCGTCGACATGCACGGCGTCCTGGTCGGGCGCTGGCGCCCCGGGACGGTTTTCGCCATCGCGCGGGCGGGTCTCTTCATCAGCGCCGACCAGGGCGGCCACTGGTCGTGCGCGCGGATCGAGGCGCTGAACGCGAAGGGACAGACCTACTGCCGCGACATTCGCGAGGTGCCGGGCGATCCGAAGACCATCTGGGTCGCAGCGGGCTCGAACTTCCAGAGCGATGTCGGCGCGCTCTTCCGCAGCAAGGACGGCGGCGCGAACTGGAGCCGGGCGAAGATGGGCTTCGATCCGAAGACCACCATGTTTGCCCTCGCGTTCGACCAGCGGCAGCCCCGGCGCATGTTCTGCGCGACCAACGGCGGCGAGGTCTTCGCGAGCGAGGACAGCGGCGAGAGCTGGATCGAGCGCCCACTGCCCGCGGGCGCCACGCAGGTCTACGCCATGGCGTGCGCGTAGCGCGCCCTGGCTACTCGAATGGGTGCCCGTAGCGCTCGAGGTGCGCCACCTCGCTGAGCGCTTTGCGCTGCTTTCGGCCCTTGCCCACGGCGCGCGCTGGGTAGCCGAACGGCAGGATCGCCAGCACGTCGAGGCCGGCGGGAATGTCGAGCAGGGCTTTGGCCTTGTCGAGGCCGCCGAAGCCCACCCAGTTCGAGCCCACGCCGTCGGCCCACGCCGTGAGCATCATCGACTGGATGGCCCGGCTCGCGTCCGACACGGCGAAGCGTGACTTGTCGGTCGCGATGACGATGGCCAGCGGCGCCTGGGCGATGTAGGGGCCGCTCGACGCGAGCGCTCCCAGGCTCTTCAAGGTCTCGGGGTTGCGCACGACGATGAAGTGCCAGGGCTGGTGGTTCATCCCGCTCCCGGTGAGGCGGCCGGCCTCGAGGATCCGGCGGACGATCGCGTCAGGCACAGGCTTCGCCTGATAGCTGCGCACGGCCAGAAGCGTGCGCACGGCAGCGAACGCGTCCATGGGGCCCGCCGGGCTCTAGAGCTTCGCGACGGCCGCTTTCGCGACGTCCTCGTCCTGCTGGGAAGTCCCGCCGCCCACGCCGCAGGCGCCCTCGACCACGCCGTTGCGAATGATCGGCACGGCGCCCATGCTCGGGATCATGTGACCGCCGGAATGAGTGACGATGCCCTGGATGATCGGGCTTCCGGCGCGCTCCTGCAGCTCGCCGCTGGCGCGCCCGAACGCGGCCGAGGCGATGGCCTTGCCCTGCGAGCCGTATACCGAGCCCCAGATGGCGCCGTCCATGCGGTTGAACGCCATCAGGCGGCCGCCGGCGTCACAGACGGCCGCGCTCACCTTGATGTTCATCTCCTGGGCCTTGGTGATGGCCGCCTGCACGATGCGATTGGCTTCGGCGAGTGTCAGTGCCATGGTTCGCTCTCCTATTCGGCGGTCGTGCCGCCGTCGATGACCAGTTCGCTACCCGTCATGTACGACGATTCGTCGGATGCGAGGTATATCACGCCGTACGCGACTTCCTCGGCCGTTCCCACGCGTCCCATCGGCAGCCGCCGCAGGCGCTGCTCCCAAGCGTCCTTGTTCTCGAGCGAGTCCTTGATCATGTCGGTCGCGATCGGCCCGGGGTGCACCGAGTTGGAGCGGATCTTGTCCTTGGCGTGCTGGATGGCCGTCGACTTGGTGAAGATGCGCACCGCACCCTTCGTCGCGCTGTAGGCCGCGGTGTTCTGGGGGCTTCCAACCAGCCCGGCCACGGAGGAGATGTTGATGATCGATCCGCCGCCGGCCCGGCGCAGCGCCGGGATGGCGCACTTGGTGCCGAGGAACACGCCCTTGACGTTGACCGCCATGATGCGGTCCCACTCGGCCTCGGTCGTGTTCTCGATACTCGCGCGGAAGAGGATGCCCGCGTTGTTGACGAGGACGTTCAGCTTGCCGTAGGCCTGCTCGGCCGTGGCGACTGCAGCGCGCCAGTCGGCGTCGCGCGTCACGTCGAGATGCACGTACGTCGCCTTACCGCCGTTGGCGCGAATCTCCGCCTCGACCTTCTTGCCCTCGTCGTCCAGCACGTCGCCCAGCACGACCGCGGCGCCTTCGCGCACGAACATGCGCCCCTCGGTCGCCCCCTGGCCCCGCGCTCCGCCGCTAATCAGCGCGACCTTGCCGTCCAGTCGTCCCATGATTGGTCTCCTACTGCGGGTTCGTTTTGAGCCAGTCGATGTACGCCGCGATGCCCGTTTCGATCGAATGCTCGGCGCGATAGCCGACCTCGGCCGCCCGCCCGAGATCGGTCGCGGGATTGGTCGAGGCGCCGGGCGCCTTCCCCGGCTTGAGGGCCGAGCATTTTGCGCCCGGCACCGCCTTCAGCACCGCCTGGAACGCGTCGCGGTTCGACGTGGCGCGGCCCGAGGCGATGTTGAACACGCGGTGGTTGAGCTTTTCCGCCATGTGAATCTGCTGGATGCCGCGGGCCACGTCCTTCACGTACGTCCAGTCGGCCTGGTCGTCCTCGAAGATCTTGCCGTCCGGCCGGTCGCTGAAGTCGGCCTCGACGTTTCGCGCCGCGCCGTGGCACATGCGGCTGATCGGGTTGTGCATGCTGTAGTAGAGGGGGCCATAGATGCTGCCGATGCGCAGCGCGACCACGTCGATCTTCGTCTGGGCCGCGTAGAAATGCGCGTGCATCTCCATGCCCTTCTTGAAGGCCGAGACCTGGGTCGGCGAATTGATCGGCAGTGGCGCGTCCTCGCGGTACGGCCCGGAGGGAATGCCGCCATAGACGGCCACGGAGCTGCCCAGCGACACGCGGCGCAGGCCGAACGTGCGCGCGGCCTCGAGCACGTTCTGGAGGCCGGCCGTGTAGAGGTGATAGTCGGCCTGAGTGGAGAGGCTGCGCGCCGGCGGCGCTATGAGGTTCACGATGCTCTCGATCCGGTGGCGACGCACCACCTCGAACAGCTCGTACGGATTGGTCACGTCCAGCTGCGCCACCTGGACACGCGTACCGATCTCGCTCTTGAGCACGTCGGGAACCCGGCGGGCGCTGTGCTGCGAAACGACAACCGGCTTGCCGACCTCGAGAAACCTGAGCGCCGTGTTCAGGCCGATGAAGCCCATGCCGCCGATGATCAGGATCATGAGACGCCTCCGCGTATGAGGCGGCTTCTACCATCTAAGGGGCAACTCGGCAAGCGGGCGCTGCTTGGGATAGGCTAGGGGCCCCGGAGAGCCGGGTCGAGCGCGAGATGTGCGCGCCGCAGGCCGTCGCGGGGCTGGGGCCCCGCCGGCCAAGGCGCGCCGACGGATCGAGGAGGGCGTCATGCGCGACGGCATCTACATCGTGGACGGTGACGGTCACGTCATGGACTTCCCGCACCGCTGCTACCAGAAATACCTCCCGGAGCAGTACCGCCGGCGGATCGCGTTCTTCCCGGGCGCCCAGTGGGACCGCCGCCAAGCCCCCAATGGCGACATGGGTCGCGATCCCAACACACCGCAGGAGATGATAGCCGACCTGGCCCAGGAGGGCATCGATCTCGCGTTTCTCTATCCCACGTCGGCCCTGCGCATCGGCGAGATCCGCGAGGCGGATTACCAGATCGCGCTCTGCCGGGCCTACAACGACTTTCTCGCCGACTGGTGCAAGGCCGATCCCACGCGGCTCAAAGGCGTGGCGATCGTGCCCTATCTGGATCCGACGGAGGCCGCCCGAGAGCTCGACCGCGCGGTGTCGAAGCTCGGCCTGGTCGGGCTGATGTTCCCGACCTTCATTCCCGGGCGCAACGTCGCCGAGCCGTTCTTCTGGCCCATCTACGCCGAGGCCGAGCGCCTGGGCGTGCCCGTGGGCATGCACGCCTCGGGCAGCGAGACCGGCGACCCCTATCGCTTCAGCAACTTCCTGGCGTTGCACACCTGGACGCACGCGCCCGAGCAGATGATCTCCCTGATCAGCTGCGTCTACGGTGGTCTCTTCGAGAAGTTCCAGCGCCTCCGGATCGGCTTCATGGAATCCGGCGCCGGGTGGGTGCCGTTCTTCATGGAGCACATGGACGGCGAGTTCGAGAAGCGCCCGTGGGATGCGCCGCTCTGCAAGGCCAAGCCCAGCGAGTACATGACGTGCGGGCGCGCCTATTTTTCCTGCGAGCCCGAGGAGAAGACGATCCCGTACGTGGTCGGCTGGGTCGGTGAGGACAACATCCTCTACGCCTCCGACTATCCCCACTGGGATAGCGAGTGGCCGCACACGGTCGACGAGCTGATGAAGCGCGGCGACATCGAGCCGCGCGTGAAGGCGAAGATCCTCGGGCAGAACGCGCTGAGATTCTACGATCTGAAGGCGGGAGGCATGCGATGAGCAATCAAGCCGCGACGGCGACGGTGCAGGAGTTTCACGACCGGATGCACGCCGCCCACATGTACGGGCTCTGGGAGCTGGCGAGCCAGATGACGCGCCACCCCGAGTCGAAGGCGATCCCATACATGTGGAAGGCCCCGGTCCTCGATGCGATGGTGCGCGAGGCTGCCGAGGCCGTGCCGGTCGGCGAGGAACGCCGGGCGCTCCAGCTCTTCAATCCGGGCCTCGACGGCAAGTGGGCGACGACGAACACGATGATCGCCGCGGTCCAGATCCTGCTGCCGGGCGAGGTGGCGCGCGCTCACCGTCACACGCCGACGGCGATCCGCTTCATCATGGAAGGCAGCGGCGCCTACACCGCTGTCGACGGCGAGCGCGTCTACATGGCGCCGGGCGATCTCATCCTGACGCCGAGCTGGGCGTGGCACGACCACGGCAACGAGACCGACAAGCTCGTGGTCTGGATGGACGGCCTCGACGTCCCGCTGGTGCAGGCGTTGAACGCGATGTTCTTCCAGTTCTATTCGGAGCGGCAGGTGCCGCTGACCAAGCCGACCAACGCGTCGGTCAACCTGCACGGTCACGCGAGCCTCACGCCGACGTGGGTGAAGGAGCGGCCGCAGTCCTCGCCGCTGCTCCTGTATTCCTGGGACAAGACGTATCAGTCGCTGGGATCGCTCCGCGACGCGGCCGGCGACGAGTGCGACGACCTGGCCCTCGAGTACACGCATCCGCAAACCGGACGCGCCCTGCTGCCGACCATGGCGTGCTGGGTCCAGATGATCCGCCCGGGCAAGCGGCTCAAGGCCCATCGCCACACCGGCAGTGCCGTGTACTACGTGGTGCAGGGGAGCGGCGAGACGATCATCGATGGCAATCGCTTCATGTGGGACCGGGGCGACATCATCGTGCTCCCGTCCTGGGCGCTGCACGAGCACGCCAATCGCTCCACGCGTGACGCGGCCATTCTGTTCTCGATCCAGGACCGGCCGGTGCTGGAAGCGCTTGGCCTGTACCGGGAAGAGGCATACACCGACAACGGCGGTCACCAGACGGTGACCTCGACTTTCAAGGCGTAGCGGAGGGCACCCCGGGATGGCCGTCACCAAGATCGACCACATCGAGCTGATCGTGAACCGCTTCGAGGAATACGTGGCGCTCTTCCGCGCGCTCGGCTTCCAGGAGCGCCTGCGGACCAAGCATCATGGCGACTCCGTCGAGTTTCAGCTGCCCGGCGACAACCAGCCGGTGTTCGAGATACACCGGGTCGGCGGAGAGGAGGCGATCGGGGTCAACCACATCGCCTTCCAGGTCTCCGACGTCGCGGCGGCGCGCAAGGAGCTCCAGGCGCACGGGATCAGCGCCAATGTCGAGCCCGTGTACGTGCGCGCGACCGGGCGGACGGTGCTGAACCTGCGCGATCCCGACGGCTGGCGCCTGCAGATCGTCGACGCCGCCCGCAAGGCGCCCGACCTGACCTCCGCGCACTGAGATCGAAGCGTCCTAGCCGGAAGCCTCCTGACGCGGCGTCAGTCGTGCGAGGTATTCGTTCTCTATGGGGCCGCGGGCCATCAGCTCGGCGTCGTATCCCGCCGCGCGAGCGCACACGCTGAGCGCGCTGAAGTCCACCCAGAGCCACGGGAAGGGCCTGCCGAGGAGCGAGCGGTACAGGATCTGCATTTCACCTTCGCCGGGATATTTCAGCGGCGCGGCAATGTACCGCGGAGACACGGAATCCAGCACGATTTGCCCGCGAGGGTCCAGGCGGGGCCTGAGCACCGCGAGGAGCTCTCGCAGCCGATCAAGCGTCCCCGTCAGGCCGATGGTGTTCTGGAGAAACAGGATCGTGTCGAACACGCCGTGGTCCGCTGTGAAGATGTCGGCCTGATAGACCTGGTCCAGACCTCTCTGCTTCATCAGCTCCACGAGGATCGGGCTCATATCGATGGACACGACATCGAGGCCCGCCTCCCGGAGTAGCAGGCTGTGTCGTCCCGTGCCGGCGCCGGCATCCAGGACGCGGCCCCGACACAGCGCGAGCGCCGCTTTTTCGAGGTCACGTCGATGCTTCATCGGCTCGAACCCCTGGGTCGAGCTCTGGCGCGCGAAGGGGCCGAACGTTCCACGGAGGTAGAAGCGCACGGGGCGCTTCCGCGCCCAGTGGTCGCTGAGGGCGCGCGCGTAGGGCTCGAAGGGCTCCGCCAGCGGCCCGCGCCACACCCATCGCCTGAGAACGGCGACGAGTGGATTACGCGTCAGCGCCAACGTCGATTCGGTGTACCTGCGGACCACCGGCCACTGACTCGTCCGCTTTGCGCGATCAGACGCCCACCCATGTGACATCTCCCGGTTTGGCGCCGGGAAGGGCTGCCAGCAGCTGAGGGATCAGTCGGCGAAGGTCAGTGACGCGATTTGATCGTGCCCGCAAGACGATCACGGCGATGTTGAAACGCGAAAGATCCTGCTGGGCCGGAAGGTTGCGATCGACAGTGATGAAAGCTGCAAACTCGCCTTCCGCATGGGAGAGGAGCTCCCCGTTCTTCAGCGAGGCCCAGCCAGCTTCCGGCACTGTTGTCACGTCGTGTCCGACAATGTCTCGCGCGAGGCGTCGGTCGACGCACTCGTCGAGAAGCACTCTCACGACGAAGCTCTAACCACCATCCGCGCCGCGGCTTCTTCCAGGAACGCCACGACCTGTTCCCGCTTGACCGTAGGGAACCCCCCAAGAAAATCGTCGATGGTTTCGCCGCCCTCAAGGTAGTCCAGGAGCGCCTGAACCGGCACACGCGTTCCAGCGAAAACGGGTGTGCCGCTCAGGACCTCCGGTGAGGAAGTGATGAGAGGCTGCGCCATACGGTTACCTTACCATCACATCGTTCTGTGTCTTCGGTGCTGATCAGCGCCAGCGGGCAAAGGCCCAGCCGCCGCCGGTGCCGGCCGGCGTGCGGTAGACCGGGACGTAGTCAAGGAGCTCCATCTTGAGTCGCGCCCGTTGCATGGCGCCGCCCAGCGCGATCCAGTTCAAGGTCTCCGAGCCGGCGGAGTGCAGCCACTGGCGGGGGATCGCGCGCAGCGCCGCGGCGTCGTTGCGCTCGAGCGCCCCGAGCAGCGCGCGGTCGAGCCTCTCGTCGACCACGAAGTGGCTCAGGCCGCCCGAGGCGATGACGGCGACCGACGCGTCGTTCTTCCACTCGGCCACCGCGTCGGCGATCGCTTCACCGATCGCGAATGCGCGGCGCGGCGTCGGCTGGTTAGGCAGGTAGCA